>CAJVWU010000015.1 GCA_913009755.1 uncultured Bacteroidia bacterium
ATCAGCGTTAAAAATACAGACGCAGATTTACGCAGAAAAACGCAGATCAGATCATAATCAATCCGCGAACATCAGCGTCAAAAATACAGACGCAGATTTACGCAGAAAAACGCAGATCAGATCATAATCAATCCGCGAACATCAGCGTCAAAAATACAGACACAGATTTACGCAGAAAAACGCAGATCAGATCATAACCAATCCGCGAACATCAGCGATGAAAAAATACAGACGCAGATTTACGCAGAAAAACGCAGATCAGATCATAACCAATCCGCGAACATCAGCGTCTAAAAAATAATAAAAATCAACAGGTATCAGCGCCCAAAAAAACATCATACCAGCCACTCACTTTATATGCTCCCTTATCCGTATCTTTGTCAAACTTTCTAATCATTAAAAATCAAAAAGATGGCACAACAAGAATTCAATTTAAAAAAGGCAATACCCATCATCGTGGTGGTGGCTGCCATTATTTTTCTCGTTATTTTCTGGAACCGGATGACCATTACCATCGAAGCAGGACATGCGGGGGTAATGTTTAAAACATTTTCAGGCGGGATTGACACAACCCAAACCTATGGGGAAGGCTTCCATTTTATGGCGCCCTGGAATAAGATGGTGGTTTATGAAACCCGTCAGCAGGAAATGGCCGAAGAAATGAATGTCCTTTCCTCCAACGGCCTCGAAATCAAGGCAGATGTATCGGTATGGTATAAACCTCAATATTCGAAACTGGGACTGCTTCACGCCAGAATCGGTACCAATTATCTGGGGCGGGTCGTCATTCCGGCACTGCGATCCTCGGCCCGAAGCGTCATCGGCCGCTATACACCCGAGCAAATCTATTCGACCAAGCGCGATGCCATTCAGGTTGAGATTTATGATGAAACCCGGAAAATCCTAAAAAACAAATATGTTGATCTCAACCGGGTGCTGATCCGTTCGATCATCCTTCCACCCACCATCAAGTCGGCCATCGAAACCAAATTGAAGCAGGAGCAGGAATCGCTCGAATATAAATTTAAAATTGAAAAAGCAAGTAAGGAGGCTGAACGTCAACGCATAGATGCAATGGGAAAAGCCAAAGCAAACGAAATTCTAAACGCCAGCCTGACAGATAAGATATTGCGCGAAAAAGGCATCAGTGCCACGCTGAAACTGGCCGAATCACCGAATACAAAAATTGTAATCATCGGAAACAGTAAAGACGGACTGCCCATTATTTTGGGCGACAGTAAATAACTTTCAGCAAACTTGTGGCCAACAACATCAAAATAAAAAATAAAAGGATTTCGTGGGAATATCACCTGGCAGAAAAGTTTGTGGCAGGCATTGTACTTACCGGCACCGAAATCAAATCCATTCGCGGCGGGAAAGCCAGCCTGGCCGACTCGTACTGCTATTTTGAAAACGGTGAACTTTTCGTCAGGGGCATGCACATTGCCGAATACTCTTACGGAACCTACAATAATCACATTGCCAAGCGTGACCGCAAGCTGTTGCTGACAGCGAGGGAACTGCGAAAACTTCATACCAAGGTCAGGGAAAAGGGCATGACACTCGTGCCCGTCACCCTGTTCATCAACGACAGGGGGCTGGCTAAGCTGGAAATTGCCCTGGCCCGGGGAAAACACTATTACGACAAACGGGAATCCCTTAAAGAAAAAGACTCGAAACGGGAAATGGACAGGCATCTGAAAAGCAGAAGGTAGTATCTGTTTGAGCCGGAAGAGTTACATATTTATATCATTAAAACCAGATAAATGAAAGACAAAGTTGTGGTCATTACAGGAGCCACTTCGGGAATTGGCAAAGCACTGGCTTATGAATTTGCCCGCCATGGGTCAAAGGTTGTTATCGGGGCACGCCGTCATGAATTGCTTATCGAGGTGGCCGAAGACATCAAACTGAAAGGCGGGGATGTGGCTTTTGCCAAAATGGATGTGAGTATTGAAGCCGATTGCAAGAACCTCATCTTTACAGCCGTTGAACAGTTTGGGAAAATTGATGTTTTGATCAATAATGCAGGGATATCCATGCGTGCACGCTTTGAAGACGTTGACCTGAAGGTAATAAAAAAACTGATGGACGTTAATTTCCGGGGGACGGTTTACTGTACGAAATATGCCCTTCCCCATCTGTTGAAAGAAAAGGGCAGCGTGGTCGGCATTTCCTCCATCGCCGGGCTAAAAGGGCTTCCCGGACGGACCGGCTATTCAGCCTCCAAATTTGCCATGAAAGGGTTTATGGAATGCCTTCGGATTGAGAACCTGAAAAAGGGCTTGCATGTGTTGATGGCTTATCCGGGATTTACAAGTTCGAATATCCGGAATTCTTCACTTACTGCCGACGGCAGCCGCCAGGGCGAATCTCCCCGTGACGAACAGAAAATGATGAGCGCCGAAGAAGTGGCAACGCATATTTATCGGGCTGTTAAACGTCACAGGAACTCACTGGTTTTGACAAGCCAGGGAAAGTTAACCGTTTTCCTGAACAAGTTCTTTCCTAATTGGATGGATAAAATGGTTTACCGCGAAATGGCCAAAGAACCCGATTCCCCTTTTAAGTAAAAATAACATTCGCCATTTCGCAGGATATTTATATTTGTAAAAATTAATTGAATAAAACCTGATAAAATGTTGACCACTTACGAAATAAAACCGGATATAGGTTTGGGGGAAATTAAATTCGGCACCAAAATGAAAGATTTTATGGCTGGTTTCGGTAAACCTGATGAAGTTGATGAAATTGATGAAATTGATGATATTGATGAAGACGGGGAAATGCATACCACCCTTTTGCATTACTGGGACAAAGGTTTTTCAGTGTTTTTTGTCGGACTGTCAGCCCAAATACTTGCCGGCATTGAAACCGATCATCCCGAAACCAACCTTTTCGGAAAGAAGATAATGGGTATGCAGCGCAATGACCTGGAAAAACTGATGAAATCAAAAGGTTATTCCTATTATGAAACCGAACATGACAACAATGATGTCCGGTTGTCCTACGATGTCAGTATGATGGATTTCTTTTTCCGCGACGACAAACTGGTTTATATGAATTTCGGTGTGCTTGTCAATGATGACGGCCGGATTGAAACGGTCTGAATGAACCTGGTTCCGGTTCAGGTTATAAATTTAAGAAACGATTTTTACTATTTACGTCATTTGCTTACCAACAAAGTTTTACGAGTATAACAAAGGAGGATTATTTCTCAAATGGAAAAGCAAAACATTATGGAATGACACTATCAATTGGACTTAAATACGCATTGAAAAAAGAATAAAAGCCCATAACATAATAGAATTTAAGGCCCGGTTGAGCCAAAAAAACCAGGTAGCGGATTAAGGAAGTATCCGTTGCCTGGTTTTTTTCTGTTTGTCCGGGCAAAAGACCAGGGCTCAACCGGGTTTTAAATTATGCCTGCCCGCTTTCGTCAACTGACGGATTTGGCAGGCGGGTTGGGCTAAAACCACTGGCTGACAATATACCTGTGCATGAGGGTTTCATGCTCCGGCTTACGAACAGGATCATTTTAAGCCGTTTTAAGGAATCCGTTTTTTTTTTTGCCTCGTTCTTGGTTTCCCGGGACGTATCGGGCCATTTAGAACGCCCGATATTTATGCTCAACGGTTTCTCGGATGATATTTTAATATCGCTTTTCGCAGATCCTCCTGGTTTAAATGGGTGTATATTTCGGTGGTTGTGATGGAAACATGGCCCAGTAACTGTTGCACGGCCCTGAGGTCGGCCCCGTTCTGCACCAGGTGGGTGGCAAAGGAATGCCTGAAAGTATGCGGGCTGATTTTTTTCCGGATGCCCGCTTTTTCAGCCTGCCGGCGTACCAAGATAAAAATCATCTGTCGGCTTAACGGCCCGCCACGATTGTTCAGAAACAAAATATCCTCCGCTTTTTTAACCGGGGCCTGATGAATCCGGACCTGATCCTTATAGATCATAACCTGCTTTTGTGCAACATCACCCACAGGGATCAGGCGTTGCTTATTACCTTTTCCGGTGACAACTATCAGCCCCTCCTTAAAATGCAGGTCCGACAGGTGAAGCCCGATCAGTTCGGAAACACGTAAACCGCATCCATACAACATCTCCAGGATGGCCTTGTTGCGTTCCCCTTCCGGTCTGGAAAGATCAACAGAGTCAATGATGGCGGTAGTCTCATGCAGTGTTAATACTTCCGGTAATTTTCTTCCTTTCCGGGGCGATTCCAGCAGTTCGGAAGGATCGGACCGGACAACTTTTTCAAGCATCAAAAACCGGAAAAATGATTTGATGCCCGAAATGATCCTTGCCTGTGAAACAGTACCCAGGTTCATTTCGTTGATAAAAGTCAGGAAACCTCGAAGGTCTTCAAGATGAACGGCCTTGAGGCTCTTTCCATTTTCAGCTTCCGACAAAAAGCGGAACAGCAAATCCACATCATGAAGATAAGCATCCAGGGTGTTGGAAGATAATCCCCTTTCAAGTTGAAGATAACGCCTGAAACCTTTTTTATAAGACTGGTATAACAAAACCGGATAATTTTTCTTCAAAAATAGGTATATCCCTGATAAAAAATCAATGGCCGGTCATAACCTGTTTCAAATAATAACTGTTAAGCATGGGATTATTCAAGTTAAAAATGTACTTTTGTAACCCATCGCAACCTTTATTTTTAAGTCATTAACATTTAAAAAATTAATTAATATGGTTGATTTCTCGCTTGAGCCAAAACAAATTGAATTAAGGGAAAGGTACAGGGACTTTGCAGATAAATACATGCGTCCCAATGCAAGAAAGTATGATACACTAGCCGAATTCCCCTGGGATATTGTAAAACAAGCTTACAGGGAAGGACTGATGAACGGTCCCATGGATCCCATCTATGGCGGCCAGGGCAACACGATTTTTGAAAGTGCACTGGCTTCGGAAGAGTTTGGTGCCGGATGCGTGGGAATCGGTATTTGTATGGATGCCAATACATTGGCCTTAACCCCGTTATACCTCGGTGCTTCGGATGAACAGAAAAAGAAATTTTTCGGGCAAATAGTTGAAGCGCAAGGTGTTGCCGCTTATGCACTCACCGAACCCAATGCCGGGTCGGATGTCGCCGGGATTAAAACACAGGCCATACTTCACGGGGATAAATACATCCTGAACGGCCACAAGCGATACATTACCAATGGGAGTGTTTCAACATTCATTACCGTATTTGCCATTACCAACCTTGAAAAAGGGGCAAGGAGCCTGACTGCTTTTGTTGTGCCTGCCGATTCGCCCGGTGTGGAAGTGGTGAGCAACCTTGAGAAGATGGGACAACGTGCTTCGGTGCAAACCGAGTTTAAGTTCCATGATGTGGAAGTTCCCGTTGAAAACAGGATAGGGCAGGAGGGACATGGTTTCCTGCTGGCCATGAAGACTTTTGAACGGACGCGTACCGGCGTGGCTGCCCTGAGTATCGGGAATGCCCGTGAAGCGTTTGAAACCTCCCGTGACTGGGCAAAAAACCGTATCCAGTTTGGAAAACCCATTACCGTAAACCAGGGTGTGAGCTTTATGCTGGCTGATATGGCTGTTGAAATTGAAGCGGCCCGCATGGTAACATGGCATGCAGCCTGGGCTTACGATAACAAACAAAGAACGGCCAATCAGCTTTCGGCCATGGCTAAACTGTATGCCTCGGATGTGGCCATGCGGGTTACTACCGATGCAGTTCAGGTTATGGCCGGCGAAGGTTATTCGCACGACTATCTGGTAGAAAAAATGATGCGCGATGCCAAGCTTTGCCAGATCTATGAAGGGACGAACCAGATACAACGGCTGGTGATCAGCAAAGGTATTTTGAAATAGGTCATCTGAAAATTATTCTTAAACATAATGCTGCCCGCTTGGTTGGTTTTTACAAGCGGGCAGTTTTTTTATCGCCTATTCGTATTCCGGGTTCATCCTGAAAGGATAGAAAGAATCAAAGCCATGAGATTTTTATCTTATCCTGACAACCTATTCAATCTTTGCCGCCTGCACGTGCATCCAGTCATAATTCTTTTTCCGTCCCAGGCTTACCCATCCTTCTTTTTCCCAGCATTCCCACCATTTGTCATATTCGGGACGGGCAAAGGCAGCCCGGTCGCGTCCCCACCGCAAGGCATTATGATCCGGGTCGTAATCCATGGCGATGCCCCAGGCATGGGTTGACCAGCTTGTGCCACCGCGTTTTTTGCGTACACTCAGACAACCACCCCAAATATCGAGCCGTAACCTTCTGATTTCTTCCAGACCGTAATGGTTGAGCACATTGGTCAGAACATTATTCAGGCTGTCACTCACTTTTTGATGACATGAAATTCGGTGAACCACTTTACGCTTGTCCCATGACAGCCGGTGAGGAAAGGGGAGGTCAAACATCACTTGGTTTTCCCCGATTTCTCCGTAAAATTGCTCCAGCAATGCCTGTTGTTCGACCGGCCAGTTGTGTGGATTGTATTCCACGAGGGGGGCTTCATCCCGCCAGGGAGAAGGCATAATCCCGGTTTCCAGAAATTCACTGAATACGCTGTAAGCATAATCGGTTTGTGGCCCCCAGTATCCATCAACAGGCCCTGCATCAATGCCGTTTTTTTGGCAAAGTTGCTGAATATAAGCAATAGCCTGTCGTTTAAAAGGCCAGTTGCCCGTGTTGCCGGGCACTTGTAATAAAGCATTTTTCGTTTTTTCACCGGCGATGCCGTCAACCGGGCCGGCATTGTAACCCATGCCGTTCAGTTGTTTCTGAATGAGTTTGATGTGAGTTTTTGTTAGTTTCATGATGATATTATTGGTTGTTGTATCTTTAGATTGTTTTACGAATCATAATGTTTATACTACAAATGTAATGATTTCATCCGGCTTTATCAACATTCGGTGTTTTCAGAATATTTTTTTAAGATGAAGCTGTAACAATACAGAAAACCCTACGTCATTAACTCAGAAACAAACCATGACGGGCGAAAACAAAAACTACGATATTCATCGCAACCTCATTGAAGGTTGCAGGAACAATGACAGGAAGGCGCAGGTCAGGTTATATGATTTATACTACAAAGCCATGTACAACACAAGTTACCGGATATTGAACAATCCTGCCGAGGCAGAAGACATCATGCAGGAGGCCTTTCTGGATGCTTTCAGGAAGCTCAACGGCTTTAAAGGCACGGGCAGTTTCGGCTCGTGGCTGAAAAGAATCGTGGTGAACAAGTCGCTGGATAAATTAAGGGTCAGAAAAGAAACGGAAAGCCTTGAGGTGGAGGAAATAGAATTGGAAGATACAACTCAAACGGATGACAGCTATGCCGGAAATGTTTTCGGCCGGATTGAAGATGTGGCCCGCACAATGGAAACACTCCCTGACCGCTACCGTATCGTTTTGGCACTGCACCTGTTTGAGGGGTACGATCATGAAGAAATAGCGGAAATCCTTAATATCTCATACAACAATGCGAGGACAAGATATTCAAGGGCGAAGCAACGACTGTTGAAAGAAATTGAAGATCAAAAGGCTCACCTTATCAATCCGATAAATAATTAAAAGATTGTTAATATGTCAATACTGGAAGATAAAATAAAAAGGAACAGGGGTTTTTTCGATAACAAAGAACCTTCACCCGGGCATAAAGAACGGTTTCTCGGGAAACTGGATCAGCTTCCGGGTTCAAAAAATAAACTGCGGTATTTATATCCCGTGCTTAAGGCAAGTGCCGTGTTGTTGATCCTGATGTCAATCGCTTACCTCGCGGTGAGGATATTGATCAATAAACCGCATGATCAAAATGCAGTTGCCCATACCATCATCCTGCCCGAAGATATCCAAAATACGCTGGCTTATTACGATACCAAAACCGCTGAAAAATTAAATGAAATTGACCGTTATGCCCTGAACCCCGATGAAGCCCGCATGGCAAAGCAGGAGGCCGGAGAGCAACTGGAAAATATTGATATCAGCCTGGCGGCAATTCAAAAAGATTTTATAAAAAACCCTGACAACAAGGCCCTGAAAGCTGCACTGATCAATACACAGAGGAAAAAAACGGAAGTGGTTGACCACATCATCAGCCAGCTTGACATTGCCAATTCACAACTTTATTAACAATAATTATTAAAATTATGAAAAAAAGATATTTGATGACAGCATTTTTCGCCATTGCAATTATTTTTGTTGCAAATCAATTGCAGGCCGGATCACAAGGTATAGAAAAGGTCTTTTTTGATAAGAGCTTTCCTGTACAGTCCATGGCCAACCTGATCATTAACCAGGAAACCGGAAGCATTACCTGCGAAAACTGGGACAAAAATGAAATCTCCGTAAAGTTAACCGCAGTGGTGGAAACCAACGATCAGGAGAAAGCCGAACAAGAATTTAACCGCGTGATCTGGAATATAACGGGTAACAGAAAAGAAGTGTCGGTAAACTGTAAACTGGCTCCAAAACGGAATAATAAAAACAAAATAAGCGTGCACCTGAAGCTTGAAATTTTTATGCCCCGACAGGTAAACCTCGATCTAAAGCAAAAGTATGGCGATGCCTTCGTTGCCACTGTTGACGGAACAGCCAACATCACCAGCGAATACGGCTCAATAAACGTCAACGCGCTGAATGCTGCCGAAAACAAGTTTAAAGTGGATTACGGCAAAGGCCATATCAACCATTTTGAAAGCGGGGATATTTACATCAACTACTCCGGGTTTAGTTTGTATTCCACGAAGAAAGCAGACATGAGCTCAAAATATTCTAAAATTAAAATAAATAATGCCGGTACCCTGCAACTTGAACTGGAAGGGGGTACTGTAAATATTGATTCTGTCGGCCGTTTTGAGGGAACGGTAAAATATTCCACAATCAATATCAAAGAGTTAGCCAATACCATGTCCTTGAACACATCTTACGGAAACGTTTCTGTCTCATTGATTCATAACGGATTTGAAGAATTGTCAGTTATCAACAAATACGGAACGGTAAACCTGAACATTTCAGAAAATGCCACCTATTCCATTGATGCCGAAATGGAATATTGTACCTTAAATTATCCCGAACCGCTTGCAAAATTTAATTACAGGGTGAAAACCACAAGCAGTTCTGTATATAGAGGGATAATCGGGAAAGGAACTGAGCCCCGATCAAAAGTAAATATTCAAAGTAAGTATGGCAATGTAAACCTGAAAGCGAAATAAAATTTTTAAAATCAAAATAAAAAATTAGCATTATGAAAACAACATTAAAAATAGCATTACAAACCGTTTTTACCCTCATCATTTTCCTGGCTGTAATCCCTTTGCAGGCGCAGGTGGCAACACAGGAAAGAAAGGTGGGTCCGTTCTCAAGCATAAGCCAGAACACTTTTGCAGATGTTTACATCAGCTATGGTGAGAAAACTTCGGTAACTGTGAAGGCCGACCAGGACATCATTGACAGGATCATTACCAAGGTGGATGATGGCGTACTGACTATTACCTCCAAAGGTCAATTCAGGAATGTTCACGTGCTGAATGTGTATGTTACCATGCCCTCGCTGTATAAATTACTCAATTCGGGTTCAGGTGACATTGTTTGCAAAGGGCCGGTAAAAGGCAAAAATGTTCACATCGGCATCAGTGGCTCAGGCGACCTCAGGGCCGACATGGAAGCAGTTAACCTTGAACTGAAGATTTCAGGTTCGGGGGATGTAAACCTCTCCGGCGTCAGGGGTACTTTTAAACTTAATATTACCGGTTCCGGTGATGTGACGGCATCCGGGCTTCAACTTGATGAATGTGGTATTTATGTCTCGGGTTCGGGGGATGTAAAACTCAAGGGAAAGGCAGCCGGCCTCAGTACAAAAATCGTTGGTTCGGGCGACCTGAATGCTTATGGGCTGACGGCAGTAAATGTGAGTGTTAAAAGTAGCGGCTCAGGGGATATTGTTGTGAATGTGGTTAACCGGATTGATGCTACACTTAACGGTTCGGGCGATCTCACCTATTATGGTTCACCCGAATATGTTAATGTTGTGGCTAACGGTTCGGGGGATGTCTATAGGAAATAGAAATACGTGCTTCGGAAAGAACTGCTTTTTTTCTTTTTGCCCACGGCTAAAGCCATGGTCTGAGGGATCGTTTTTCCCTTCGGGAACAGGGGGTTTTCACGGAGTGAAAATGAATTCTGAGTTACGGGATTCATCCCGTGGCAAGCTAATTTTTCCGGTTTCATATTAAAATTCCGGACTCCAGATTCTATTCCTCCGGACTCATCTCTTCATCATTTTCCGCACCACAGAAACGGATTTGCCATTAATGAGCCTGGCCAGGTAAAGTCCGGATGTTAAAATGTCAACTGGTATTGAGAAGGAAGTCTGTTCTTTGTTTTAACTCTAAACGGGGCCACAGAGAAGTCTTTTTACACAAAATGACAGGTTTCTTTGGGGAAGTGGTTCTTGTGGAAAGCGACTAATATTTTCCGATCCGCTGACTTCAAGTCAAGCCAGCGGTTCTTATAGGCTGCCATGCGATGTCCTTTCTAAATATTTTACAAAAGTTCATTCATCACCACGGATGCTTTGCCCTGTAAAAACACAAAATCGGGTTTGATCAGCCCATTGCATTTTGGAGATTTGACAGGCAAATCTTTCATGTTTAATCCGCCAACTGTGTTGTGCCGTGTTAGTATGGGGTTTTTTTGTCACTGGCCATCCATTTTTCAAAAACTTTAACAGCGGCCTCGCGCATCAGTTGGGTTGAAGGTATTTTTCTTTGATCTTTCGGCAGTGAAAACTCTTTGTAAATAAAAGCATCGCTGAAATCGGCACGGGCGGCATCTTCTTTGGTTGCCGCATAATACAATTCGCTAATGTTGGCCCAATATATCGCGCCCAGGCACATGGGACAGGGTTCACAGCTTGTATAAAGTCCGCAACCTTCAAGGGTATAGGTATTCAGGTTCCGGCAGGCATCCCTGATGGCAATAATCTCGGCATGGGCCGTAGGGTCGTTTGTCCGTGTTACTTCATTAATTCCCCGGCCAACAATTTCACCATCCTTTACGACCACCGCACCAAAGGGCCCCCCGTTAACAACATCAACATTCTCCATCGCCAGATTAATGGCCTCCTGCATATATTTTTTCTCTTTTTCCATTTGTCAAATATTATTTGCTGCTAATTAAAGAATTTTTTTGATGTAATAATTAATTCCTCTTTTTTCTAACAAATTATTTATACAACCATTTACCTTTTAAGGTTTGTTTTTTCAGACTTTCATTGAGTAAAAGTAAAAACTTTCCACGATCCACAGCAACGGCACCCATACTTTGCAGGTGGGCCGTTTCCTGCTGCACATCAATCATGTCGAAATCATGAGACAGGCAAAAGTCAACAAGATGCCACAAGGCCACTTTGGAAGCATCGGTAACGAGATGAAACATGGATTCACCGAAAAACACACCACCGAGGGAAATGCCGTAAAGTCCCCCGGCCAGTTTCCCGTTATGGTATGTTTCCGCCGAATGACAAAAACCAAGATGATGGAGGTTTATGTATGCTTTTTTCATTTCATCCGTAATCCAGGTATCTTCCTGTCCTTTCCGCGGTATGTGGCTGCACAATTCGATAACCTGATTGAAATCATGGTCGAAACGCACTTCAAATTTATTTTGTTCAAGCAGGCGCCGCAGGTTTTTGTGACGTTTAAACTGATTGGGAAATAACACCATCCTCGGATCGGGCGACCACCACAGTATGGGTTGTCCGGTTGAATACCAGGGAAAAATACCTGTGGAATAGGCCAACAACAACCTTTCGGGAGACAAATCACCGCCAATGGCCAGCAAGCCGTCGTGGTCGGCCATGGAAGGGTCTGGAAAAACAGTTTCTTCAATCAGGTTGTAAACCGGCATCCTTGTGTATGTGTTAGTTAAAACTTTGTTTTGTTACCGTTTGTGCAGTTTATTCCAGCCATCCACACAACCGGGAACCGAAACCGGCAGAGGCCCGTGAGCAGGGATATATTGATAACCATTGTCTTTAAAATACTGTAATGTGAGCGATTTGGGAGATGGACCGCTTGAGTTGATCCCGTAAAGTTTTTGTGTTTTGGCATCCCACACAATGGCAAAAAGGTCGCCACCCATACCGCTTCCGGTTGGTTCCATCAACCCCAGGACGGCATCGGCAGCAATGGATGCATCAATGGCATTCCCACCTTTTTTTAAAATATCGAGGGCTACCTGTGTGGCTAACGGCTGGCTGGTCGCGGCCATTCCGTGTTGGGCAATCACCTGCGAGCGGCTGGCAAAATTTTTTCCTGTGATCCTGTCCTGTGCCTGCAGCGACATGGCCAATATTGCCAGCAAACCGACTAAAAAACTAATTTTCTTCATCTTTCAATTTTTCTAAACAATGCATTATTTTTTCCGATACCATGCGGATTTCTTCTTCGGTGATGGTCAGGGGAGGGGCAATGCGGAAACTTGCATCGTTGAACAAAAACCGGTCAACCACAATGCCTTCCTCAAGAAAAACTTTTAATAATTGGGTTATCTGTTCCGACGTTTGCAGTTCCACACCCAGCATCAAACCGATCTGCCTGATTCCTTTTATCAACGGATGCGGTGAAAGCAACCGGACAAACAATTTACCTTTTGCATCTGTTTTTCCGGGAAGTTTTTCATCCAGTAAAACCTGCAATCCGGCAAGGGCTGCGGCGGCGCTCACCGGATGCCCGCCAAAGGTTGTGATATGCCCCAGTGCCGGATGGTGCGTGAGTGTTTCCATAATTTCCCCGGAAGAAACAAAGGCACCGATGGGCATCCCCGCGCCCATGGCTTTGGCCAGGCAAAGGATGTCGGGGACCACATCAAAATGTTCAAAAGCAAACAACTTTCCCGTGCGCCCGAATCCCATCTGTACTTCATCAAAAATGAGCAAAGCGCCGGTTTCGGTACACCGCTGCCTCAATGCCTGTATGTATTCCTTTCCGGGAATGATGATTCCCGCTTCGGCCTGTACCGGTTCCGCAATTACCCCGGCGGTTTTTTCGGTAATCTGTTGTAAATCTTCCAAACGGCCAAACCTGAGATGACGGATATCAGGGAGCAACGGCCGGTAGGCGTATTTCATTTCTTCGTTGCCCAGTACGCTCAAAGCGCCGTGTGTACTTCCGTGATAGGCGTTTTTAAAGGCAACCAGTCCGGTACGGCCCGTATAGCGTTTAGCCAGTTTCAGGGCACCCTCAACCGCTTCGCTACCCGAATTCACAAAAAAGGTCATTTGCAGGTTTTCGGGCAAATGCTCTGCCATTAACCGGGCCAGTTCCACCTGTGGCGATTGGATATATTTTCCGTAAACCATCAGGTGCATATAGCGTCCGGCCTGTTTTTTAACCGCTTCGATTACTTTGGGATGGCCATGCCCCAGGTTGCTCACCGAAACACCCGAAACCAGGTCAATGTATTTTTTGCCTCCGGAAGAAGTCAGCCAGATGCCCTTTGCTTCAACGATTTCCAGGGCTTCATGCCCATCGGAAGGCAGGGCTACATGTTGCAAAAAGAGTTCACGGTTTGAAAGAGACATGTGTAAATGGATTTTGGATTCAAAATTAATCATTTAGGGAAGACCGGGAAAAATCGCAACCTTATCTTTTGATGAAAATCTAAATTGCCATTCACTCAGTCATAATCTTTTTACTTTTGATTGTTCCAATACGCAGATAAAGCATGGACAATTTACTATTTGGCATCTTAACAATCATTTTGTGTTTTACAGGTTATTCCTTCTCCTGGAAATTTCAGATGCAGGACAAATACAAATTGGCCGTTTTGCTCCTTTTAATTTGCGGATTGACACTTCGTATTTATACATCCGCTGATTTTTTCCTGCATGCCTGGGACGAGAGATACCATGCACTTGTGGCAAAACATCTTATTCATCATCCGTTGACGCCAACGCTTTATGAAAATCCTGTTCTGCCTTATGATTATAAGAATTGGCTTGGTAATCATATCTGGCTTCACAAGCAACCGCTGCCTTTGTGGGGAATGGCGTTAAGTATGTGGATGTTTGGTGTCAATGTGTTTGCGTTGCGTTTGCCATCAATCATTTTATCCACAATTGGCATCTGGCTTACATTTTCAATCGGTAAATATTTCTTTAGTAAAAAAGTCGGTTTTCTGTCTGCATTTCTTTACTCGATAAACGGGTTGATCATTGAACTGGCTGCCGGAAGGGTTGCGACGGATCATATTGATATTTTCTTTTTGTTTTTTATTGAACTGGCCGTTTTTTTCAGTATCCGGTTTGTGCAGAAAAACAATACGGTTTATAACATCCTTGCCGGTTTGAGCATCGGGGCAGCCGTTTTATCCAAGTGGTTGCCTGCTTTGATTGTATTACCGGTATGGCTTTTGATCGTGGCAGATTCAGGAAAATTTAAAACGAAAACGATAGTTTTCCAGTTCCTTCTTTTGCTTGTAACCTGTATTGCCGTTTTTCTTCCGTGGCAATTATACATTTTTCATGTTTTCCCGCTGGAAGCCGGATGGGAATCGGGTTTTAATATTAAACATTTTAATGAAGTTATTGAAGGGCGTACAGGGCCTTTTTATTTCTACATCGATCAAATACGGATAAATTACGGGGATATGATCTATCTGCCGTTGCTTTGGTTTTTATGGAAAACATTTAAAAATTTGAAAAACTATAAAAATCTGGCAATTACAATTTGGTTCCTGGTCCCGCTGCTTTTTTTCTCATTTGCAAAAACCAAAATGCAGGCCTACATCTTATTCACAAGTCCTGCGCTTTTTATGATAACTTCCGACTTTTTTTATAGGCTTGTTGATTACAAAAAACAGCACAGGCCGAAATGGGTCTTCAATTTGATATTGATCCTCTTAATAGCCTTGCCCATAAGATACACCATCGAAAGAACCAAAGCTTTTCAAAAGCGGGACAGGTATCCGCAATGGGTTGCAAACCTGAAAAAACTGAACAATGATAAAATCAACAACGGCATTTTGTTCAATTACGACAAACCCATTGAAGCCATGTTTTATACTGACCTTACGGCATATCGTCATATTCCCGACAACAATACAATTGCAGCACTTACAGAAAAAGGATATACCATCATCATCAATGACGATGGAAACATTCCCGATCGCGTAAAAAAACTTGAAGGGGTAAAGGTTGTTGAATTATTAAAATAAATTATTTAGAATGAAAAAAAATAAAAAAGAAATTCCTGCGGTTTACTCCCTGCGATTTAATATTTTTGCAATTCTGTAAACATCTAAATCACGCTTTATGAAATATGATATTTTAGTGTTGGGCAGCGGGCCCGGCGGATATGTGGCTGCCATCAGAGCGGCACAACTTGGTAAAAAAGTAGCGGTTATCGAAAAAGCCGAGATCGGCGGTGTGTGCCTCAACTGGGGATGTATTCCAACAAAAGCATTACTCAAAAGCGCCCAGGTTTTCAATTATGCCAAACATGCTACCGATTACGGCGTGGCCATCAAGGGCGACATTGAAGCCGATCTGGAAGCCATGGTAAAACGCAGCCGCGGCGTTGCCGACGGCATGAGCAAAGGCGTTCAGTTCCTTTTCAGGAAAAATAAAATTGAGATTATCGGGGGCTTTGGAAAAGTGAAGCCCGGTAAAAAGATAGAAGTTACTGACGGTAAAGGTAAAATTACGGAATACGATGCCGGTCACATCATCATTGCCACCGGCGCCCGTTCCCGTGAACTGCCCAGCCTGAAACAGGACGGGAAAAAGATCATCGGATACCGCGATGCGCTGGTACTTCCCAAAAAGCCGAAAAAGATGATCGTCGTGGGGTCCGGAGCCATCGGTTCCGAATTTGCCTGGTTTTTCAACAGCATCGGTGTGGAAGTGATCCTGGTGGAATTTCTGCCCAATGTGGTTCCGCTGGAAGATGAGGAAGTATCGAAACAACTGGCCAGGTCGTTCAAGAAAGCCAAAATGAAAGTACTGACCGGTTCATCAGTTGAAAAAGTGGATACCAAAGGAACCGGTTGCAAAGTGACCATCCAAACCAAAAAAGGAGTGATTGAAGAAACCTGTGACATTGTTTTATCTGCCGTGGGTATCACAACAAATCTTGAAGGCATCGGTCTGGAAGAAACCGGCATAAAAACGGAAAACGGAAAAGTGGAAGTGGATGATTTTTACCGCACCAATGTAGAAGGGTATTATGCCATCGGCGACATCGTGCATGGCCCGGCCCTGGCGCATACTGCTTCGCACGAAGGCATCATTTGCGTGGAAAAAATTGCCGGTATGGATATCGAACCGTTAAATTACAACAACATCCCTGCCTGTACTTATACAAGCCCGGAAATCGCTTCGGTAGGCATGACCGAAAAACAGGCCAGAGAAGCCGGTTATGAAATCAAAGTGGGGAAATTCCCTTTCACTGCATCAGGAAAAGCAAGTGCAGCAGGGAAAAAGGATGGTTTTGTCAAGATGATCTTCGATGCCAAATACGGCGAGTTACTGGGCTGCCACATGATCGGAGAAAATGTAACGGAAATGATCGCCGAAGTGGTGGTGGCCCGCAAGCTGGAAACCACAGGGCGTGAGATCATTGATTCGGTACATCCCCATCCCACCATGTCGGAAGCCATCATGGAAGCGGCGGCTGCTGCGTATGGGGAAGTGATTCATCTTTAAATTGGCCACTGATTCCCGGTCCTCATTTTCCGGACTGGATTTATCTTTGCTTGTTATGATTTGTAATTCCGGCCTTTTCAGACAGAATTTATGCCGATTGTTATTCAATGCTCATCAATTTTTCGTAAATTCTGTAATTTTCCTCATCATAACATACAAACCAGACTTTTTCGGGCAGATTGTTTTGCTTCAGAAATTCTTTCACCGTATGGATGGCAATTTCCGCAGCTTGCTGTTTGGGATAACCGTAAATGCCTGTGCTGATGTTGGGGAAAGCAATGGTTTTGCACCCCAGCTCTTTGGCAATATTCAGGCTGGTGGTATAGCAACTATTCAGCAGCCCGGCTTCATTCCTGCTGCCACCGTGCCATACCGGCCCTACGGCATGAATGACATATTTAGCAGGTAAAAGATAACCTTTGGTGGCTTTGGCCGAACCGGTGGGACATCCGTTGAGTGCCCGGCATTCTTGCAGCAACTGAGGCCCTGCCGCACGGTGGATGACCCCGTCAACGCCGCCTCCGCCAAGTAACCGGCTGTTGGCTGCATTAACAATGGTATCCACTTCCATTTTAGTAATGTCTTGATGTGTTAGGATTATCTTTTCCATTTTTACCTGTTGAAGGTTTATGAAACGTTTTCTTTTTTCTTTACGATCAGTTGTCCCGTTTGATAGCCGACCACGATGATTTCATCACCCTGCTCGATATATCCTGTCAGGGCGGTTGCATCAAACATGTCGCCACCAATATCCACTTTTCCGGCAGGCCGTAAGATGGTTTTTGCCGTACCTGATTTGTGTAACATATTTTCATAGCCCTTTGAAGCCGAGGTGTAACCTTCTTCAACCTGCTGGGTTTTGGATAATGCCAGCCGATTGCCGAAAGCGTATTTGGTATTGAACAACTGTTTTGTAATGATGATGGAGCCGAAAATAGCCAGGAAAAAAGCGATGATCACGGTAAAAAATGCGCGTGCCAGGCCTGACAGGTCAATGTCAAAAGTTCCGGGGCCCACGGTTCCGACCATGCTCAGTGTAAGTCCGGCAATCATAAAAACGATGCCGAGTATCCCGGTAATGCCAAACCCGGGAATGGCAAATATTTCAACCGCGATCAGGATAAGGCCCACGATGAACATAAGGATTTCCCAGTGGTTGGCCAGGCCTTCGAGATAAAGCGGGGCAAAATAAAGCAAAGCCGCAATAACGGCGGCGGCAAGAGGAAAACCAATACCCGGTGTTTGCAGCTCAAAATAAATCCCCCCGATGATGATTATGATCAGGATGCCACTGATGACAGGATGAACCAGCCACCCGATAATTTTATCCGTTGCCGTGAGGTTGTGTTTTATGATCTTATAATGCGTAATACCGGCATCTTTAAGTACCTCTTTAATATTGTCGGCTTCCCCGTCACAAAAACCGTATTTGATGGCCTCGGAAGGGGTGAAGGTGAGCACCTGCCCCGAATCGCTAATTCCCGGGACATAGATTTTCGGGTCAACCATGGCCTGGGCAATTTTGGGGTCCCTCCCTGTAGCTTCGGCGGTGGAACGCATCATCGAACGCATGTACGACTGATATTTGTCGGGCATCTGTTCACCCGACTGGTTGACTACGGTAGCCGCACCAATGCTGGAGCCCGGAGCCATATAAATACTGTCGCAGGCAATGGAAATCAAAGCCCCTGCCGAGGCTGCATTTTTATCAATAAAAACATAAACCGGAATGTGGGTGTCCAGTATTTTTGTCCTGATCGAGTCGGCTGCATCCAGCAAACCCCCATAAGTGTTCATTTGGATCAGGATCAATCCGGCATTTTCTTTTTCCGCCTGTTCAATGGCCATTTTTGTGGTGCGCCACACCGGCTTGGCGATCATTTCTTTGATGTCGAAAGTGTAAACTTTCAAAACAGCACTGTCGTAATTATCAGCTTTTAAAAAGGTTGATACCAACAGTAAGATAATGAGGGATGTATTACGTATATAATTGATTATTAATCTCATTTGATTTTGCTTTCTGTTTCAAGATTTGAATGTGCCTTGCGGTATTTCTTTTTCCATGCCCTTCTTTTCCAGTATTTTCCCCATTGTATGTTCGTCCACATCCTTTCATGCAAATAGTAAATGATCAGTTTTGCAACGATGTCAATGGCTGTGATCAGTGTGGCGGTTTGCAGCGTTTCGTTTAATGTTTTCTGTGTAAACTGCCTGAAAATCACAAAGGTAATAATAAAAGTTGTTCCCGAGGCAATAATCCTCCAACTGAGGGCTTTCAAAATACTCCGTTGAGGACTGTCTTTGGGAACCATTTTCTGCGTTTTCTTTTTTGGTTGTTTGGATGGGTTCATTTTCTTAATTTCAAAAACATATAAAAATATGAAGAATTGAAGATTATAAACACGAATGAAAGAAAGAATTTAATTTGTTTAGAAATTCCATATAAACATATTGATTGGATGCGATGATCTGCCTTCCAAAGATAAAGTCATGGCCTCCTTTAAAATCGCTTACTTTTCCTCCGGCTTCTTTTACAATAAGTGTTCCGGCCGCAACATCCCAGGGATGCAGGCCATATTCGTAAAATGTTTCAAACCGCCCGCAGGCCACATAAGCCAGGTCGGCAGCAGCCGATCCCAGACGCCGGATTCCGTGTGTGTTTCTCATCAGATCCTCAAATAGTTTAAGATAAGGTTCCATCAGCGAATAATCGTAATATGGAAATCCGGTAGCCAGCAGGGCATTATCCAGGGTTTTTGTTTTGGAAACATGAATGTCTTTCCCGTTAAGGAAGGCGCCCCCTTTTTTCCATGCCGTAAAACATTCGTCGCCGTTGACCTCGTAAATTACTCCCGAGATAATTTCATCGTATTCGGACAGGGCGATGGAAACCGAAAAAACCGGAATGCCGTGTACGAAATTGGTTGTGCCGTCCAACGGGTCAACAATCCAGTTAAAACGTGATGCCTTTTTTAGTTGCTGGTCTTCTTCAGCAATGAAACCGGCTTCAGGCATTATTTTCGACAACTCCCGGATAATCCTTTTTTCCGATTCCTTATCAACAGAAGTGACGAGGTCGTGGAGGCCTTTTTCCTGAATATCTTTTTCCTGGATATTGTTCACTTCATTTTTGATGAACACACCAACGGCTTTTGACAAATGGGCTACCCGGGTTGTTAATGTTTTTAAATTCATCACGTTGGTTTCTTTTTGAATGTTGAACACAGGATGATAAATAAGGCCAGTCCTAAAATAAAAATAAATGTTGAAATTACTTCGGCCTGCGTAACTGACATGCCCATCAGGTAGAACCTTGTATTTACCCTGATTGTTTCGATGAGAAACCGTTCAATGCCGTTGAACATCAGGTAAATGGCAAAAATAATACCGGGCATTTTTATCTTTTTCCTGATTGACCATAAAATAACAAAGATCATAACAGCCATCAGGGTTTCGTAAACCGGTGTGGGAAAAACGGGCTGAGCCAGTTGAAAACAATGCGGGCCGGAGCATCCCGGAATAAGTACACCCTCGTTGATGATGTTGTGCGGATAGTCATAAGCCCACAGCCAATTGGGGATAAAACTTAGCCAGCCGGGTTTAACTGTCGCATTGACAATACCCCAGTCGCCGTCACCGGCAACCTGGCAGCCAATCCTGCCGATGCCGTAAGCCATGATAAGGCCGGGCGCTGCTGCATCTGAAATATTCTTCCAGTTAATATTCTGACGATGAGTGTAATAAAGAATGGAACCGTAGGCTACAATCAGTCCGCCGTAAAAAGTGAGGCCGCTGAAAGAAACCAGTGAACCGATGGGGTCACGGATGAAGTCATTCCAGTTTTCAAACCAGTTAAAGATTTTCGCCCCGATAACCCCGGCGATCACCGCAATAAAAAGTATGGGCAAGGCCTGTTCACGGGCATGCACCGTTATTTTTTCCCAAACAGGCGGATCGAGCTTTTTACTGTTTTTTCTGTAATAAACATAATAAGTATAAGCAAGGGCAAAAAGAAACCCAAGCAGCCAGGATCCCTGAACAGAAAGGACATATTTCTGGGGGTCGTCGGTAAACAGCGGATAATCGAGGATCATTCCCCCGATTTTATACCCGATCAACAGGCTGATAATGAAGTTCAACAAAAGTTCCCAACTTGTTGCCGGTTTTCCTCTCAGCACTTTCCTGACGGTTGGTTTTATCAGTCCTTCCTTTTCTTTCCGGTCAAGTTCTTTGTAAAGCAGCCAGGTTCCGGTAAGAAAAGCCAGGGCCAGGAAAAACCCGTAACTCTGCACCGGTAAGTTGATGTGGGTCCCGAACAGGCTGTTGATCATGTCACTTAAACGTGGATACATATTTTGAATATTGAGGGTCTAAAATAGGGTATTTTTTATATGGATAGTCATTTCCCTGAATTTTTCGTTTGCCGGTTCGAAATAATCTGCTGGAAAATAATCCCGGCGACAATAAATACCAGGCCGGCAATGGTCGTTAGATGAATCTGTTCGCCCACCGTCATCCTGATAACGAAAAGGGCAATGAAAGGGGAGAGGTAGATCAGGTTGCTGACACGGACTGTATTTTCCGACAATTGAAGTGCTTTGAGCCATATCACGAAAGTAATGCTCATTTCAAACAGTCCGATGTAAACCGTGCCGGCCAGGGCATACTTCGACGGAAAATGAATTCCTCCGGTCAGGAGCAGATAGATAAAAATGTAACAAACGCCAAAAGCCAGGTTGAGCATGATCTTGCCGGTTTCCTCCCTGGGGTCTCTCATGTTCATGATCCAATATGCCGCCCAAATAAACGCACTGGCAACAGCGAGGATAACACCCTGGGGATTGATGATCTTCAGGTCCTGATAGTTCCCCTGAAGGCTGATGATGGCTACGCCCACAAAACTGATCAGAATGGCCACTATACTCATTACACTGATCTTTTGCTTCAAAAAAGGTATAGAGAATAAAACAAGCACTACAGGCCAGGCATAATTCAGAGTTCCGGCAATTTGTGCTTCCAGCAGTTCATAAGCTTTAAACAAAACAAGGTAATACAGAAAAGGGTTAAACAATCCCATGATAGCTGAGGAAATCCAGTTTGCGGATGTGAGTTCATGGATTTTTATTCTTTTTGAACTAACCTGGTTAATAATCAATAAAGTAATTACACCAAAAAGGGAAGCCCAGAAAAGCATTTGATCGAAGGGAATATGCCGAAGCGTTATTTTAAAAGCCGAGCTCATGGTTGACCAGAAGACAACAGCCATCAAGGCAAACAAGTAAGCTTTCCGTTGATTTTTTACTGTTTTCACATACAAGGTTACTAATTGTGGGAACAAAGATAAACTTCCATATTATTTAAGAATAGCCCAGGTGGGGATTACGTCAGGATTGAAGCCAAACACACTTGTCCCCCAATAATAAGTAATGAGCGTGATGACGATGGCCCCAAAAATATTGATGATTATTCCGGTTTTAGCCATAGTGCCGATGGAAAATCTTTCGGCGCCGAAAACGATGGCATTGGGTGGTGTAGCCACCGGAAGCATAAAAGCCATTGATGCACTGATGGTTGCAGGCAGCATGAGTAACAAAGGGTTAACATGCAGCGAAACCGACAACCCTGCAAGGATTGGTAGAATTAACTGTGTTGTTGCTGTGTTGGATGTGACTTCGGTAAGAAAAGCCATCCCGATGGCAACTGTGATAATAATAAGCAGGTCGGGCTGGCCGGCAAAAACAGTCATCTGTTCCCCAAACCATGAAGATAAGCCCGATTCTTTAAACCCGCTTGCCAGGGCAAAGCCGCCGCCAAACAATAATAAAATCCCCCAGGGAAGTTTGGTAATTATTTTTCCGTCGAGTATCTGTTTCCCTTTTTTATTTTTCGACGGGATCAGAAACAGGATTAACGCCAATGCAATGGCCACCGTGCCATCATTAATATATTTGGGGTTATTGAAAAGGCTTCCCCATCCGGGAATGACTGTGTTGCCATAGGTCAAACCACTCCGCGTCAACCATAAAACAGCAAGTGCAATAAAATCAACCAACACCACTTTTTCTTCAAAACCTGCTTTTCCCAGTTCTTCATATTGCTGCTTAAAACTCACCTTGTTAAGCAATTTCCATGATGCTGTAGGTTTGAAACGGAAATAAAGGAAAAGCCAGGTAAACAAAAACATGATCACGCTGATGGGAAAGGCAAATAAAAACCAATCTGAAAAACTGATTTCGGGGGCTTTTGGAAACATAATATCCAACACCTGAACAAAAATGGGGTTTGGTGGTGTCCCAACCAATGTGGCGATACCTCCGATTGATGCACCATAAGCCACACCCAAAAGTATCCCTACCGAAAACCGGGAAATATCCTTTTTGTCCACATATTCTTCCAGGTTGCTGATGATGGAAAGTACGATGGGCAGCATCATCATTACGGTGGCTGTATTCGATATCCACATCGAAAGAAAAGCGGTAGCAAACATAAATCCGAAAAGCAGGCGCAGCGAGCTGGTTCCGGTAATTAGCAAAATGCGCAGGGCGATCCGTTTATGCAGGTTCCATTTTTCCATGGCGAGTGCCACAAGAAACCCGCCAATGAAAAGAAAAATAACATAATTAAAATAGGTTGACGAAACAGCTTTTCCGTTCATGATGCCGAAAAGCGGGAATAAGACAACAGGTAACAAAGCCGTAACCGATAAGGGTATAATATCGGTAAGCCACCAGATGGCCATCAGCAGGGTAATGGCAAGAGTATAGGTAACCTGTGGTTTTCCCGGTTCGAGATCAACAAAAACAATAAAAAAAATAAAGAGTAGCGGAGCGATAATAAAGCCGGTAATATTTTTGGCAGTGAACTGAAATAATGTTTTTCGGCCCGGCATTTTTCAAGACTTTTAGATGGATGCAAGTTAGCAAAATCATGAAAAATCTTAAACCTCATTTAAAAATCTTTTAAACCTGACAAACAATATCTATGAGCAATCATTGGAAAATTATATTATTTTTGACATCCTTTAAAATGACAGAGATAAATATACCTGAATATGAGTAAATTAGCAGTTGTGGCATTTGGGGGTAATGCCTTATTAAGGGCAGAGCAAAAAGGGACCATCGAAGAGCAGGAGAACAATGCTTATGATGCCGGTAAAAACCTGATCCATCTGATCAACAGGGATTACAACCTTGTTCTTACACATGGAAACGGTCCCCAGGTCGGGAATATTTTGCTGGCCAATTCTGCGGGACTGGAGAAATATGGTATTCCTAATATGCCTTTGGATGTAAGTGTGGCCTATTCCCAGGGTTTTATCGGTTACATCCTTGAACAACAACTGCGAAACGTGTTAATGGCTGAAGACCTCGACCGGGATATCATTTCAATTATCACCCAGGTTCTTGTGAATAAGGATGATGAAGCATTTCAAAACCCGACAAAACCCATTGGCCCTTATTTTACAAAAAATGAAGCCGATCAACTGACCAAAGAATCAAATGTAATTTTCAAAGAAGATCCTGCCGGAAGGGGATGGCGGAAAGTGGTGGCATCACCAACACCTTTGGTTATCTTTAACCGTCGTTCAATCGAAAAAATTGCCCGTGAAGGGCATATTGTCATTGCGGTTGGCGGGGGCGGGATTCCCTGTTATTATGTTGCGGAAAACAAACTCCAGGGCATTGATGCGGTCATTGACAAAGACCTGGCCTCTGCACTGCTGGCCCAGCAAATAAGGGCCGACAAATTGTTTATCCTTACCGATGTGCCAAAAGTTTGTATTCATTTCAACACACCTCAGGAAAAGGCCATTGACCGGATGAATATCTCCCAGGCAAAAAAATACTTAAAGGAAGGACAATTTACAGAAGGCAGCATGGCACCAAAGATCAGGGCTGCCATTCACTTTATCGAAAGAAGCGGGAAAGATACTATCATCACCGATACTAACCTGCTGGGGGTGGATAATGGCGGAACAAGGATTACGATTGTTTAGAGTGATGAGTGATGAATGATGAGTGATGTGTCTTTTGAGTTTGAAACTCACCCTGTATCCATTCTACACCTTATAAGCCCCACACCAACAGTCCCGGTCATCAACAATTAAATTCATTCCGTTAATCTTTTCCTTTTTCCATTTCACCCAGCTTTACATAAAAAGCAACTTTTTCCAGTGTTGTTACCATATCATATTCTTCCAGATAAACACCGCTGGGAACGTTCAGGGGTTTATTGGTGTAGTTGACAATTCCTTTTATACCTGCATCAACCAACCGCTGAGCCGATTCCACAGCATTTTGAACAGGAACGGTTAAAATAGCAATGCGAATATCTTTTTCTTTGATGATCCTTTCCATATCTTCAGGGCCGTAACAGGGGATTCCGTAATAATCTTTTCCGATCTTTTCAGGATTGATATCAATACCGGCAGCTATGTATAATTTATGACGCTTTCCATTAAAGTATTTAATGAGTGCCCGGCCCAGGTTTCCAACACCAACAAGAGCTACATTGGTTACTTTTTCCGAGTCAATAATCGTTCCGATGAGATTGATCAATTCGCTGATATTATAACCTTTACGTAAGGTTCCCGAATAACCGATCAGCATCAGGTCGCGTCGAACCTGCACAGGTGTGATGTGCTGTATTTTTGCAATCTCATGCGAATAGATATGTGTTCTGCCTTCGTCAACGCATATCAGCAACGCCCTGCGGTATTGGCTTAAGCGCTCAATGGTTTTGTGCGGCAGATTCATTAATTCCTTTTGATCTTTCATATCCCTGTTAAGTAAATAACCTGGCAAAAATAAGCCGGATCGTGTGTTTTTCCAAACTTTTGTTATAAAAATAACATTGTTAATTATTTATTTTTAAAATTTACACGAAGTCCTTCCTTGCTGCACATGCTTATATTACCACGTGATATATGCCCTTAAAAAGATCCTGTGTTGCCAATTTATAAAAAACAAAACCCTTAAGACCAACACGAAACCCGACTTTTTTTAATACTTCGGTCATTGAAAACAGGTTTCCTTTGCATTAAAAAAAGCCCTCCACTTTCGTGAAAGGCTTTCATTCCCATCTGTGATCCCGCTGGGATTCGAACCCAGGACCCACGGCTTAAAAGGCCGTTGCTCTACCAGCTGAGCTACGGAATCGTTTAAAATCGGGCTGCAAAATTAATTGTTTTTTTATTTGGTCAAAATTTATTGAAAAAAATTCTTTTTAAAGCAAGCCCCTTGAGTTTTGAGTTTAAAAGGTTAAATAAACTTTGACTGTTTTATCTCTATACCCATATTCCCTTATGCAGCCAGTATCCATTATGACTACCATAGCTCCAATATCCCTTTTCCCTGGCGGATAATTTCGGGTTCACCCGATGTGCAATCAACAATGGTTGAGGGTTCATTATCGCCGTAACCGCCGTCAATCACCAGGTCAACCAGATCAGCATATTTTTCATGGATCAGTTCGGGGTCGGTAATGTATTCTACCAATGTGTCTTCATCCCGTATGGATGTAGTGATGACCGGATGTCCCAGTTCTTCAATAATTGTGTTGATGATGTTGTTGTCGGGTATCCTGATGCCGATGGTCTTTTTCTTGCTGTGAAAGATCTTGGGCACATGATGATTGGCTTCAAGGATAAATGTATAGGGGCCGGGCAGCACTTTCTTCATCAACCTGAAAATGTTGTTGACAATGGGTTTGGTGAATTCGGACAACATGCTTAAGTTATTAAAGATTACGGAAAACTTTGTGACCTTACTTCCTTTGATCTGAGCTATACGGTTTGCGGTTTTAATGTGTTTGATACTACAGCCCATTCCGTAGATTGTGTCGGTTGGAAAGATGACAATCCCACCGTTGTTTAATACGTCTATCACCATTTTGATGTGCCTGGGTGCGGGGTTTTCAGGATATATTTTTATTAACATCTCTTGTTGTTTTTTGCAGTTACGAAATTAGTAAATCGTGGATTATGTTTTTTAGTGGTTGTGAAAAGAATTGATGTGGTTAAAATTTTTTATTTTTTGGATTTAGTGTTGCACGCGGCGGCACAACGGATTGTTTCACGCAAGAAGATGCAAAGGATGGGTTTATGTGGAAAAAATAAAAATGGAGACCCCTCGCTGTGCCCGGCGTTAATTCGACCATCGGTTTCTGCTGCGCCTGCGGCTTGCAGGTTTACATGAGTTGGCATCAGGAGACCCCTCGCTGTGCTCGGCGTTAATTCGACCATCGGTTTCTGCTGCGCCTGCGGCTTGCAGAAACCGGGTCTCATTAAAAATGGGTAAGCTACTTATATCGCACCGCTACAACCGCCTACCCTTGCTCCCTTCCGGGCCTGGGGGAATTCAGCAGGAGCTGGTCGTATAAGACTTACCCGATGCAAAAATAAATATAGATACGATATATTGCAAGGTTTTCCAGATATTTTTAATTTTACATCATAATTTAAAAACCCCTTATTATGGAAGAAAAACAAAATTCAGCTTTTATCCCCTCGTTAACATCCGGTTTTATCTTAGCTATTGTACTGATAGCCTTTAGTTTGCTAATGTATTTCCTGAATGTTGACCATGATTCAAAAATCATGTGGTTGTCCTATCTCATCCTGGCCGTCGGTCTTTATTGGGCAGTGATCAGTTACCGGAAAAAAATACCCGGTGAATTCCTGACTTACGGACAAGCTTTTGTTTTCGGTTTTCTAACCGGACTGTTTGCTTCATTTATTATGGCAATCTTTACCTACATCTATATTCAATACATTGATACTACCTTGATTGATAAGATTCTGGCACAGGCCGAAGAAACAATTATCACCCACCAGCCCGATATCAGCGATGCAGCCCTGGACACGGCTTTATCATTAACCCGGAAGTTTACCAACCCTTTGATAATGTCCGTATTTTCATTTATCGGCAATGTTATCCTTTCAACTCTCTTCTCACTCATAATTGCTATCTTTGCCAAGCGTGAAGACAACAGATTGGGTTAACAAAAACTTATGGAATGGATTTATCGGTAGTTATTCCGCTTTATAACGAAGAAGAATCACTAAAAGAATTGAATGATTGGATTGTACGTGTGATGCAATCCAATCATTTTTCTTATGAAATCGTTTATGTGGATGACGGGTCAGGTGACAGTTCGTGGAAAGTTATTGAGGATATGTCCGCCGGAAATCCGGCGATAAAAGGAATCAGGTTTAGAAGAAATTATGGAAAATCGGCTGCCCTGGATGAAGGTTTTAAAGCGGCAAAAGGGGATGTAGTGATCACCATGGATGCCGACCTGCAGGACAGCCCCGAGGAAATTCCGGAACTTTACCGGATGATCAGCGAAGACGGCTACGACATAGTGTCAGGATGGAAGAAGAAAAGGCACGACCCCATTACCAAAACCATCCCTTCGAAATTTTACAACTGGACCACAAGAAGGCTGTCGGGAATAAAATTGCATGATTTCAATTGCGGGCTTAAAGCCTATAAACTTGAAGTGGTTAAAAGCATTGAAGTATATGGTGAGATGCACCGCTACATCCCGGTGATTGCCAGATGGGCCGGTTACCGCAATGTTGGTGAAAAAGTTGTGCAACACCAAAAACGGAAATACGGGGTTACCAAATTTGGTATTGATCGTTTTATTAAAGGTTATCTCGACCTGCTCTCCATTACTTTCGTTTCCAAATTCGGGCAGCGGCCCATGCACCTTTTCGGAACATTCGGTTCGTTGACTTTCTTTGCCGGTTTTGTCATTGCCGCTTACCTGACTTATACCAAGTTCTTTGGACATGACTATACCAGGATGACTGACCGGCCGTTGTTTTATTTCGGCCTGCTGGCCATGATCCTCGGAACCCAGCTTTTTATGACCGGTTTTATTGCCGATCTGATCTCGCGCAATTCCACAACCAACAAAACTTATCAGATAAAATCGAAATTGAATGTTAAGTCTGAAAAAGAGGATTAATACCAAATACCCCGAAAGGGGTTTAATGATAATAACCCCGTATGGAGCGAAGTGAAATGCGGGGTATAAAAGAAGAGTTCAATCGTTTTGGCGGGATTTTTTCGGCGCAGCATGAAAAAATCATGACAAAACACAAAATAAATTAATTAAGCAACTTTAAACAAATGAAAATACATCTCGTATCAGGCGGATGCGGCTTTGTGGGCCGTAATGTTGTCAAAAGATTGTTGAAAACAACATCAGACCATGTTTTTATGGTTGATGACCTGTCCATCGGACGACATCCCTCGCAATGGCTGGACAATTTTTCAAGCCAAAAGTTAAAAAACATCGAGGTGATCGGCAAGGAGGGAAGACTGTATTTCTGGAAAGGTGATTTCAGGAACTTTCTTTTTTACATGCGTCAGAACCCCAACTACCTGCAGGAAACCTACAGCCTTGACTTTGAGAAATTCAGCGATGTTTTTCATTTTGCCGCCATCGTGGGGGGCAGGATGAAAATTGACGGCGACCCGATGATGGTGGGCCTGGATTTGAGCATTGACTCCGAATTTTTCTACTGGATCACACGCCACAAGCCCGAAAGGGTACTTTACCCCAGCTCCAGTGCAGCCTATCCCACGAGCCTCCAAACCGTGGAAGGCGCTGTACAACTGAAGGAAAGCGACATTGACTTCAATAAAAACCTCGGCACTCCTGATATGACCTACGGCTGGACCAAACTGACCGGGGAATTTCTGGCAAAAATTGCAGCGAGACATTACGGGGTTTCCATCGTGTGTATCCGTCCGTTTTCCGGTTACGGCGAAGACCAGGAACTGGACTATCCCGTGCCGGCCATCGCCATGCGGGCGGCCAAAAAAGAAGACCCCTTCGAGGTGTGGGGCAGCGGTAAACAGGGACGCGACTTCGTGCACATTGACGACATCATTGACTTGATAGAGATTCTGATGGATAACGTCAACGACGGGTCGGCTTACAACATCGGCTCGGGCAAACTGATTTCATTCCTCGAACTGATTGATGTATTTGCTTCATTTGCCGGATATAAACCTACCATCAAGCCGTTGCTCGATAAACCCGTCGGCGTGCATTCGCGCTATTGCGACATGTCGCTTGTGCGTGAAAAATTCGGCTGGATGCCGAAAATTTCCCTCGAAGAAGGAATGCGCAGGGTGTATGAGGCGGCGAAGAAAAGAATGAATGATTGAAATTTCTATTTAACCTAATTGCACTAATTCCTAAATAAATCCCAGTTTTCAAAACGTTGAAACAAAGTGAATACGTTTTGGATTTAGATATTCGTCATTATTTAGAGCAATTTCCATTTCTTGTTTCCAATTTCTAATTTCAAATAACTATTTTTGACACTTGATTATTTTGATTTCAAATGAACAGAAAAACCACCATCGTTTGTTTCGGCCCCGGCCCGAAATTCAAAGGGGGCATTGCCAACTATAATACCTCGTTAGCCAAAGCATTTGACAAAATACCCGGCATGGATGTGCACATCGTAAGCTGGACACAACAATACCCGGCCATCATCCCCCGCGATTTCATTGACCGTAAAACCAAGACCGACAAGCTGGAAGGGACGGATATCCGGGTGCATTACGTAACCAACTACAACAACCCGGCAACGTGGAACAAAACGATAAAGCTGATTTCCGGGCTGAAACCTGAAAAGGTCATCTTCCAGTGGGCCATTGCCATTCAGGGTATCCCGATGGGGTATATGGCACGGAAACTGAAAAAACATAAAGACATTGAAGTGGTGTTCGACCTGCATTTTGTGGTGCAGAAGGAAGGGAGTTCGCTGGACAACAAGCTAACCAAACGGGGTATCCGCCATGCGGATGCTTATGTGGTCCATGCCTTTAAAACAGCCAACGAGCTGAAAGCATTGTTTCCCAACAAGGAATTTGAGATCATCGAACCCGGCAAACCCATCGCAGGCAAAGGGATCAGGGTGAACAAGCTGTATCACCCGGTTTACGACATGTTCAAACCCGATCCGGATTTTGATGTGGAGAAACAGAAAAAAGAGTGGGGGCTCAATAAATACGTGTTCCTGTTTTTCGGGTTTATCCGCAAATACAAAGGGCTGCACAATGTGATCAGGGCTTTTGCAAAGCTGGCCGAAGAACGTGATGACGTCTCGTTGATGATCGTAGGGGAAGCATTCTGGAACACGCTGGATAAAAAGAAGTTATCTACCAAGCTGAAAAACGCCACCTTCGGCATGGCCAAAAAGATGTTCCTGAAGAAGCAGGATGACGAAAACAATTACAACCCGCTGGCGCTGATTGATAAACTGGGCATCGGCAACAAGGTGTATCAATTTATCGAGTTTGTCCCCGACGAGGATGTCCACAAATATTTTCAGGTGAGCGACTACATCATGCTGTTTTACCTGACGGCCACCCCCTCGGGTATCGAGTCCATCGGCTACAACTTCAGGATGCCCATGCTGGCCACGCGGGTGGGGCACTTCACCGAAACGGTGAAAGACGGCTACAACGGCTACCTGGCTGAACCGGAAAACATTGATTCGATGACGGAAGTGATGCGCAAAGCCATCGAAAAACCCATTGACCGTGAACACGTGGCCACCACCTCCAAAGACATGAGCTGGGACAATTATGCGAAGGAGATATTAAGACCGTAAGCTGCGAAGAATAACCTTCTTGTATTTACCTAATGACGAGTTTTGTGTATCTGTTTGTTGTTCAATACTCCTTCGTCAGTCAACGCGACCACCTCTTACGACACAAAAATTGGAGAACCAACCCACCTGATTTCCTCGGAGATACTGTGTTAAATCCCAAATAATGCTATTTTTGAACATCCAAAATCAAATCAATGAACATTGAACAAATCATTGCCGACTCCATTTCAGTAAAACAAAAAATACTGAATGATAAAGCATTAATATCACAAATCGAAAAAACGGTTGAGATATGTATTGATACATTCCGGAACAACGGGAAGGTGCTGCTTTGCGGAAACGGAGGCAGTGCCGCCGATGCCCAGCACATTGCCGCCGAACTTTCGGGGCGGTTTAACTTGGACAGGGAACCTTTATTTGCGGAAGCCCTTCATGTTAACTCGTCTTTTGTAACGGCAGTGGCCAACGACTACGGCTACGATCATGTTTTCAGCCGTATGGTGAAAGCAGCCGGCAGGGCAGGGGATGTGCTCATCGGTATCAGCACCTCGGGCAATTCTGCCAATGTACTAAATGCTGTTCGTGAAGCCAAAGCACTGGGGATGAAGTCCGTGGCGTTCACCGGTGCAAAAGGAGGGGAAATAGCTGGTGTCTGTAATGTGTGTATCAAAGTGCCTTCAACCAATACGGCACGTATTCAGGAAGCCCACATCATGATCGGACATATTTTGTGTGAAGCGGTCGAAAATACCCTTTTTGCCAGGTCATAGCAACTCAATAAATTTTAATTTTACCTTTTAATTACCAAAGCTGCAAACGGATTTAATTTAACTATACCATTGAAATATCTTACGCTACTGTTTGTATTACTTTTTAGCTGTTGGAGCATAAGCTTTGCCGGGGAAAAAAACACCAATGGCAATAAAACGAACGATAACAAGAATCATTCATTTTTTATTATTCAGCCCGAAATACTAATAGGCAAAACACTTCCCGGACACAGTAATTTCCCTCATACAAACCTTCAATCCATTTTTTCGTTAAGTGTTGGACAACAGGTATTCAAATCAAATAAAGCCTGGGCCGTATTTTTCAATTATCCTGAAATTGGCGTTACACTGGCAAAAACGAATTTCGGCAATGCTCTTGTCCTTGGGAATGCATACACCGTTATGCCCTATATTTCCATCAATCTTTCGCCCCGCCTCAAACATTCGTTCTACATAAAAACAGGGTTGGGTGCATCTTATTTTACAAAGTTCTTTAACAGATACGACAATCCTGATAATAAGTCCATCGGATCATCATTTACCTGGTCTTTCCAGTTGATGATCAATCATACGCTATTTCTCACACGCCATTTTTCTCTCAATCTCGGTGCGGGATATTTTCATTATTCAAACGGGCATACACAATTGCCTAACCTGGGCTTAAACTCAGTTTTAGTGAGCTTGTCGGCAAAGTTTTATCCCCGCCCCTTGCGGGACGAATATTTTTTAGATTATGACAAACCCGTTTTGGAAAAGACAAAACAACTTTTTATTTCAGCAAGAAGTGGAATCGGTTTCAATGAACTTGGCGGCCCCGGTTCAGATTTTGAACGAATTAAAAAGATCATTTATACAGTATCAATAGGGGGGGGTATCATTTTTAAACGGGTAATCAAAGTCAGGGTTGGGCTGACCTATAATTATTACAGCCATTATTACAATTATATCACGACATATCAGCTTAGAAACTTTGTGGAAAAACCGGTTGTCAACTCCTCAAATGTTTATGTTTACGCGGGTTGTGAGTTTTTGATAGGTCATGTAGGGCTTGATTCGGAAATCGGCGTTAATTTATATAAACCCTTTTATAAAGAACAAAGCAGGTTATTTGAAGATGACAATCAATTTAAATATTGGTTAAAAAAGATATTTGTAACAAGGCTTGGATTGAAGTTATACGCTTTAAATACCTCCAACAACCCAAAGAATAATCTCTTTTTAGGGGTTCACATCAATGCCAATTTTCTGCAGGCTGATTTTTCAGGTTTGAGCCTCGGGTTTGTTCACCGGTTTAAAAAAACAGGAAAAAGAAAGAAATCAATAGCGTTTTAATATTCGTTATTGAAAGTTGAATAAGAGTTAGTTTAACTTTAATGAAACACGGATATTTTGTTTTTGGGTTAGACGCCGGTTTTCGCGGATTGGTTATGATTTTGTTTTTGGGTTAGACGCCGGTTTTCGCGGATTGGTTATGATTTTGTTTTTGGGTTAGACGCCGGTTTTCGCGGATTGGTTATGATTTTTACAGCCGGGGAATAAATCTCATGGCTATTTTTCATGCTATCTCTTCGGGATGCGGGCGAAAGTTGGACAAGTTCATGGTTTTTCAATTCACCTTTTCCTCAAATCCCCCATTTTCCTGTTAATTCAACCACTTCAACCACTTCAACCGATTTAACCATTTTCCCGATTCCACCGTTTCCCCGTTAACCAATCAGCCCATGACCGGTGACTAACGCCCGTCAGGCATTTCCCCGGTTCAAATTAGGCAATTCAAAAAGAAAGCACTAATTTTAGGGCACTAATTATTTTGTTATTTATGTCTTTCTTATTTCGTCGTCCGGCTTTACAAAGAATCTATCGCAAATTCATCGTTTACGAGCTTCGCCAACTGAGAAGTTCCGAACACACTTTTATGGTATTGATTGCTATCGGAATTGGTGTCCTTGGTGGTTTTGGGGCAATCTTTTTCCGGTTTGCCATACGTTTTTTTCAGGCCCTGGCTTTCGGTTCATGGCACTACACGCTGGATTATGTGATGGCTTTGCCCTGGTATGTCAAATTGCTGGCTCCGGCTGCAGGGGGATTGATCGTCGGGCCGATTGTTTATTTCTTTGCCCGCGAAGCCAAAGGGCATGGCGTTCCCGAAGTGATGGAATCCATCATCTTGCATGGCGGTGCCATCAGGCCCCGTGTCGTGTTGGCCAAGATAGCAGCCTCGGCAGTTTGCATTGGTTCGGGCGGTTCGGCAGGACGTGAAGGACCCATTGTGCAGATCGGTTCGGCCATCGGTTCAGCATTTGGCCAGTTTCTTCGTGTCAGCGGTTCGCAATTGAGGACACTGGTTGCCTGTGGTACGGCGGCGGGCATTGCCGCAACTTTTAATGCTCCCATTGCCGGGGCATTGTTTGCTATGGAGATCATCCTGAGTGATTTTGCCATATCACAATTCAGTCCCATCGTAATTTCTTCGGTTTCAGCCACTGTCATTTCACGGCATTTTCTGGGAGATTTCCCGGCTTTTGTCATTCCTCATTATGAACTGGTCAGTGTCTGGGAAATGATCCCTTATGCTATTCTCGGTGTGTTGGCTGCTTTTGTTGCCCTTGCATTTATTAACATTCTTTATAAAACGGAAGATTTGTTTGATGCCCTGGTCATTCCGGAGTGGGTAAAACCGGTTTTCGGCGGATTACTGATCGGTGCAATGGGGATTATATATCCGCACATTTTTGGTGTGGGATACGAAACCATTGACCTGGCACTGGAGGGTAAACTGGTCTGGTATTTCATGCTTTTGCTGATCGTTTTAAAACTTTTGGCTACTTCAATTACCATTGGTTCGGGTGGGTCGGGCGGTATTTTTGCACCCTCGCTGTTTCTCGGGGCAAGCCTGGGTGGATTTGTGGGTGCGGTAGTCCATCTCCTGTTTCCGGCTTATACTGCATCTGCCGGAGCTTATGCTTTGGTGGGCATGGGCGCTGTGGCTGCCGGGGCCATGCATGCACCCATTACTTCCATAATTATCATTTTTGAACTGACCAACGATTACCGGATTATCCTGCCCCTGATGGTTGCCTGCATCATTAGTGTACTGATCACAACCCGCCTGAAAAAAGATTCGATTTATACCCTGAAACTGACGCGCAGGGGGCTGGATGTATTTAAAGCGCAGGAAGCCAACATTCTAAAAGCCGTAACGGTGGGTAAAATAGTTAATAAGAAGTTTGAAACTTTAAAAAGGGAAGCTCCATTTTCACAGATTAATGAACGTGTCTCGAAAAGCAGTTTTACTCATCTTTATGTTGTTGACGAGCATGACCATGTTCAGGGTATAATCCTTGCCCGTGAAGTTGAAAAAATAAGGAATGGAATTGAAAAACCGGATGATTCATTGCAAGCAAAGGATATTTGTATTCCGGTGACCTATTATTTTAATGTTGATGATACACTGGATACGGTGATAAAGGCTTTTGGGGCATCACAACTGGATGAGTTTCCAGCGGTTGACGAACATGTTCCCATGAAGTTGATCGGTACTATTTCGAAAGATGATGTGATCAAAGCATACAACAATGAAATGGTAAAACGCGATATGGTCAGTACCGTTTCGGGCTATATCGGTTCAGCGGATAAATTCAAACAGATAAAAATGAGTAACGGGCAGGTACTAAGCGAAATTGAAATCCCAGGCATCATGGTCAACAAGACGCTCTCGGAACTTGATTTACGCAATCAGATTGGCATTGAAGTTATCCTGATCAAACAAAATTTTGATTCTGATAAAAAGGAAATGCAAAATGTAATGACCCCCAGACCCAATTACCGTTTTCAATATAATGATATCGTCCTGGTGATAGGGACGGAAGAAAGTTTGAAGAAATTCAAGAAATTAGCTTAATCGAAATGAATTTTAAGAATTTATTATTGGATAAAACATGGACATTGTTCTTAGACCGTGACGGTGTGATCAACCGCAGACCGGTAAATGATTATGTAACACAGTGGGATGAGTTTGAGTTTCTTCCCGGAGTTGTCAGGGCATTATCCATTTTTTCCTCTCTTTTTGGAAAGATCATCATGGTGACTAATCAGCAGGGGATAGGGAAGAACCTGATGACAACAGAAGATTTGGAAATTATCCACACAAAGTTGCTTTCGAAAATTAAAAAAGCCGGTGGCAGAATGGATGCGGTTTATTTTTGTCCTGACCTGGAAAACAAACCGGCAAACTGCCGTAAGCCCGGAATAAGCATGGCACTGAAGGCAAAAGCAGATTTCCCGGAAATTGATTTCAACAAAAGCATTATGGCAGGCGATACGGAAAATGACATACTGTTTGGAAAAAATGCAGGGATGAAAACGGTTTTGATCAATACGAATGGAATTTCGGTTAATGAGAATTTTGCGGATGCTGTTTTTCCGGATTTAATATCCTTTGCTGAAAGTTTAGGGAAGGAGAACCTATAAATTCATTCCCCGTCCGGTGCCCATACCGGCCAGTGTAACCGCAAACGATTGAACAGCGTCCCTGTTAAATTTTTATCCGGGTATTTGATAACCTTTCCTGAATTGTTAATTAATTCGGACAGGCCTTTGTCATTTTAACTTCCTTCCTTTATAGATTTGCCGGAAATAAAGCAGAAACCAGAATATGAGCCCGGGATTGATACTCTCCAGTTTTTTGATTTATACGGTCATTATTTTCGCCATATCCTGGATCACTTCCCGCAAAGCGGATAACCAGAGTTTTTTTATCGGCAACAAGAAATCACCCTGGCCGGTGGTGGCTTACGGAATGATCGGCGCCTCCCTGTCAGGAGTTACGTTTATTTCAGTTCCCGGATGGGTAGAGAAGACGGGATTTACTTATTTCATGATCGTTTTGGGGTATGTGGCTGGATATGCCGTGATCACACTCGTTTTGCTCCCACTGTATTACAAAATGAACCTGACATCCATTTACACTTACCTTGCTACCCGCTTCGGCAGGCGTTCCTATAAAACAGGGGCTTCCTTCTTCCTTGTTTCACGGATTGTGGGGGCATCATTCAGAATGTTCCTGGTAGTTAGTGTTTTGCAGATTTTTGTTTTTGATTATTACGGCATCCCTTTCTGGCTGACGGTGGTTTTGTTTATGGTGCTTATCGAGCTATATACGATGAAAGGGGGAATTAAAACCATCGTTTGGACCGATACGCTGCAAACCACTTTCATGCTGGTGGCTGTTATTATCACCGTGGTTATCGTACTGAGCCAGTTGCATATCGGATTATCCGACATGATCTCACTTGTAAAACATAGCGATTATTCCAGGATCGTGGAAACCAATGTGAACAGTCCCCGGTTTTTTCTGAAACAGTTTTTTGCGGGTATGTTTATTACTATTGTCATGACCGGTCTTGACCAGGATATGATGCAGAAAAACCTGAGCTGCCGCAACCTGCAAGATGCAAAAAAAAATATGACAACTTTGAGCCTGATCCTCGTCCCGGTTAACCTGATCTTTCTTTTCCTTGGTGCCGTCCTTTTTATTTACGCGGCCAATTTCAATGTGTCCCTGCCTTCCCTTACCGATCATGTTTTCCCGGCTATTGCCCTTGGCCATCTTGGTATTGTTGCAGGGGTCGTATTCATCATCGGCCTGATATCGGCCGCTTATTCCAGCGCCGACAGTGCCCTCACATCCCTGACTACCTCATTCAGCATTGATATTCTTGAACTGGATAAAAAATACAAGCACGATGAAAATTTGTTGAAAAAAAAGCGACAGCAGGTTCATATCGGTATGACGTTAATCATTATTTTTGTCATCGTATTATTTAAACTTATTAACAATCAAGCCGTTATACAACAACTGTTCACCTTTGCAGGTTATACATACGGTCCCTTGCTCGGTTTATACGCTTTTGGATTGTTTACGAAAGCCAATGTAGTTGACAAATGGGTACCGGTTGTGGCGATAGCAGCCCCGGTAATTACCTATTTAATCAGTTACTTTTCCGGATTGATATTCCCGGAGTTTAGGTTTGGATTTGAACTGTTGATTGTAAACGGCCTGCTAACCATCATCGGTTTGTTTATGATCATAAAAAAATAATTAATTATAGATTTAAACATGGCAAATTTCAGGTTCTCAGCATTAAAGCAAACACTCAACCGTCCCATACGGGAGATCGAGTATCCTTCGAACAAAGTATCCGATTATTTCGGGTCAATGACTTTTAGCCTTTCGGTAATGAGGGAATATCTCACCGAAGAAGCTTTTAAGATGGTTCAACGCTCTATCCAGAAAGGGGATAGGATTGACAGGAAAATTGCAGACCAGATTGCTTCGGCCATCAAGGCATGGGCAATCGGTAAAGGGGCAACGCATTACACCCACTGGTTTCATCCTTTAACAGGGGCAACGGCTGAAAAGCATGATGCTTTTGCACAGCCCATCGGCAACGGGAAAGCAATCGAAGAGTTTCAGGGGAGTTCCCTCGTTCAACAGGAGCCCGATGCTTCCAGCTTTCCCAGCGGTGGCATCAGGAGCACTTTCGAGGCCCGGGGATACACGGCCTGGGATCCGACTTCCCCGGCCTTTATCCTCAACAATACACTTTGTATCCCTACAATCTTTGTTTCCTATACGGGTGAGTCGCTTGATTACAAAACACCGCTCCTGAGGTCAATGAGTGCACTGGATACGGTGGCAGTGGAAGTTTGCCGCTATTTTAACCGGGATGTCAATAAGGTATTCCCGACACTGGGCTGGGAGCAGGAATATTTTTTAGTTGACCTGGCACTGTTTGCTGCCCGTCCCGATCTGGTGTTGACCGGCAAAACGGTTTTCGGCCATTCATCTGCTAAAGACCAGCAGTTGTCCGACCATTATTTCGGAACCATCCACGACAGGGCAAGGGTATTTATGCAGGATTTGGAAATTGAAGCCCATAAACTGGGAATTCCTCTTAAAACAAGACATAACGAGGTGGCACCCAGTCAGTTTGAATGTGCCCCTGTGTATGAAGAAGCCAACCTTGCCGTTGACCATAACCAATTGCTGATGCACCTGATGGAAAAAGTTTCAAGAAGACACGACTTTAAAGTTTTGTTGCATGAAAAACCTTATGCCGGAGTGAACGGGTCGGGAAAACACAACAACTGGTCATTGGCCACCGATACGGGGATCAACCTGTTGTCGCCGGGAAAAACGCCGAAAGACAACCTCAGGTTTATCACCTTCCTGGTGAATATTTTAAAAGCGGTTCACGATAATGAAGAACTGCTCAGGGCGAGTGTTGCCTCCGAAGGCAACGACTTACGGCTGGGTGCCAATGAAGCACCACCGGCTATCATCTCGGTTTTTATCGGTGAACAGATCACCAAAACACTGAATGAGATTGAGAAAATGCCCCTGAAACAAGCATTAAAAAACAACAACAGCTTTGATTCAAAGATCAACATCCCCAAAATACCGGAGATTTTACTGGACAATACCGACAGAAACAGGACTTCCCCTTTTGCTTTTACCGGCAATAAGTTTGAGTTCAGGGCAGTGGGTTCGAGCGCCAATACGGCGAAACCCATGTTTGTACTGAACACCATTATGGCCGATCAGCTTTTAAATTTTACCATAGAAGTAAAAAAACTTACCTCAAAAGGAATAAAGCGTGAGGATGCCATTTTTGATATTTTAAAAAGGTACATCAAAGAGTCGAAACCCATCCGTTTTGAAGGGAATTCTTATAGTGAAAAATGGCTTGAAGAGGCTGCAAAGCGGAAGCTGTCTAACCACCGTTCAACACCGGAAGCCCTGCAGGCATTCATTTCCGATAAAACAATTCAGTTGTTTAAACGGCATAAAGTGATGAATGAAAAAGAGTTGAATGCCCGTTATGAGATCAAAATGGAAAAATATGTAAAAAAGGTACAGATTGAATCCCGTGTGCTGGGTGACCTTGCCCTTAACCATATTCTGCCAACGGCTGTTCAGTATCAAAACCGTTTGATTGAAAATGCCAGGGGGCTGAAGGAGGTGCTCGACTCAAAATCATTCGTAAAACTTTCGAGAGGGCAGTTGAATTCAATAAAAGAAATTTCAAATCATATTTCAGCCATAAAAGAAGGGGTTGAGCAAATGACGGAAGCACGGAAAAAAGCCAATTCAATTTCGGATATTTACGAGCAGGCTATGGCTTATAAAGACCTGGTCTTGGTTCATTTTAACACGATCAGAAAACACGTTGACAAACTGGAAATGCTGGTTGATGATGAAATTTGGCCGCTGCCCAAATACAGGGAATTGCTGTTTTTGAAATAATCTGGATGGTGGATACTGGATGCCGGATTCCGGGTGCTGTTGACTGAGAACCCGTAACCCGCCGGATAGCATTTTTGAACAGGATACTTTTGTTATTCTCACAAACTAAAATCAAAAATTTCCCGGCGGGCTGAAAAACCGAATTGCCGGATACCGGATACTGCCGACTGAGGATAGTTACTCAAATTTTTCTGTTCATCAATTCATATTTTGTACATTTGATTTTCCTTAAATAAGACCACTATGAACTATTTAACAAGATTGATTATTCTCCTTTTTGGCATCTTATTGCTGTCGGGCCAACACGTTTACGGGCAGTTTATTAGCACACGGGTGAAAGACCGGAACGTAAACACAACAGGGAATGGGTTTTTTTATGCCTTGCCCCAAACCGTTTTGAAAATAAATATTGTTTATGAGGAAATACAGAAAATTCGCGGGCCTTTTGCCGATTACACAAAAGAATATCTGGGAACATCAGATTATATCACTACCACAACAACAGAATATAAAATCCTGAATGTTGATATTTTTCCGGAAGTGGAAGCTGATCCCGGTCAGTTTTATTATGTTACGATTTCCGGTGAAAAGTCGAAAGATGAAAATGCGCTCCCGGAATTTCATTTTACACCTTTCGGCACTTTGCTTGCCATTGACAATATGGAAAATGGTCTTGTCAGGCCGCTTCCACAAAATGTTGACCAGACCTTTATCATAGAGCAAGGCGATGAAGATTTTAAATACCAGGCCGATTATCACCGGAAGAAGAGAACAGACACGATCACCCGGAGAATCACCATTGATACCGTTAATATTGAACAGTTCCTTTTTAAAACGTCATGGGTTGACAAAACACCTGAGGATCGGGCAGATGAGGCGGCAAAACAGGTTGCTGCAATACGCGAGGCCCGTTTCAACCTGCTCACAGGATATCAGGAAGTGAACTATGGCGGAAGTATGCGCTACATGGATGGCCAGCTTAAAAAACTCGAAAACAGTTACCTGGAACTGTTTTTGGGCAGGCAGGTAAAATCGCTTGCTTCACAAACGGTTTACTTTACACCGTCCAAAGAAAAGACACAGGGGGTTTTGTTGGAGCTACCTGATGGTAGTGCTGTAAAAATTAAAATTATCCCACATGAATTAACAGGTAAATTACCTGAAAAGCCACTGGAAAAACCGGGGAGCATTTATTACCGCATTCCGGACGAGGCCACAGTTAAAATTGAATATGGGGATGAGATAATTACAAAAAGGAATTTTTTGGTTAATCAGTTGGGCATTGTAACCACAGTGCCGGCTTCACAAACCCGTTTACGCTTCGACCCGTTAACAGGCAGCCTGATAAAATTCGTCAAAGAATAGCTTTCCTGATCTTTACCAGTTTTATTAACAGATTCTCCAGAAGGTCGAGCCGGAGCATATTGGCCCCATCCGATTTGGCAATTTCAGGCATTGGGTGGGTTTCCAGAAAAATACCGTCAACACCTGCGGCAATTCCGGCGAGTGCAATGGTTTCAATCATCTCAGGATTTCCGCCGGTAACACCAGATTCCTGGTTGGGACGTTGCAGTGAATGCGTAATATCCAACACCACAGGTACTCCGTTTTGCTTCATTACGGGGATGTTCCTGTAATCGATCACCAGGTCGTTATAGCCAAACATATTGCCCCTTTCGGTCAGCATGATTTTCTCATTTCCGGCAGCCCTTACTTTTTCAACGGCAAAACGCATGGACAAACCCGATAAAAACTGTCCTTTTTTGATGTTGATCACTTTCCCCGTTTTTCCTGCTGCCGTCAGCAGTTCGGTTTGGCGGCATAAAAAGGCCGGTATCTGCAACACATCAACAAAACCGGCTGCCATCGTGGCTTCATCAGCAGTATGAATATCGGTAACAACGGGCACATTAAAAGTTTCGGAGATTCTCTGTAAAACCCTGAGCGCTTTTTCATCGCCAATACCGGTAAAAGATTCAAGTTTTGAACGGTTGGCTTTCTTATAAGATGCCTTGAAGATGAAGGGGATTTTTAATTTCTCGGTAATTTCAAGGATCCTTTCGGCAATGGGGAATGCCATTGTTTCGTCTTCAATTACACATGGCCCGGCAATCAGAAAAAAGTTCCGCGGGTCCTGATGGTTTAATTTGGGTATGTCAATCATTGTTTTATAAATTCTGTTCAAAAATACGAAAAGAAGCAGGAATCAGTCCGTTAACCGGGTTTCATTTTTTCGGTGTTAATTATCCCCTGATTTTCATTCCCTTAAAACTGACAAAGTAAACGCCGGTGAAAATAAACAGGGCGGCAATAATCTCCGTCCAGGTCAGTTTGTCTTTTCCCGCAACAAGGGCAACCATAGTGGCCAGGAATGGTTGCAGGTAAATATAAGCGCTGTTGACCGTAGGACTGATGTTTTTCAGTGAATAATTATTCAAAAAATAAGCAATTACCGTAGTAAAAATAACGATGTATGCCACTGACATCCAGATTGTAAACGGGATATTGGCATAATCGGGCTCGCCAAGCAGGCCTGCGGATACGGGCAACACATAAATCAAACCGAAGGTAAAAATCCATTTCATGATGGTGATGGGAGGATATTTCATCATCAACGGTTTTACCAATACCAGAAAGAAAGCATAGGATGATGCATTGATAAAAATGAAAAGGTTGCCGAGAAACGTACCGGACGTAAATGAGCCGCCGATGCCGTGCAGGATAAGGTAAACGGCCCCTGTCATTCCCAGCCCGATCCCGATGATCTTATTTCGTGTTATGCGATCGCGCAAAAGAAAATGTGCAAAAACCAAAACAAGAACAGGCACCCCGACCATGATAATAGATGCATTAATGGGAGTAGTCAGGTTGAGGCCTTCAAAAAACATGATCTGGTTGAGGGCGATACCGAAAAAACCACACAGCGCCAGGCGCAGGTAATCGGCTTTTGATATCTTTGGCCTGGGGAAAAACAGGGCCACAAGCCAGAAAATGGCCGTAGCCCCCACAACCCTGAAAATAATCGCTACGCGAGGGGGAAAGTAATCGGGCATTATCCCTTTGGCAACCACATAGTTAATGCCATAAATAACATTGGCTGCAATGACGGCCAGGTGTGCGAAAATAATATTCTTTTTTACCCCGGCAGTCATTGGGTTGTCCGATTGATTTGTATTGGCTTAAAACGGAAGGTCATCTTCAGGACTTTCTGTAAATCCTGCTTCTTCGGGAGTTTCCGGGGCAGGGGAGGCCTCCTCATCCAATTCCCGTTCTATCCGCCAGGCCACCACATCGGTGTACCATTTCGAGTTAAACTCCCTGGACGAAATATTGGCAAATACTTTCAGTATATCGCCTTCTGCAACATGCTCCAGCATGGTCAGCTTGTCATTCCAGACGGCAATACTGATTTTTCTGGGATACTGTTCATCGGTTTCAATAATGAACAATTGTTTTTCCCATTTTCCTTTTTGACTCTCACCACTCTCACGAGGTAGTTTCTGGATCAGTTTTCCTTTTAGTTCAACACTCATGTTTTTCGGTTTTTTAAAGTTTATACAAAAATAAATATTTACCACCACAAACAAGAAGATTCTGCATTGACAATGAGATTTTAAAATCTGTTATATTTGCTGCCTTATAATTCCGGTTATGTGGAAACATGATTTATTAACGGATATTCCAGACCGATTTTATTCGGATGAAGACGGAAAACCGTTTGACCATTGTAAAATTTGCGGTAAATATTTGCTGGATAACGGAACAACCTATTTTGTGGAGAAAGCCATGAAAAACTATGAGGGGTACGATTTCCAGACAACCCTATTTGAATATGCCGTTTGTCTTGACTGCCATAGTACCATACAGGGCAGCATGTCGGATGAATCAATCAATAACCTTCAGCAGTATTATGCAAAGATATTGGCTGATAAAGGAAACCAGCCCATTGTGATTGATATCAATAATTTTGATCTGGACAGCTGGCTGTCAACATGTTTTTTTACCGGTGATCCCGTGAGCCAGATGAATGAATACCAACTGGTGGCACAGTTTAACGGCGATAAAATGGTGATGAATACACCACCCATGATTATTGGTGAAGCGGCAATGGAACAGATGGCCGGATTGTTATCGGACAAAACGACGGACGAGATGAACGGTTTCAGGGATCAGTTTCTGGGACCCGATCCGGAACTTGAAGAACTGATCTACGGAAAAAAACTTTTATTGATTTAATTATACTCTTGTTTTTGCAATGATTCAGCCGACTTATAGTTTTGTCAAACAGTTCGTTATATTACCCGGTTCAAAAAATATATAGTTTCAATTGTAAAATAGCCACGAATGCACGAATATTTATACGTGCATTCGTGGTCAAATAAAGCAAAACAAATACATTACACATTATCTTTGTTGACTGAACAGTTACTTATTTTTTTATGCGTAACGTACTGATATATTTACTGACAGGAATACTATTTTTTTTACCCTTCTGTTTAAATGCACAAACTAAAATGAAAAAAACAGACCATCTTAAGTATGATACTGCTACTTTTGGAACAGGTTGTTTTTGGTGTAGCGAAGCCATTTTTAAACGGATAAAAGGAGTTCAGGAAGTGATGCCCGGTTATTCCGGTGGCGATGAACACAACCCCGATTATAAGCTGGTCAGTACCGGGAAAACGCGTTATGCCGAGGTGAGCCGGATAGTTTTTAACCCTGAGGTGATAAGCTATTCCAAACTGCTTGAAGTTTTCTGGAAAACACACGATCCCACAACATTAAACAGGCAGGGTGCTGATGTGGGGCCGCAATATCGCTCGGTTATTTTTTATCATAATGAACGACAAAAGGAACTGGCTGTACATTACAAAAATGAACTGGAAAAAGCCGGTATCTGGGATAAGCCTGTTGTAACGGAGATCAGCCCGCTGAAGAATTTTTACAAAGCCGAGAATTATCATCAGGACTATTATAAAAACAACCCGTCCAATGCCTATTGCAATTTTGTAATCACGCCCAAGATTGAAAAGTTTGAAAAACTATTTAAGGATGAGATTAAAACAGGTTATCAATAATGAAAAATTTTAAAAAGTATTTTAAGATTCGTGCGGAAGCAGAGGATATCTATGCTTGTCTGACCAATCCGGTTACTATTGAGTTGTGGTCAGGGTATCCGGCGAAAATAACTGCCGAAGAAGGAACGGAATTTGAATTATGGGATGGGGATATCACCGGGAAGATATTAAAACTGGATACTGAAAAAGAAATTGTCGAACAATGGTATTTTGGTGAACAGAAAGAACCGTCGATAGTAACAATTAAAATTCATCGGGTCAAAAACTTTACATCGGTTGAACTGAATCATGCCAACATTCCGGATGAAGTTTACGATGAATTTACAACCGGATGGGAGGAATATTTTTTTGGCGCGATTAAAAAGTTTCTGGAAGATTAAATTTTATTACAAAAAACAAAAACATTCATTGATAGTTTTGAATAGAAAAAATAAAAACGACCGTTTCCCCGTGTTTAAAAGAATATTTTACTACTCATAAAATCCAGTGAGAAGTCTTTGCGGGCGTATAAGCTAACCCTGGGCAGAGTAATCTTTTTTTCTGATTTTTCAGTATTCAAAAAGCCGTGTATCATAAACAATTGATCCTTTTGTAAGGACTGATATTTTATACCGACTTTTAATCTGGATTCCGGAATCCCGATGGCTTCAGCCAAATCTCTCACATGTACACCTTTTATGTGTCCGTTTGCTTTCAAAATACTTATCTGGTTCATAGTGCAAAAGAATTAAAATTTAAAATTAAGTTTCCTTGCTTTAGGTTTGATCAAAATGTACAGTACAATACGAAATTCAGCTAAAATGGTTTCATGAAATAAATGTCCTATAATTAATATTATGTTAAATATTGGATGCATTAAATAAGGGAAGCGGAAAACCCACTCCCCTTTGTATGATTTATTCGTTATTCAGTTCTTTAAGTTTGTCATTCATTTTTAAACGGACATAAGCTTCTTTCAGCGCGTTGATTGTTACTTTATCAGTCTTATTTATTTCGTGTGCTTTTTCAAGATAAGGCAAAGCATAGGTCAATTCTTCATTTGCTTTTTTAATGAGTTTGTTGTATTCATCAACTTTGTCAAGTGGCAGGTCATTTGCTTCTTTTTGCAATTCTGCAGCTTGGTTCACGTAGATAGCCCCGATATTATAAAAAGCCTCAAAGAATTTTGGATTGGCCTGGGTAGCTTTCGTATAATACTTTTCTGCTTCTTCTTTCTGTCCTTCGTCATCATAAGTTTTTCCCAAAAGAAAATAAAGATTTGCATTGGTTGTATCTTTCTTGATGGCTTCTTTAAGGCTTACCTGTAATTTTTCTGTCTCCCCTTTTTCAAGATATATTTGTGCTTCTTCCAAAAGCAGGCTCAGGTTTCCGGGATTTCGTTCACGGCCTTGTTGCAGCACGGCAATAGCCTGTGCCGTATCCCCCAACATTTTAAGCGTACGGTTATAAAAAATATAAATTGTCGGGTCGTTAAATCCTGATTCATAAACTGTTTTCAGGTATTGATCGGCCACTTTGGCACTATCAATAAAATAGGCGGACATGCCCGCATAAAAAGCAGCTATGGTATCCAAACGATCCTCCAGATTTGCAATTTTATAAGCATAGTCAAAATCTCTCATTGATTTTTCATAATCCTTATTTTGGTAAGTTTCACTTCCCTTTTTGTAAAACAGGTTGGTCAGGTTGATAAGGTTAAGTGTAATCTCCCCGTTAAAAGTTCCTTTTTTATCCAGTTCTTTGGCTTTTGCAAAGGATTCATAAGATGTTATGGCAGCGTTCTTGGCCAGTGCGTTTATTTCAGGCTTATCGGAGGCCGCAATGTGATAATAAATTTCTCCCCTGTACATCCAGGTTTTGGCGTCATTCATTGTTTTTTCATTTTTAATGGCGTCATTGATGGCTTCCATAGCTTTGCCATACTCACCATTTTTATTATACATATAAGCGCTTGTCCTTTTGTTTTTCTGAGCATTTGCACTTAAACTGATAAGTAGGCCAAGGCTTAAGAATAAAAGAATTTTTTTCATGATATTTTTACTTTTTATAAGTTGACAAATATATTCATAAACATAAATTATACCATAAATAAACCGGTATTTAAACCTGTTCTAAATACTGGCTGACAAGAAATTAGTAAGTCAATATAATATTGTGCCTGTTAAACATCAGTTTCAGGGGAAATCTCTTCATCAATGTTATTTTCAATATCTAATTCCCCATTCTCAGTTTCAGCATCTTCATCGATTTTAACTTTTGCCACGGCAGCAATTTCATCACCTTCCGACAGATTAATCAGCTTAACGCCCTGGGTGGCTCGTCCCATCACGCGGACATCCCTAACCCCCATCCTGATGGCAATCCCTGATTTATTAATGATCATTAAATGATCGCTGTCATACACATTTTTAACGGCAATAAGAGAACCTGTTTTCTCGGTGATATTGATGGTTTTAACACCTTTCCCTCCCCGGTTGGTAACCCGGTAATCGTCAATTTGTGATCGTTTTCCATATCCTTTTTCAGAAACAACCATGATGGTCTGCTCCATATCCTCAAGGCAGATCATGCCGATCACTTCATCATTTTCATTTTCAAGTCGAACACCGCGGACACCCGATGCATTACGGCCCATCGGTCTTACGGTATTTTCATTAAAGCGGATGGCCCTGCCTGACTTCTTGGCCAGTACAACTTCATTATGCCCGTTGGTCAACCGGGCAGCCAGCAGTTCATCGCCTTCCCTGACAGAAATGGCATTGATACCGTTCTGGCGAGGGCGTGAATAGGCTTCCAGTGAGGTTTTTTTTATGATCCCGTGTTTGGTGCAAAGAATAATATAATTGTTGTTGATATATTCTTTGTCCTTTAGGTCTTTGGTATTGACAAAGGCTTTTACCTTATCATCGGACTCAATATGGATCAGGTTTTGAAATGCCCGGCCTTTCGAAATTTTTGTTCCCTCGGGAATTTCAAAAACACGCATCCAGAAGACCTTGCCTTTCTCGGTGAAGAAAAGCATATAATCATGATTGGTTGCCACATACAGATATTCCAGGAAGTCTTCTTCACGGGTTTGGCTGCCCCTTGACCCACGGCCTCCCCTTCGCTGTTGCCTGTATTCAGTTAAAGGCGTACGTTTAATGTAACCCATATGAGAAATAGTAACAACCACGGGTTCATCAGGGATGACGTCTTCCATTCGGATGTCTTCAGCCGAATAAACAATCTGTGTTCTGCGTTCATCACCATATTTCTCTTTGATGCGCAACAATTCTTCGTTAATAACCTTCATGCGCATTTCATAACTGCCCAATAACTCTTTTAATTCGCCGATAAGTTGAAGCAAGGCCTCATAATCTGATTTTATCTTTTCACGTTCAAGGCCTGTTAACTTTTGCAGTCGCATATCAAGTATTGCCCTGGACTGTATTTCAGTAAGCTCAAAATTATTCATCAGGCCCTGTTTGGCTTCGTCGGGCGTGGCAGAAGCGCGGATCAGTGCAATGATTTCATCCAGATTATCCAGTGCAATCATCAGGCCTTCCAATATATGTGCTTTGCGTTCAGCTTCTTTCAGATCATATTCCGTACGCCTGACAACCACTTCATGCCTGTGTTCAACAAAATACTTAATCATATCTTTCAGATTAAGCATCCGGGGACGTCCTTTAACCAGGGCAACGTTATTGACGTTGAAAGAACTTTGCAAAGCAGTGTGCTGATACAATTGGTTTATTACAATGCTCGGAATTGCGTCTCTTTTCAAATCATAAACGATGCGCATCCCGTTCCTGTCCGATTCATCGTTGATATCAGAAATACCTTCTATTTTCTTTTCATTGACCAGATCGGCGGTTTTCCTGATCATTTCGGCTTTATTCACCATATAAGGCACTGAAGTGGCAATGATACGTTCACGACCGCTGGCAGTTTCTTCGAGGGTAACTTCCCCGCGCAACACTACCCTGCCCCTCCCAGTTTCAAAAGCATTCAATACCCCATCATACCCGTAAATAATTCCCCCGGTGGGAAAATCCGGGGCCTGGACCAGTTTGATCAATTCGGAGATTTCAATATCATTATCGTGGATGTAGGCTATAATCCCGTCAATAACCTGCGAAAGGTTATGTGGAGCCATGTTGGTGGCCATGCCCACTGCAATACCTGAAGAACCGTTAATTAAGAGGTTGGGGATTTGTGTTGGCAATACGGTAGGCTCCTTAAGGCTATCGTCAAAATTCAGTTGATGATCCACTGTATCTTTATCAATATCCACAAGCATTTCTTCAGCTATCTTCCTCATCCTGGCCTCAGTATATCTCATGGCGGCAGGATTGTCGCCATCAATAGATCCAAAATTACCCTGCCCGTCAATCAGGGGATAACGTAACGACCAGTCCTGTGCCATTCGTACCATTGAGTCGTAAACCGAGGTGTCGCCGTGGGGATGATATTTCCCCAGCACCTCCCCTACTATCCTGGCAGATTTTTTGTAAGGCCGGTTTGAATATACACCCAACTCATGCATCCCGAAAAGCACCCTGCGGTGTACGGGTTTTAAACCGTCACGCACATCGGGCAATGCCCTGGAAACAATTACCGACATCGAATAATCAATATAAGCGGACTTCATTTGATTTTCGATGTTTACTTTAATGATCCGTTCGTCCGAATATCCTGTACCCATCAGCTAACTTGTTCTTTATTAATTCGTTAAATTTAAGCTTGCAAAAATACGAATTTACTAAATTATATGCTTCATTTCTGTTCACAAAGCCCACATAATGTTAACAAAAAAGTGTTCAAAAATCAATGAAATGCTTTTCAAAACGGTTTAAGATGGGTTTATTTTTGAATAATTTATGAATTGAAAAGATTACGGCCATAAAGCTCAGGTTCCGAAAGCAAGAAATGATATGACTTTGCAACCTTTAAAGGATCAAATCCTGTCTTGAATAAAAGGATGTGAGTTATTATAAAAATATAGTTTAACTCCGGCTTTTTCATTTTTTGTAATTTTGCAAACGAAACGAATAAAACAATATGGAAGGAAAATTCACGGATCGCGCTAAAAATGTTCTGACTTATAGCCGGGAAGAAGTTATCCGGTTAGGAAATAATTATCTCGGGCTTGAGCACCTTTTGCTTGGTATTTTAAGGGAAGGCCAGGGGCTGGCCATTCAATTGTTGTCATATTTTGGCGTTGATTTTGACGAATGTAAAAAAAGTATTGAAGAGGCCATAAAAGAACCTCGGCATGCTTCACCAAAAATTGAGAACATCCCTATGTCGCGCCAGGCCGTTAAAGCTTTGAAGATAACCTATCTCGAAGCAAAAGCTTTACATAGTGAACTGGTTGGAACCGAGCACATGCTGCTGGCCATTTTAAAGGACGATAAAAACCTGGTAACAAATAAGCTTGAAAAATACGGTGTAAATTATAATGCAATCAGGGAAGAGTTGCTGTCCATCATTAAAGAAAAAACACAGCCGACGCAATACATGGAACCCAAGGCAGAACTGCCTGGTGAAACGGAAGATGACCCCCAACGGGGAAAATCATTCGGGGGTATGAAAAAGACGGCAGACCCCAAATCCAAGACACCTGTCCTGGATAATTTTGGCCGCGACTTAACTAAACTGGCTGAAGAAGACCGCCTTGACCCTATTGTAGGACGCGAACGGGAGTTGGAACGTATTGCCCAGATATTGAGCCGCCGGAAAAAAAATAATCCCATCCTGATCGGTGAACCCGGTGTGGGGAAATCTGCCATTGCCGAAGGACTTGCTTTGAAGATCATTGCCAGGAAAGTGTCAAGGGCATTATTTAACAAGCGTATTGTCACGCTTGACCTGGCTTCGCTTGTGGCCGGCACAAAATACAGGGGGCAGTTTGAGGAACGGATGAAAGCCGTACTGAATGAGTTGGAAAAAAATCCAAACATCATCTTATTTATTGACGAGATACATACAATCGTCGGGGCTGGTAATGCCAGTGGGTCTCTTGACGCATCCAATATGTTTAAACCTGCACTTGCCCGGGGTGAATTGCAGTGCATAGGCGCTACCACGCTTGATGAATACAGGCAGTACATCGAAAAAGACGGGGCACTTGAACGCCGTTTCCAAAAAATTCTTGTTGATCCCACCACACCGGAAGAAACAGAGATTATCCTTCAGAATATAAAACAAAAATATGAAGACCATCATCTGGTAAAATATTCCGATGAGGCCATAAAAGCCTGCGTCAAACTCACCCATCGCTACATCAGCGACAGGTATTTGCCTGATAAAGCCATTGATGCACTGGACGAAGCCGGTGCCAGGGTACACATTAGCAATATTCATGTCCCTGCTGAAATTATAAACCTTGAAAATTCAATCGAGGAGATCAAAGGGAAGAAAACGCAGGCCATTAAAAGTCAGAAATTTGAAGAGGCTGCCCAGTTCAGGGATATCGAACGCCGCTATACCGAAGAGTTGGAAAGGGCAAAAAAACGCTGGGAAGAAGATTCAAAAATACATCGCGAGCAGGTTACTGAAGAAAATGTTGCCGAAGTGGTTGCCATGATGACAGGCATTCCGGTTTCTAATATTGCGCAAAGCGAAAGTCAACGCCTGATCAACATGGAATCGGAGTTGCAAAAAGAAGTTATCGGACAGGAACCGGCAATAAAAAAGGTGGTAAAAGCCATAAGGAGGAACCGTGCAGGGTTAAAAGACCCGTCAAAACCAATCGGGTCTTTTATCTTTTTGGGGCCTACCGGTGTTGGTAAAACATATCTGGCTAAAAGGCTGGCTAAATTCCTGTTTGATTCGGAAGATGCCCTGGTCAGGGTTGACATGAGCGAATACATGGAAAAATTTGCCGTTTCACGGCTTGTGGGTGCGCCTCCCGGCTATGTGGGTTACGAAGAAGGCGGACAATTGACTGAAAAAGTCCGCCGCAAACCGTATTCCATCATTCTGCTGGATGAAATCGAAAAAGCACATCCCGATGTGTTTCATATCCTCCTTCAGGTGCTTGACGATGGTGTGCTTACCGATGGCCTGGGCAGGCGCGTTGACTTTAAAAACACAATCATCATTATGACTTCCAATATCGGTTCGCGGCAATTGAAAGATTTCGGACAAGGAGTTGGTTTTACTACGCAGGCCAAACGCGAAAGCAAAAGACATCATACACACGGTGTTATCGAAAATGCCTTGAAAAGAGCCTTTGCACCTGAATTCCTTAACCGTATTGATGATGTTGTGATCTTTGAATCGCTGGAACGTGACAATATCCACAAAATCATTGATATTGAGCTTACAAGTCTGTACAAGCGCATTGAAGACATGGGCTATAAAATGAAAGTTACGGAAAAAGCCAAAGACTTCATCATTGATAAGGGCTGGGATGAGCAGTTTGGTGCCAGGCCGCTGAAACGGGCAATACAGAAATATATTGAAGATGAACTGGCGGAAGAGATCATCAGGACCAACCTTAAGGAAGGGGATGTAATCCATATTGACTATAATGAGAAAGAGGACGCTATAAAAATAAAAGTCACCTCAACAAAAAAGAAAGATATCGTCAAATAAAGCTGTTCAAAGTTTAATATAAATCCCACCTGCATTATTATGCGGTGGGATTTTTTTTCTGCATTACTATTTATTTTTTTTTGACGTCTTTGGGCGGCTGCGCTGCCCTCCCTCAATGGCTGCCCAAGCCGCACCGGGCTGTCCGCTCCTACTCCTCGCTCCAAAAACCGTTTCGGCTTAATACGGTGGCCGTGGCTCCCCTGTCGCCCTGCCACCGAAAGCCTCAATCGGTTTTGGGGCTGTGGGGTGTGCCGCTACCATCCCTGCCGCAGGCAACACCTATGTTCCCGGAATTGAAAAGTTTTCTTCGCCCTTCTACATAGGGGGCCACAGGACAGGTTTTATAATCATTATCAATATAAGGCTTTGGCCATTAATAACAGGAAGTTATTGTACTTTCATTCAGTTTTTTATCTTTGCCAAAATTTTTAACCTACTTATTTATGGAAACCAAAGCTATTTTGAAGGGAGCTGAATTTTTAATTAAAGATGTGGACCATCAGGACATCTTTATCCCCGAAGAATTTGATGAAGAGCAAAATATGATTGCAGGCACTTGTTCTGATTTTATTGAATCGGAAGTCGCACCCAATTTTGATGCCCTTGATAATCATACGGAAGGTCTGTTGCCTTCACTATTGAAAAAAGCCGGTGACCTTGGACTGCTCGGCATTTCCATTCCGGAACAATACGGAGGTTTCGGACAAACTTTTCTGACCTCAATGCGTGCCAACGAAGCCATCGGTTCTGCCTATTCATTTTCGGTAGCTTTTATGGCACATACAGGTATCGGCACCCTGCCCCTGCTCTATTACGGAAATGAACAACAATTGCAGATATATATACCTAAACTCGCAAACGGGGAATGGCTTGCGGCATACTGCCTTACCGAACCCAATGCCGGAAAAACAAAAGCCGTTTTATCGGAGGACGGGAAACATTATATACTGAACGGACAGAAGATGTGGATCACCAACGGTGGATTTGCCGATTTGTTAACAGTTTTTGCAAAAATTGATAACGACCGGGTTTTGAGTGCATTCCTGGTTGAATCGAGATGGCAGGGGATTACGATGAACCCTGAGGAACACAAAATGGGTATCAGGGGATCATCCACACGGCAGATATTTTTTAATGATGTTAAAGTTCCTGTTGATAACCTGCTTGGAAGACGTGGCGGAGGTTTCCGTATTGCATTGAACATCCTCCATATCGGGCGGATAAAACTGGGGGCCACAGTAATTGGCGGTATGCGGCGGGCCATCAACCATTCGGTGAAATATGCCGGTGAACGGAAACAATTTGGTTCGTTCCTTGCAGAATTCGGTGCCATAAAACATAAAATGGCGGAACAGGTGATCCGGATGTTTGCTACCGAATCGGCGGTTTATCGTGCAAGCAAAGATATTGAAGACACCATTGAAAGTCTGAAAGAGCAGGGACAGGATTATGGAAAAGCCAATATCGGAGGTGTTGCAGAATATGAACCGGAATGTGCATTTCTAAAAGTATTTGGTTCTGAATCATTGGATTACATTGTTGATGAAATGGTACAGATATTTGGTGGGATGGGCTTTTCATCGGAAGCACCGGCTGACCGTTCTTACCGCGATTCACGTATTAACAGGATATTTGAAGGGACTAACGAGATCAATCGCCTGATCACTGTGGACTCTATATTAAAAAAAGGGATGAAACATAAAATTGACTTGTATGAAACCGCAAATGAAGTATTGAAGAATCTGGATCAACTTGAGCCCGTTAATTCATTAAACGCTGAATATTATCATGTTAAAAAACAAAATATCCGAAACCTGAAAAAGGCCATTCTACTATTGATTCCGGCAGTTTCAGATACTTTTCAAAGGAAACTGATGTTCGAAGAAGAGATATTGATGAACATTTCCGATATGATCATGAATGTTTATGTTTTGGAATCTACCAAACTCCGGGTTGAGAAAATGGATAAAATGAAGAAGGTAAACAACATCTCATTATATAAAGATATACTGGATGTCTTTACCCATGACACCATCCAGGCTGTGTACAAATCAGGCTTTGATGCCATCGGCTCGTTTGCCGAAGGTGAGCAGCGTAATTTACTTTGCAATGCATTAGACAAACTCACCAGGGCCTGTTCAGTCAATGTTAAGGAAGCCAGACGACGGATTGCCGACAAATTGATTGATGACGGTGTGTATAAGTTCTGAGTTTTGAGTTTGGTGCTGATCTGAGGTTTTCTATCGGACTGCCTTCCGCAGCCAGTAAGCTGATACTATGAAACAACCACAAACACTCTTCCAGGTTCTGCGAACTCAGGAAGGTGTATTCCCCCATACCCTGCAACCTGCAAAAAAAGAGGGTTGTTTTACAGCCCTCTTTTTTTATGATAAATTTATTATTCCGGTTTTATTATGAACCGGTTACTACTTCTTATGCTTCTGCTCTGGCCTTTTTACGGAAATCGTAAAAACGTTTACCGCCATAACCCAGGGCAAGGGTAAGTAAAATCAATACGCCACCTCCGATATGGGCTTTGCCGCTAAGCTGGTTATCAACTGTGTTTGTGTTGGATGATCCTCCCCCACCCGGAGGCGGCGGTGGATCGTTCTGTGCTAATGCGCCTACTGTAAGGCCTGAAAACATAAGCACGACCAGCAATTTTTTTCCGTTTTTGAATATATTTCTCATTTTCATTTTTTTCAGTATTATAAAGTTAGTTAATCTGTTTTTACTTTACGAAAACCTTTTCGGTTACAACATTACTGCCTTTGATTACCTGAACGACAAGGTAACTGTTGTTGACCTCAACCGGAATACGGGTCAGGTTGCCCAGGTTGGCTTTGGTGTTCACCAGTTCACGGCCTAATAAATCGTAAATGTGAATAGTGGCTTCTGCAAAGTCGTTATCCGAATTGCTGATGTAAACGGCTTTGTCCCAGGCGTAAACTTTCACTGAATTCTGTGCTGCGTCCCCGGGGTTCTCGATACCCGTAGGCCCATAGCTGAAGTGAAGCAGGAACCGGGCAGGGTTGTCACCTTTTGAAGCGTTGAAAGTATAAAAAGGATTATCGTTGAAATTGTGCATTGTCCCAGTAAAAAGGTCTTCAAGGATAACTTTGGTATCAGGCAGGCTGTCAAGGTTAATGGACAGTGTGTGTTCTCCCGTAATACCGGGTTGCAGGTTCATTTGCACAACGCGTTCATTGTCTTCTGAAAGGGATTGGATATAATCAATACTGAGTTGTTGATCGTTTTCAACAAAATAAAGCTGAGGTGAATCTTCATCGCCAAACATTTTTAATCCATCATATCCGTTTTCAAAGTCCGGGGTTCCTGTTTCACCGAAGTTAACGAACGCACCATCATTTTTACTTCCATCGTTTACTTTGATCATGGCATAAATGCCTTTGCCGTGGTTGTTATCCCAATACAAAAGGTTGCCGTTTTTATAAAAATTAGTGGGATTACCAAATTTTCGGTCTGCTTCTGCCAATGTGATTGAACCGGCGGCGGCTTTTGCTTCAATAAAAAATCCCTGGCCTTCAGCAACAATACCCGAATGTGTTCCACCACTACCAACTGTATAAGTAGCATAATTATTATTTACAGGATCCCATACCCATATTTCCTGATAAAGGTTTGTGGCGCCTGTCAACGCATTATTAACGTCAAAGGATGATGAAAACGGATTACCGATAAGTTGCAAATCCAAATCGGCAGAACCAATAGAAGATATTGTAAGATCGCTGGAACGTAAATTACCGTTGAAAGTGATTGTAAAATCGTCGGCCCTGGGTAGCGGGCCACCAACAACAATATATCCTTGTCCAACATTAAGCGCAAGGGTTGTATCGGTTATATAATCCCAAGCACCAGTACCTGTATTGTACTCCATCAGCCAGATATTGGGGCTGTGATTTTGAGAAATATCAGCAGTTGTAACACCTGTTGTGATTGGAGTAATTTGGTGCCATTGATTTCCTGCAATGTAAAGATTTGATGTTGCAGGTACTGATCCTGTAGCACTGTAAATGAGTTCACCTGTACCGGTCGAATTTGAACCCAATGTAACATTATCCGTTACTTTTAAACCTGCTGTAGGCTCAACCTGAAATATTCCGCTTGTTATATCAAGTGAGAAAAAAACAATTGTTTTTATATCACGGGCTACGGTCGAGGAAAAATGGAAAGTGTTGGCTGAACCAATATCCAGCTTTACATGCCCCATTGAACTGTTGTTGGTCATATACCAATCGGTCACCGCACTCGAACCTGATCCAATTGTGGTTGTTCCTACACCTGGATAAATTAATGGTATGCTGCCAATAAAAATTTCTGGTGCAGTACCTGCATTACCATGTTGGATGTTCACGGCAACATTAACGTTATCTGCTGCACTTGTTCCAAACTGCACATTGCAATTGTCAGAGATTTTAAAAACGTTATTCGTATTATCATTCAATGCTCCGGCAGTTGCTATATTCATGGTGGCTGTTACATTGGTTGAAGAAGATCCAAGAAAACCAACATGAGAAGCATCAACATAATTTTGCTGATAATAACCAGACACATTTAATGTTGCACCGTCATTCAACTTCAGCTTACCCCCACTAATGTTTAAATTATCACCTGTTGCATCATCACCAAAACAGTACAAGTTCCTGTAATATCCATCGTACCCTCAACAACAACATTTCCCGATGTTGTAAGGGTAGCACCTGAACTGATTGTTAAAGTAGCGCCTGAATTAACCGTAATTGTGGATGCTGCACGGCTTCCAGAAGCAACGGTTACAATATAAGTCGAAGGAATGGTTACATCGTCCCCGGCACCAGGTTCACCTGGTGGAGGTACTGGACTCCAAATAGTTGAAGACCCCCAATTTCCCGTAGCAATAGCAGTATAAACAGTGCGGGATTGGGAAAAAGCTGAAATCGCGAGAAAGATCATCGCGCTGAGAAGAAGTAGTTTTTTCATCATACAATAATTTTTAGATTAAACAATCCGTTAATTTCTGCAAATATATACATATTTTATTCGCATGTCAAAGTGAAGCTATTTTTTAGGCTAATTCCTATTTTGATGCGCTAAGCAAAATGAATCTTGACCCTATAGAGGAAAAAGTCTGAATTTCTTGCCCCATAATTAACATTGATAAAACGTTGTAGATTCTGATTAAGAGCTTCAGCTTTTGCGTTAGTCTCCTTAGCAATAAAATAATTGATTATTTGTCCAATATTCCTTTTTATCAGAAAGGCAATATTTT
>CAJVWU010000016.1 GCA_913009755.1 uncultured Bacteroidia bacterium
CAATGTGATAGTCACATTTGTATATTACATGCGATAACTTCTTATATTTGCTCATACGGCAAAGTTAAGGCAAAGCCATTAATACATTACCACCGTCAAAGACGGTGGGTTTCTAAGTTAAACTAAAGGACTATTTCGTCCTTTTCAATTTTTCTTCCTTAAACATGAGCGGGAGCAGGTTCTCGATTCCATTTACAACTTGTGTAAAGCCGTTCTGCCCGTGCATGATGATCCGTATCTTTTTTTGCTGACGGTTTTGAATTTCGGCAATCACCTGCCGGCAGGCCCCACAAGGGGTAACCGGGTAATCCACTTTAAAATTATCGGCACCGGCACTAATGGCAATGGCTTCCACCCCGGCTTCGGGATATTGGGAACTGGCATAAAACAGGGCAACCCTCTCGGCACATAATCCTGACGGATAAGCTGCATTTTCCTGATTGTTCCCACTGACAACCTTACCATTGCTGAGATGTACGGCTGCCCCAACATGAAATCCGGAATAGGGTGCATACGAACTGCTGATGGCTTTCTGTGCAGCCGTTAACAATTGTTGATCAGCCTCCTGCAGAGGTTCCCCCCCTGAAAATTCTTCAATATGTATTTCTATCTTTTTAATCTTCATGCCGTCTGGTTTTCAGGCTAAATTAGAAAAGTTTTGTTAATGTAATAATATTTGAGAACCATGACATAATTGTGCCCGTAATCCCGTCCCTGTTTTTTCACTTGGCGTCTAATCACCAACGTGAAAGAAGAAGTACCGCTTTGTCGGCCTGGAGAAAACCAGGAAATAATATCAATTTGAACAATTCACCGATTCAACTTGCCTGTTTGGGGATTTTTCCGGATGGCGTGTTTTGTTTTTGCTTGCCAAAAAGGAGTAAGGTATAGAAAAAGGCAAACAGGGTTACACCGGCCTGGGTTTCAAGTGTGTCATCGGACAACATTGACCAGATAATAATGATAAAAAATGTCAGGAAAAAATAATCGGAGAAAGACCTGAGTTTAAGGGGGGGATAAAGCAAAGCAAAAAGAAACCAGAGAAAGCCAAATAGGCCAAAAGTTATGCTAATGGACAAAAACTGATTGTGTGCATGAAACATAAACTGTTTTTCAAGGCTCGAATTCATCACTTTATACTGGTTGATCAACGAATCTTCAACATCTCCGGTACCCACACCCAGCCAAAAATGTTTTTTCAGCAGATACCACGAAGCTTTCAGATATTCAACCCGTTGCATAATCGAACTGCCACTGGGATCGCCCGTTTTTTTATAAACCTCGTATCCCATCATTATTTTTAAAATCCGCGAACGTAAACCGGGTTTCTTTACATAGTTATAATTGGCAACGCCTTGTTCTATCATCCTGACATCCCAATCGGTAAGGGCTTCAACACCCGAGGCATCTTTCCGCAACCCTTTAGAGGCAAGGTACCGGATAAGGGTTTCCTTTAACTCATGTTTTCCTCCGGGAAATGAATCATAACCCAGTTTACTTCTCTTGTTCCACGCTTTCCTTAACTCCGGTTCGCAGATATACAATCCGACATACCGCCCGTTTTCAATACCTCTTGAAATTGTGTCGTTGGAATACGGATTGCCCAAAGCGGTATATTTATCCAGGGTATCAAAGTTGACAGCAGGTGCGGTTGATGCATCAATGACAGTATTTCTAACATAAACGAACAACAGCAGCGGGATGCCTGCAGCAAGCAACAGGATGGCGATTTTCAAAGCAAAATACTTTGTCCTCACCAACTGCCATATCAGATAGGACACACTGATAATCAACATAATCCCAAGGCTGGTCATGGATTCGAGCAACACCAGGTAAACAACAATCCATAAGGCCACAGTACCAAATATGATTTTATGCCAGGTTTTAAATTTATTATCATGAAAAATAAAATACATCAACACAAAAAATGAAAACGAGGCATTCAGCCCGAAACGGATGGAACTGATATAAGGCGAAATGTCACGAATATCCGTAAAATCCCCTTTCAGGAAAAAGGAGAAACTGATGATCGTCCCGGAAAAAACAGACAGCAAATAAAAAAGCATCAGCAACCTGAAACGTTTGTATTTCAAGGTTTCCATTGTTGATATCACAACAGGGTATAACAACAACGGCAGTTTAATCCTTAAATCCTTAAGCGCATAATCAAGATCGGAAGTATTGAAAAGGCCAATGATATGCAACAGGTAGATTGATGACAGGATGAGTGCCGGTTTGTTTTTGAAGAAAAGGGAAAACTTATCAATAAAATTGTTGCCCGCCAGGCGGGCAAGATAAGTAATCAGGTGGCGCCCCCCTTTAAAAGCCCCCCCTATTTTGAAAAACCGCGAAACAATCCTGAACCTGAACCCTGCCCATAACCACAAACCCACCAGGATAAACTCCGTAACACTCATGGCAAATTTCGACAATGGAATGCTCATCGCAATGAGTGCCAACGTAATAAAATACGCCCACGAATGGATATTAACATTGGATTTAAGCATGTAACAGGTATTAAAATTATTCTCCGGTTTCTTTTTTGGCATAAGTACCAATCAGTATTGAATGATACATAGAATGATCGTTTAGCACTTTGACAGCTTCAGCAAGGTCAGGGTCATTTAGTAGTGCAGCAATTACTTTGCCTCTTTGGTAGTAATAACGAGTAACAATTTCGATCCTGAGTAATTCTTCAATTTGTTTCCGGTTTTTATCAATATCATGCAATTTTTCTTTTTTCACATCCCGGTCCAATGAATCAAGTAAAGGTTTGATAGGCTTCAGATAACCTTCACGTTCGGCACTCTTGTTCAATCGTTTAATAAGTGTTTCCGTTTCGGTTTGATAATCAAAATCCTGTTTTGTTACATAATCTTTAAAATTGTTGAACTCCTCATCAGTAATCATAAAATCTTCCGGTGAAGATATTTTGGGATGTTTGAGCACAAACTCATTGGTAAAATTAAAAATATAATTCTGGGCATACAGATCGGCGGTAACCTGGCTAAATGGTTTCATTTTGATTTTAATGTCCGGGTTAATGCCTTTGCCGTCAAATACCGACCGGCCATCGGCAGTTTTAAATTCTGAGATCAGGCTGTCGGGAATTTTATCCGGTTCACCATTACCATGTTTGTTAAAATAATCAATAGCCTGTATGCATCTTCCACTGGGGATGTAATATTTGGCAATAGTCAATTTCATCCTTGAATTATAGGGCAGCGGGACAACATTTTGCACCAGGCCTTTTCCAAAAGTGCGTTCACCGATAATCACACCGCGATCGAGGTCCTGGATGGCTCCCGATACAATCTCAGATGCTGAAGCCGAGTTGCCGTTAACAAGCACGACAAGTGGGATTTTAGTATCTGTCGGGGCAAACCGTGTTCTGCGGACCTGTATGTTTTCAGGGTTTTTACCTTTTGTAGTGACAACAGTAGTGCCTTTGGGAACAAAAATATTTACGATATCAACGGCTTCGGAAAGCAACCCTCCGCCATTTCCACGCAGATCAAGCACGATTCCTTTCAGGTCGTTATGATCATTTAGGTCGGTAAAGGCTTTTTTTACATCCGAGGCAGCATTGGCGTTAAACTGCACCAGGCTGATATATCCCACATTATCCCTGATCATGCCGTAATAGGGAACATTGGGAATTTTAACTTTCTCGCGTACAATCTCTATTTGCTGGTCCGTTGTATCGCCAAAAGGTTGTACAGTCAGTGTAAGGGTTGTTCCGGGAACGCCTTTCAGTTTTTCACTAACTTCCCTTGTTGTTTTCCCTTCGGCCGATTCACCATCAACAGTGATGATCTTGTCACCTGCTTTCAATCCTGATTTCTGGGCGGGAAAGCCCTCGTAAGGTTCAGTAATCACAACATAATCACCTTGTTTTTGAATTAATGCACCGATGCCACCATATTCACCTTTGGTCATCAGTTCAAAATCTTCCAGCTTCGACTCAGGAATGTAAACTGTGTATGGATCAAGGCCTTCGAGCATGGCATCAATGGCCGTGGTATTGAGTTCGCCGGGGTTGATATTATCAACATAATTCTGATTAAGCTGTCGCAACACATCAATATATATTTCAATATTTTTGGACAACTCAAAATTATTCTGGTCCTGGGCATCTACCGAAATAAACGACAGGGTAAAAGCCATCAGGAGAATAAAGGTCATGTTAAGGTATTTTTTCATATTAAATATTTAAATTAAGGAACAGGATCGTAGCCAGTGCCACCCCAGGGATTGCACGATGAAATACGTTTGATGGCCAGCCATCCGCCTTTGAAAGGGCCGTATTTTTTAATGGCTTCCACACTATAAACCGAGCAAGTAGGGGTATATCTGCACGACCGCCCCAAAAACGGGGAAAGTGTGTATTGGTAAATTCTGATCAATAGAATAAAAAACTTTCCTAGCAGCTTACTCATCCTGTTCAATTAAGCGCTGCAAAATTAGGATTATTTTTCTTTCTAATCCGGCATAGCTCAGGATTGTTTTTCCGGTGTAGATTAACGCAAGCAGCATCAGATTCCGTTCGGTCAACTTACTATCAATCAATATCTTTTTGTTTTTCCGGTAAGCTTCCCTGATCAGACGTTTTATTTTATTTCGTTCAACTGCTTTTTTAAAATTTCTTTTTGAGACCGAAATAAGGATTTTCGGAAGTTCCGGTTTATCCGATGTTTCCCTTAAACAAATTACCTTAAAAGGGTATTTATAAAAAGAATTGCCCTCAGCAAAAAGCCTGCTGATTTGCTTCTTGCTATACAATCTTTCTTCTTTTCCGAACGTTTGCCTCAAATTATTATGCATTGGGTTAAGTTAATGAAAAGAATAGGTTATTTCGAGATTTATGCCCCAGTCGGTTGACGTTCCGGAAGTAGTTGTAAGCGGCTTGGTATCAATTGAATAATAAAATTTAAATCCTATTTTTAAATCATTTCCAATAATACTGATTTTAGGATTTATATTAATGTTTGTCCTGTACCTTCCGGCTGTTGTTAAGTAAGGGATAAAATAGATACTGGCATCAACCCATACTTTCGGATTGGTGTATTTATAGACTTTCCATACGGCACCGACAATTCCGGCAAGGTCATTTGAAATTCGGGTTGTATCATAAGGGGTCTCACGTTGTCCACTGATGCCACCTAGAAGATAGAATCTGTTCCATTTGTTGTAAACAAAATCATGGAGGGCGGCAAATCCAAGGGTAAGCCTTATTTTGGTTCCCAGTTCCGTGTTCTGATTTATGCCAAGAGCCGTATTGAGTGCCCACCTTTTTTTTAATGTCCGTTCCCAGCCTACAGATGCATCAGCCTTGGTTGAAGACAAGGTGTCTGACTGGTAAGTATTGTAATCATCCCACGAAACTGAGAAATATGACTTTCTTTTCCTGTAATTGAGATCGCCGGAAAAGCTGATTGTAGCCAGGTTGCTCCCTTTGGAATAATTTACTCCCAGACTTAAATCACCACTGGTACGCTTCCAGAAATTCCGCTTTATGGGATATACTTCCACGATTTCATCAATACTCACCAGTTCCCTCCCGTTGGCCAATTTGATATTCACATGTCTGTTAACAGCAGAAGAATCAAAAGAACCGTAATACATCATTCCGTTTTTCAATTTGATTTCAAACTGTTTTCTGCTTTTGATGGATTGGATTTTCGGCACTTCCAGACTAATGGTTCCCATGCCATCCATTTTCCATGTAACCACTCCATAGGCCAGCTTTTTAAAATCACCGGTCAGTACATCGCCATTGATATGATAAATGGTATCTGTTTTCTGGGCATAGCCTTTCACCATAAAAAATAAGCTAAATAACATTGCAGCAATAAAAACCCGGTAACTCATAGGCGTCAACTGACTTTATGGGATGAAAGTACAAAAATATAGTTTCTGTCCTAATTTGTGTTTGTTTTTTTGAGGTGAATGATATCCAGTTGCACAATTATATAAATTCTTTAACTTTCGCCATTCAAATTTAAAGACATGGCAAAGAAACCTCATTTAAGTTTTTGGCAGTTATGGAACATGAGTGTCGGGTTCTTCGGTATCCAGTTTGGCTTTGCCTTACAAAACGCTAATGTAAGCCGGATATTCCAGACATTAGGTGCCGACATTGGCAATCTGTCCATATTGTGGGTAGCCGCTCCGGTAACAGGACTTATTGTGCAGCCTATTATCGGGCATTACAGCGACAAGACATGGAACCGGCTTGGCAGACGTCGTCCGTATTTCCTTTTCGGAGCCCTTTTTGCTTCGGTTGCTTTGTTGGTAATGCCCAATTCACCAGCCCTTTGGATAGCCGCCGGCACCTTGTGGATCATGGATGCCTCCATCAACATTTCCATGGAACCATTCCGGGCTTTTGTCGGTGATATGCTGCCTGAAGAACAACGGACCAAAGGTTTTGCCATGCAAAGCTTTTTTATCGGCACGGGGGCAGTCATTGCGAGCTTGCTTCCCTGGATGATGACCAACTGGCTGGGGATCAGCAATACGGCGCCCGAAGGAATTGTGCCTGATTCGGTAAAATGGGCTTTTTATATCGGTGGTGCCGTCTATTTTCTTGCGGTGATATGGACCGTGATCTCGACAAAAGAATATTCACCCGGGGAACTGGAAGCTTTTGAAAAAAAAGCAGAAGACACAGGCCGGGATACCGCCCATGCTGAACACCCCATTCTTGACCACCAGGCTAAAGGCAAAAAACAAACCATGAACGGTTTCCTCTGGTTAACAGGCGGGTGTATTCTGACTTTCTGGTTTTACAATGCATCGTTCAACAAAGATCTTTTTGTTTTATCGTTCGGCCTGATCGGACTGGGGCTGTTGATGGTTATTTCGGGCCTGTTGCAGTTGAACAAAAAGTCTGGGAATGCTTTGGTGGAAATCATGAACGATATGTTCGGTATGCCAAAAACCATGCTACAACTGGCTTTTGTTCAGTTTTTCTCCTGGTTTGCACTGTTTGCCATGTGGATTTATACAACACCCGCCGTTACCGAATATATTTATCATACCACCGAAACCACTTCAAAAGCTTACAATAACGGAGCTGAATGGGTTAATATTCTTTTTGCTGTTTACAACGGTGTTGCCGCTGTCGTTGCCTGGCTGTTAACACCGATGTCAAAAGTCACCAGCAGGAAGATCACGCATTTCATTTCACTGCTTTTGGGCGGGTTGGGGCTTCTGTCTGTTTATTTTATTCATGATAAATACTGGCTCCTTGTTTCGATGGTGGGGGTTGGTATTGCCTGGGCAAGTATTTTATCCATTCCTTACGCTATCCTGACCAATGCGCTGCCACACAATAAAATGGGGATATACATGGGGATATTTAATTATTTTATTGTCTTGCCGCAAATTGTGGCAGCTGCCATTCTGGGGTTTTTCCTGGAAACCTTTTTCGGCAGTCAGGCCATTTATGCCATGATCATTGGCGGCGTATCCATGATGATTGCGGGGATACTGATATTGTTTGTAAAAGATGAGGGTAATTGACAATTACTATACTTTTTATTACAGTAGTGATTCTTAGTGGCCTGGCAGCCTGAAGCAACGAACTCTTTATCCGGGATTATTTCACAAACACTGATCAATGGCATTGATGATCCGTTTATAGATTTCATCAATATCGCCTAAGCCATTAACGGTTATACATTTACCCATTTCTTTGTAAAACATTTCAACAGGTTGTGTTTTTTCGTGATATTGTTTAAACCGGTTACGGATGGCGTCGGGGTTATCGTCACTGCGGCCTTCTTTCTCAGCCCGTTTCAACATACGCTTCATCAACTCTTTTTCGGGCACTTCCAGACTGATCATGCAAGAGAGTTCCGTATTCAGTTTGGTTAATAAACCCGTCAGGATATAAGCCTGGACAAGATTACGCGGGAATCCGTCAAACAGGATACCGTTGACATTTTCAAAACTATTGATCTTTTTTTCGAGTATTTTGACAATCAGTTCGTCGGAAACCAGATTGCCGGCATCCATTACGGCTTTCACCTGTTTTCCCAATTCGGAACCGGCAGCCAGTTCCCCACGCAGCAAATCGCCGGTGGATATGTATGCCAGATTATACTTTTCGATAATCAGCCTGGATTGTGTTCCTTTTCCTGCACCCGGAGGGCCAAATATAGCAATGTTCAGCATATCACCTATTTATATTATTCAATAATTTTATAAATGTCTTTGTAATTTCTGCCTTGTTGATTATAATCCAGTCCATATCCCACAATAAAATCATTTGGGATATTCAGGCCTACATAATCCACTTTGTAAGTGCCTTTGAAGGCATCGGGCTTTAGCAATAAAGTAGCGATCTTTACATCCTTCACCTGATTTTGCTCCAGCAAGTCCAGGATTTTATGAATGGTCAGTCCACTGTCTATAATGTCTTCCACGATCACTACCGAACGCCCTTTTATGTCGTGGTTAAGGCCGATCAGTTGCTTTACATTTTCAGATGATGAAGTTCCCACGTACGAAGCAAATTTAACAAATGATACTTCGCACGGAAAATTAAGTTTTTTGAACAAATCGGCAGCAAACATGAAAGCACCGTTAAGAATAGGAATAAACAAAGGGTTCTTATCTTTTAACTCTTTATTCAAACGGTCAGCTATTTGTTGGATGGCACGATCAATTTCCTCAAAAGTCAAATAAGGTTCAAATTTTTTATCGTGTATTTGGATGGTGTCAGTTTTCATTATAATAATTTATCAAACTGAGACAAAGTTATAATTTAGACGTTTTTATCCTTGTGGTTTTGGTTATTTTTGTCAAATCTAAATAAGTAAAAAAAATGAATCCTTTAGTCAGTATCATCATGGGCAGCACCTCTGACCTGAAAATCATGGAAAAAGCGGCTGTTTTTTTTGAAGAAATGGAAATCCTGTTCGAAATGAACGCTTTGTCGGCACACCGCACACCCGAAGAAGTGGAAACGTTTGCAAAGAATGCCGAAGAACGAGGTATTAAAGTGATCATTGCCGGTGCCGGGATGGCTGCCCACCTGCCCGGTGTTATTGCTTCCGTGACTCCCCTTCCGGTGATTGGTGTTCCCATTAATGCCACCCTGGACGGTATGGACTCGCTGCTGGCCATTGTGCAGATGCCCCCGGGGATTCCGGTGGCTACTGTTGCCATCAACGGCGCACTGAATGCTGCCATCCTTGCCACACAGATGATGGCCACGGGTGATGTGGATATGATGGAGAAACTGAAAGCTTATAAAGAAGACCTCAAGAAAAAGATCGTAAAGGCTAATAAGGATTTAAGCAAGGTTGAATACAAATTTAAAACAAATTGAGATGATCTTTCAAGTGGCGCTATACCCCCCCGAGAATTACAAGGGGATCGTTTCCTGAAAGGCCGGGAAAGCTGAAGAATTAATCTCTCACTGGCACCTTACTTCTTTCTTTCAGCCTGTCCGACTGGGATCCACACACACAGGGAATTACCTAAACCTTCCGTATCAACAACAATCCATCCCGGATGGAAAGCATGACCTGTTCCACACGGTCATCGTTTTTTACCTGTTCGTTAAACCGGCGGATACCTTGTGTTTCATTGTCCGGTTTTTTATCGTAAACTGCTTTCCCGCCCCACAGCACATTGTCGGCAAGGATGAACGCGCCGTTCTTTAGTTTGTCCAGTGCCAGTTCATAATAATCAATATATTGTTCTTTGTCGGCGTCAATAAAAATGAGGTCAAACTGTTCATCAAGCCCGGGGATGACTTTCAGGGCATCACCCAAAACCAACTCAATCCTGTCCTCCATCCCCGACTTTTTGATGAAATCATTTATGAAATCTTCCATTTCTTCATTCACTTCAATGGTGATCAGTTTCCCGTCAGGCGTCAGCCCCTTTGCCAGGCAGATGGCCGAGTATCCGGTAAATGTCCCGATTTCAAGAATCCGCCGTGGCCTGATCATGCAGCTGACCATTTCAAGAAATTTTCCCTGAACGCTGCCCGAGAGCATATTGGGATAAAACGTCCGCAAATGGGTGGCACGGTTCAATTCGTACATAACTTTATCCTCAGACGTGGTGTGGTCTTTTATATATTGGGCAATTTCTTTTTCTATCATAAATCGTTTTCATTGATTGTTTTGTGACTATTATTTTATCCCAAAATCCGGGATTTCAATTGATTAACCGGTAAAGATAAAAAAGATTTTCCTTGTTATTTAAACCGGCACCTTTGTTTTCGTTATTTTTGAAGTGCAATTAAATTCGTAATTTTATGTTTAAACGATTACCACCGAGGGCAAAGCACAATCTTATCCTTTTTACTTTAAATATTATATACATCTTTGTGATAGGACTTTTTTCAGACCATATTAATCTACATTTTATTTACTATACTTTTATTTCCCTCATCTATTTTGTTTCTATTTTAACTGTGAAAGATACCAATAACTTTTACTTTTATTTTCCTGCCATTATGGTTGTATTGACCTGGGTTACCGAGTTTTTGAATTTACCACTGCTTTCCGAAATCACCGGAATCATTTCCACCTTTTTCTTTTTCATTATTATTGTTTTTCTCATCATCAGGGTTGCCCGGAGCAAAACCGTAGGCATGCTTGAATTTCTTGAGTCCGTCAATGTGTATCTTTTACTGGGAATTGCCGGCTCTTTGCTATTTGGCATGATCTATAGCCACAACCATAATGCTTATAATCCTCCGGGGGAAATATTAAAAAGCCAGGCAGATTTTATTTATTACAGTTTTGTTACCATGACAACGCTGGGGTATGGTGACATTACCCCCAATGGTTCCCTGGCCCGGTCGCTTTCCATTTTTTTCAGTGTTGCCGGACAACTTTATCTCACCATGATCATTGCCATGCTGGTTGGGAAATATTTGAGCGGGAAAGCGGAAGGTTGATCAAAGTCTTTCAGCCTGCCCTATTCAAATTGCTTTGGGACACCACAGATCATTACAAATGGCTTATCCTTTGATTTATATTCAGTTGTTTTATGTAATCCTTATCCGTATAAATCCAAAATAAAGGTTGCCAGAGTTCGGTGCCCGTTGCATCATAGCGCCGTGCAACGGGGGCAATGCCCAGCACTTTCTTGTTAATTTTTAAAGTGGCGGGATCAATGGTCCACTCTTCAAGAAAACGGATACGTAAAATGTCATCGCGTTTGATGTTGTACACTATCATGGTGTCGGTTTCATCGTAAGGCGGGTTTTCGTCCACCTTGCTGATCATTGTTGTATCCGAGAGTATCTGCGAAACTTCGGCAGGGGTAATCGGGTTATTGAAATAATCGTAAGCCTGGAATTTTCCAGACTTTGCCCCGCTGATGATCATTTCCACCAGCTTTTCGCGTTGCGGGCCGGGCAGGTTTTGTATCCACCAGTCGTAATCGGCATCCGGGCTTTTGATGTTGACATCATATTGTATTTTGTTGGCAACAACCTCATTTTTATTTTGCCGGCATGCCATTGTTAAAAACAGCATGGCCATCACCAGTAATATGTAATGTATCTTTTTCATCGAAAGGTTTTTTTCAAAGATATGATGAATCCAAATAACATCATGTATCCAAAAAGGAATTTTCCGGATTTAAGAATGACTTACGGGAAAGTAATGCGTAATGAAATCTAAACTATTGAGATATTAATAAACTTGTAAGGAAATCAGAAATGATATAAAATAAATTTACATGATCCGTAGTTTACGGCTATCCACATCACTTTTTATGGAAGGATGTGCTGTATAAACTTCGTAGGGTTCAACATCTTTGGTAATGATCGAGCCCGGACCGATAATGGATTTCATCCCGATTCTAACATAAGGGTTGACCATCGCATTAATACCCATAAAAACATTCTTCCCCACATAAACATCAGAACCTATAGTAGCTGTTGAAATGAAACAATTATCCTCAATTTTTACATGTTGACCGATCTGCGAACCAATCAGTACTACATTATTGCCAATCCCGACAAAAGGTTCAATGGATGTGGCCTGAAGGATAAACACATTCTCACCCACAACAAGGTCGGGCCAGGTTTGGGCTTTTGAACTAATATAGTTTATCATTTCATAACCTTTGTCTTTTATGTTTATAAAGACCCTTTCACGCAGTTCGTTGCGGTTTTGTGCACCAAGAGCTAAGAACATCTTGCATTCTGAAGGAGGGTATTTCCCGGTCATTTCTTCAAAAGGGATTACCGGCAGGTCAAGGAAAGTAAGGCTTGTAATATATTTTGATTCCACGGTAAACGCCACAACTTCATAATCACTGTCGTTTGTGAGCAGATAATGAATTAGTTTGGCCTGAATTCCCGTTCCAAATACAACAACTTTGTTCATAAGCATTGGCCTTTAATGGTTTTGTAAGATCAGTTTATACGTTTTATCAGATTTATCGTTTGATAACTTCAATAAATAAATGCCCGGCTGATGGCCTGAAAGATCAATAAAGTTCATTCCGCCGGTTACGTTAGGTTGTACGTTGTTTTTTATAATAGTGTTACCATAAATATCCATTAAAATAATTTTCCGGACATTTTTCCGGTTGAAATAAAAAATACCCCGGGAAGGGTTTGGGTAAACAACTGCACTTTTTTCGTTGACAAGATCATTGATGCCGCTTATAATATATAACGTTACAGGGTCAGAAACGATTGTATCGGATAGGGTACCGTCAACCGAGGATCCGGTGAGTCGAAAAAGGCAAATTGTCCCGTCTTCCAGATGACTGAAATCCCAATAAAATGAAATGTCATTTATGCCACCAATCATTTCCTGCCAGGTGGTCCCCTCATCCGTTGAATAATCAAGGGAATAGTAAAGCGGATTGCCGTCATCAGGATTTAGTACCTGCCACGAAAGGGTTTCCCCTTTCCCTTTCCACACTTCAACCGTATCGGGGTTGAGGAAACTGAGGTCCGGATTTTCGTAACTATGCAACAGCTCGGCATAGCCGACACCCGAAACCTCTGTGTCGCCAACTGTTCCCGAAATGCCGGTTGCCCCTTCATAAAACTGAAACGGCAATTCCACAATCCGGTTTGGGTCAAGGGTTGTTATCATCAGGTCAACATCGTTCCACACATAATGCCATTGCTGTGCATAACAGGCTGAACTGTCCTCCGTCCAGGCAAACTTCAACCGTGTTAACTCAAAATTTTTTGTTGTCGTGTCAGAATTCTCATCAAAATAAAATGAACTCAACCTGTAAACGATGGAATCCGGAATTTGGTTTTCATCGGTAAAAATATTCCATGTATTGACATCTGTTCCGTTATCCAGTTGAATGCTAAACCATTCGTAAGATTCAGCCATCGAAGGATCAAAAGCACCATACTGTCTGTCAACCCAACCGATTCCCTGAACCGGCTCGGTTTTCCCCTCAAAAGTTATGGTTCCCGAAATATTAATCCCGGTTTGCGAATAATAATAGGTGTAACTTCCCAAGCCGCCCAGATAAAAATACCCTGAATCACCCACGATTAAGGGACGTTTATAGGTATCCAGGGTTATGTTTACCGAACCGTTCTGCTGGCTTGCCGAAACATAATACTGAAAAGGTTTCATTGTGCCATCCGGGTTGGCTTGAACAATCCATGTTTCGGGAGGCGCACCGGCGGGATCACATAAAATGTTCAATGAATCTTCGGCAAGTAGGGTATAATAAACCGGTAGTGTTTGTTGAGAAAAAACATTATCCGTTTCGTTGGCCATATTAAAAATGCGGAAACCGTCAAAACCGGCATAAGGATAGTGAAAATAAGAGAGCATAAATGAATAATAGTTCCCGGTATTTGCTCCGGTAACGTGACCGATAAGATACCACCATTCCGATGGCTCTGTATTATGCACACCTTCATCCTGAGGAAAATAGATATAGGTGTCTTCCTGATGGTAAGGATAATTTTTCCAGTCCTGTGCCCCCAGATTTGCCGAGATTAAAATAACCAGACCGATGAGTAAGGTTTGTCGTATCATGGGTAACCTATTTTATGCAAATATAAATGAAAGATGATAAGATTTTGAAAATTACTGATAAGGGGAAGACACTAATCAGCCTTAAACCTAACCAGTCTTGTTGATATTTTTTAATCTTTTGAGATCAAGAATGGTGATGATTTTTCCATCAAGAGCAATAATTCCGTCCTTTCTGAACTCTGAAAAAGTCCGGATGATGTTTTCCGTTGTCATAGAAACCAACTCCCCCACCTCGCGGCGAGTTATCGGCATTCTGAATTTATTATCCCGGTAAACCTCTTCGGCAAAAAATAAAAGGATATTAGCCACCCTGCCTTTAATCTGCTTTTGTGCAAGTGCAAACCTTCTTTCTATTGTTTCATCTGAAATTTTGCTGATCCGGTTAAGAACAGAAAAGGCAAAATCACTGTTGTTTCTCACTACCTCGATAAAAACGTTCAGTTTTACATCGCAAACCAGGGTTTCTTCAAGGGCAGCTATCGAATATTTATAATTTGAATTGGAAAAGATATTAAGCAGATTAATAAAATCACCGGGTTTGTTTATACTGAGTATCTGATCCTTGCCTATTTTGTTGGTTTTATAAAGTTTAACAAGCCCTTTCCTCATATATAAAAAGGAGTTGATGTTTTCCCCCTCTGCTTTTATAACCTCTCCCCGTTTAAAAACATATTCCGTACGTGCATGGTTAATGCTCTCATACTCTTTGTCATCAAGCTGCCCAAAAAGCAAACTCCTGTAAACACAATGCTTACAATTTAATATATCTTTACTTATCTTCATTATAAATTGGGGACAAATATAAAAAATATGAGATATATCATAACATATTATTCTAATATGTAGATATGTGGATATATTTTTGCCTGCTTTAAAAGTATTGATAATTAAATGATTTCGTTCCAAAGCTTTAAAATTAAATGAAAAAGTTATTAATTCTCGGTGCCGGTACTGCCGGCACAATGATGGCCAATAAATTAAGGAAACAGCTACCACGTGACCAATGGGAGATTACGATTGTTGATCAGTTCAAAACCCATTATTATCAGCCCGGTTTTCTTTTTATCCCTTTCGGGATTTATACAAAAAACGATGTGATCAAACCCAAAAGTGATTTTTTTCCGGTTGGCGTTAAAGTAATCTATTCCAAAATTGATAAAATACAGCCAGAAGAAAACAATGTTTTGCTTGATAACGGAGTAAAGCTTAAATATGATTACCTCATCATCGCCACCGGATGCAAAACAGCACCTGAAGAAGTGGACGGGCTGAAAGATAAATTATGGTATAAAGAGATTTTTGATTTTTATACCGTGGAGGGAGCCATTGCACTGGCTGACCATTTTAAAACCTGGAAAGGTGGTGATTTAGTGGTTAACGTGTCGGAATTACCTTATAAATGCCCTGTGGCACCCCTTGAATTTGTTTTTTATGCCGATGCATTCTTCACCGAACGCGGTATGCGCGATAAAGTCAACATCACTTTCGTAACCCCTTTGCCCGGCGCTTTCACCAAGCCCCGCGCAACCAAAATGCTGGGGGAACTGCTGGAAGAGAAAAATATAAATCTAGTTCCCGATTTTGCCATCATGGAAGTGAACAATGACGAAAAAAAGATTGTGGATTACGGCGGGACCGAAGTCCCGTTTGACTGTCTTGTCTCCATTCCGCCCAATATGGGTGATGATGTGATCAGCCGCAGCGGCATGGGTGATGACATGAATTATGTACCTACCGATAAGCACACCTTACAATCAAACAAATATGAAAATATATTTGTCATAGGCGATGCGGCCAATTTACCGACTTCCAAAGCAGGTTCGGTCGCTCATTTTGCTGCAGACATACTCGAAGAAAACCTGATGTGCGCCATTGAAGGCAGGCCCTATACCGCCCGCTTCGACGGCCATGCCAATTGTTATATTGAAACCGGGTTTGGAAAAGGGACCCTGATTGATTTCAACTACGATACCGAGCCTTTGCCTGGCTCATTCCCGTTCCCGGGGCTCGGGCCTTTCGGTTTGCTTAAAGTATCGAGAATGAACCATTACGGTAAAGTTATGTTCCGCTGGATGTACTGGCATATCTTGTTGAAAGGAAAAGAACTCCCTATTAATTCGGAAATGCAAATGGCCGGAAAGAAATTATAAACCGGATATCCTGATGCATTCATTAAAAAATAATGACAATTATGGCAAAAGATAATATGCAGGAACAAATCAACGAGATCAACCGGAAACTTGATTTGGTACTTGATGAAGTAATGGCACAACGCGAAACCCGGCAATCACTGGAAGACCTCACATCCGACCTTACTATTGTGGGGAATGATGTTTTTAAATCCACTGTTGCGGAACTTGAAAATGCAGGCGTGGAACTCGATGGCGAAGCCGTAAAACAGCTTGTGTTGAAACTGATACGTAATGTGGGAACACTAAATGAAACGTTCGAAATGCTGGAAAGTGTTAATGACCTGATCAAAGATGTAGCACCGGTGTTAACTCAAACGGGTCTTGACGGGATTAATATGATGCACCAACTCGAACAAAAAGGATATTTCGATTTCTTTCGTGAATCCACAAAGGTCATTGATAATATCGTCACTCATTTTACGGCGGAAGATGTAAAAATGCTGGCCGACAACATTGTCACCATCCTGGAAACGGTGAAAGAACTGACACAGCCCGATATGCTTAAAGCCATAGACAGCGGTGTAGTGGTTTATAAAAATATTGACGTTAAAAACATCCCGGAATATTCAATGTTCAAAGCCATAAAAGTGATGAACTCAAGAGAGATGCGCCGCGGTATCGGCTTTATGATCACCTTCCTGAAAAATATTGCGAAAGAAACCGAAAAGAAAATAAAATCTTAATAATTTGATATTTAATTAAAATTCATAAAATCATGTCAACAAAAACATTTGCCGGTATCAATGTAGAAGTCAACGAAGAGGGCTACATGACCGACTCCTCACAATGGACAAAAGAAATTGCAAAAGAAATTGCAAAAGAAGAAGGAATTGAACTTACCGATACACATTTTGATGTCATCGAATTTATCCGTTCAAAAGTGGCCAGCGGGGAAACCCTTACCATTCGCGGCATCAACAAATCGGGCGTGGTTGATGCAAAAACATTTTATAAACTTTTTCCCGGAGCCCCTTTAAAGAAAGCAACTAAAATTGCCGGTTTGCAAAAACCGGAATCCTGTATTTAACGTTTTAAAAACCAATAAAATGGAAAATAAAGAAAAAGTCCCGTTACAAAAAGTAATGATCATTTGTTCGAAAGCAGCACTTGAAGATGTTTATGCTGCCCTTGTCATGGCCAACGGCGCTGTGATGGAAGGCATCGAAACCAAGTTGTTTTTTACATTCTTCGGGCTGGATGCCATTACCAAAAAAACCATGAATAAACTGCACACGGCTACGGTCGGGAATCCCGGCATGCGCATGCCCGGCGGATTGCCTTTTCCCACTATGCTGGGAGGCTTGCCCGGCGTGGAAACCGGTGTGACCAAAATGATGAAAAAGGAAATGGAAAAACTGGATATGCCCCCGGTTGATGAATTCCTTGAACTCATTGATGCCGGCGGTGGTGAGGTCTTTGCCTGCAAACTGGCTGCCGATATGTTCAAACTCAAAAAAGAAGATTTTCATGAAGTGGTGAAAGGCATCATCACCGTGGGCGACCTGTATGCCATGTGCGACGGGCCGGGAACACAGATTATTTTCACTTAATGTTTATTGTGTTTTATTTGATGAAAGCCCCTTCACAAGTAAGGGGCTTTTTTTTTAATTTTGCGTTTTCCTCAGAACATGACAGAAAAACTGACAACAAAAAACGAAAAGAAAAAGGAAACCGAAAAAGTAATGTCTTTTTGGGACCACATGGAAGAGTTGCGTATGCACATCATCCGTTCAGTTATCGCCATTGTTGTTTTCGCTGTCGTAGCCTTCCTTAACAGGAAGATCATCTTCGATGTCATCATCCTGGCACCCAGCAAACCGGGATTCTTTACCAACAAAGTATTGTGTTGGATATCACACAAACTGGCGTTGAATGCGCTGTGCATAAGCGATATAAACTTAGATATCATCAATATCAACATGTCGGGTCAGTTTCTTACGCACATGTATATTTCCATCGTTGCCGGGTTTATTGTGGCTTTTCCTTACATCCTCTGGGAAATCTGGCGCTTCGTTAAACCGGCCATGCGCAACAATGAAAAGAAATATTCGAGGGGTGGTATTTTGGTTGCCACACTTTTATTTGCCATCGGCATTCTCTTCAGCTATTTTATGATTGTCCCGCTGACCGTTAATTTTTTGGGGACCTATCAGGTGAGCCCGACGGTGCACAATCAAATATCCCTGACTTCATATATCAGCACAGTGGTTTCATTAACCTTTGCGGTGGGTGTGGTTTTTGAGTTGCCCATTCTGGTTTATTTCCTGACCAGCATCGGGGTGATCACACCCGCTTTTATGAAAAAAAACCGGAAATACATGTTCGTCATCCTGCTGATCCTTGCTGCCATCATTACCCCGCCTGATATGTTCAGCCAGGTATTGGTTGTTATTCCCCTGGTCCTGCTCTACGAGTTTAGCATCATCATATCCAAGCGTGTGTATAAAAAAAATTATGGGAAAGCAGATGAACAGGATTAATTGCCCCTGATGTTTTTCTCCAGCAACTGAATCTGTTCTTCAATCTTCCGGCTGCCGGTAACGGGCGTATCCAACACGCCCCTGATGTTGTCAAGCTCCGAGACAATGTAATTCACTGCCTGAAGGTGCAACTCATCAATCACCGCATTGATGTTATTGGAAAGCAGCGAAACCAGCCGGCGCAGGTTTTTTTCCACTTCACGCGGAATTTGTTTGAGGAAATATTTCCTGAATGTTTTTCTGAAAAAAGACATGGGAATGAGAAACCACAAAAGGTCTATCTGGCTTTCAAAAGCCCAGGAAACCGAAATGTTGGCTTTTTCCATGAGCCTTACCTCAATTTCAAAATCATCTTCAGGCATTTTTACGCCCAAAACTTTTTCAAGGTTCTGGTTCAGCCTTTCACGAAAACCGGACAGGTAATTGTTGAAATGCTTTCGCGTTTCATCCACATGATTTTGCAAAAACTCCTTTTCGTTGTTTTCCACCCCCATCATGGCTGCTGCCATATTTTCCCTGATCCATGTCTCATAGTTTCTTGAAATCTTATTGAGGTTGCCCTGCCAGTTGTCAAAACTTTTGCCCAGTTCATCACGCATTTTGTTTGTCAGTACGTCTTGAAATTTCCCGATAAATTCTTCTTCCAGTTTCGTCCGTGTGGCTGTTTTATAGTTTTGGGCAATGTAAGCCAACTCCTGTTTTACATAACTCAGTTTGAGCTGTTCGTCAATTATCCGGTCTTTCAGCTCCCGGCGTTCATCTTCTTTTTTGTTTTGAAGGTTTAAACTGATGGTAAGGTAACTTTTTGTCAACCGGCTGAGATAGCCCAGTTTGTATGCAAAAATCCGCCGGTTGGTTTCCGGAACCTTTTCTGAGAATTTTTTAAAGACACCTTCGATAATGGCCTGTTTGTATTTTCCGGTACCGTTAAGGGTGGAATAAGGGAAAACACGAAAATCCCTGTTAAACATTTTCCGGGTCCTTTCTTTAATAAAAATTTCCACGTCTTTGATCTCATCTATATTCACCAGGTCGGCTTTGCTGAGGATAAGATAAACTTCGGGGCTTTGTTCCACCGCTGAGCGTATCAGTTCCAAATCGCTTTCCGACAAAGGCTGTGCAATACTGATCACCACAATGGCAGCTCCGATATTTTTAAACCAGTTTTGCGTTACCTCCGTATTGTGTTTAAAAGCACTCCCCAGTCCTGGGGTATCAATGAACCTGAGATTTTTAAACGGTTTCAGTTCGGGCAACCGGATGTCTGCCAAAAGAACCTGTTTGGTGTTTTCCGGATTGTCTTTCTCGGTGATATATTCATGTAACCGGTCAACAGAAATTTCCACTTGCTCGCCGTTCAACTTTTCAACAACAGCCTTTTTTTCCTTTCCGTAAGCCAGCCGGGTGATGACCGCTGTTACGGGAAGCACACCTACCGGTAAAACGGGCTCTTTCAAAAAACTGTTGATCAGGGAACTTTTACCGGCTTTGAACTGTCCCAATACAACCACATCAATCATTTCATTATCCAACAGCATGATTTTCAACGCATCCGCCTGTGCCAGGATGGAATCATAATGCTGCCCGCGTGCTATTTTTGTTATCTGATCAAGCTGTTCCATACTCATTTTTTAATTTCTTTTTTACTTTCTCATACCACGTTGGATTACCCGATGCAAAGCCCATGGTCAACTGATAAAACCTCTCAGGCGCTTCCACATGCACCCAGTGTGAGGCGTCGGCAATGGTGATGATCTCGGCATTGGGAAAATTGTACCTGATCTGGCCGTAGTCCTCAAGCAAAATATAATCGGAAGCACCACCTTTCACAAAAAGGGCAGGTTTTTCAAATTTGCTGATGGTTTCGATACCGTCAAACAACTGATCCAGATTTTCCATTATTCCCTTGATGTTAATACGCCATTCGAAACGGTCCTTTTCCAGCCGGTAGAGGTTTTTCATGATAAACTGCCTGATGCGGAGTTCAGGTATTCTGGAAGCCAGCAATTCATCAACTTCCCGTCTGCTTTTCACTTTCGTCAAATCCACCGATTGCATGGCTTCGATGATTATTTTGTGTTGTTTTCGGGAACCGTATGTTTTCAGTGTGATATCCACAACAATCAATTTGCTAACGAGCAGAGGATTTTCAAGGGCAAAACGCATGACCACCTTCCCCCCCATGGAATGCCCCAGAAGGATGGGGTCTTCAATTCCGTGTTCATCAATGAAATCAAAAAGATCATCCGTAAGTGCCAGGTAGTTGAAGTTTTCGCTATGGGGTGACTGGCCGTGGTTGCGCTGATCGGGGATAAAAACCTCGAAACCTTCCATAGCCAATCGTTTTCCGTAAGTGACCCAATTGTCAGAAATACCGAAAATACCGTGAAGAATGATAACAGGCTGATCGCCTTTTTCACCAAAATGACGATGGAACAATTGCATGAGTCAAAAGTATCTAATTTCATTCAAAGATTTATAAAGTGAATTTGAATAACACGTTGCTCTTGGTAGTTGAGTCAACTATGATATAAATCTGTGGTTTTTTACCTTATAGACTTGACATTCCGTGTTTTTATTTGTCTATTATCACATAAGCACGAATTATTTTAACATAAATTTAACATTTATCCGGTTTTTTATCAGTACCTTATAGCAAGTTTCCTGTTACCAACCGAAACGCGGAATAAAAATGATCAGGTTTAAAGCGTAATCTTCCGTCAGCCGGATACGTAAAATAACGAAAGAACAATCTTCAAAGAATACTGATAAACCAAAATCACATTGTTCCAACCTCGGGAAGTAACCGGTTTCGTGCGCCGACAATAACCTACTTCCGGTTTGATGACCCAGGAGCAGCCGTCAAGGCCGCTATAGTCATAGAGTGTGGCGGCAACAGCATCATTTTCAGGCGACTTGTTTTTATTGCATGAATAAGAAAAGGGAATGAGAAACAGGAGAAATAAAATAAAAAGGTAGTTTTTTTTTGAAAGCATAAATTTTTTATTGCGAATAAAAAAACAATAATTGTGCCGTATAATTATTTTTCTTCAAACCACCCGTTCCCCGCATCGGGGTAACAGTCAATTTCGGGAACGTAAGGTTTGATATCCAGCAGGGGTGTGCCGTCAATCATGTCTGCTCCGGTGAAATGCAGTATGTTTTTTTCTACGGAAATTATCTTCACGATAGTCAGTCCGATCTTATTGGGTCGTAAGGGGCTACGGATGGAAAAAACGCCGCGTGGTGTTGTCCTGCCTTTCGGGAACTGGATAAGTTTCAATTCTTCATCTTTTTTATGGAAATAAAAAATGAGATGGGCATGGGTAAAAGTATGGAGGTCTTTCAGCCCCTCGGCATATTCTTCAAAAATCTCGGCATACGCCGCCGTATCTTCGGCAAAGCGTCCCTGGCGCGGAATTTTCTCAAAGCTGTCAAAAGGAGTATGAATGATCCCGATGGGTTTTAAAACGATATTTTCTGATTTCATGGCAAAAGTATTATTCGGGCCTTTAAGTTATTTCTGAGTTGAAATCCGGAAGTAAAGATACTTTAATTTACAAATGCAGCTGAAGCAATTGAACAATCTGCTGTGCCGGGATAACACCGGCCTGCCTGAAAACAACCTGACCATTCTTGAAAACCATCAGTGTGGGCACATTCCTGATTTGGTATTTTTGTGCAATGGCCGGATTACGGTCCACGTCAATTTTTAATATCCTTATACGGTCACCCAACTGTTTTTTTACCTCTTTCAAAATGGGTGGCATCATCCGGCACGGTGCGCACCACTCCGCCGAAAAATCAATCAGTACGGGTTTGTTCCCTTTAATTATATCTCTGAATTTGCTCATTGTTTTCTCCTTTCGTTTTCTCCTCCGTCTTATCAAATTATATTCCTTCCCGGAAAAACTGACAAAATGTAACGAAAATATCTTCCCGGCAAATGAATACGGCATACACTTTGTGAATAATTCCTATCACAATTCAAAGCTACCACAATGACCCGAAAAATCATATTCTCAGCCCTGGTTTTACTTTTGATTTCATTAACACAATGGTCTTGCAAAAAGAACGAGGTTAAATGCACGGACGAAGAAACATTTTGCACCCTGGTAAACGATAAGAACTATGAAGCAACCGGCCCCTTGATCAATAACTTTCTTTCTACACTAAAAAAAGACAGTCAGGATGAAAGTTTGCAAAAATTAGCGGATTGGCTGGAGTGTAAAAGTTGTGTTGCCAAAGCAGAAATACGTTGTAATTCCTGTATCCTTACAAATCCGCCGCAAAGCGAAATACAGGTTGTATTTTATAACCAATGGACAACAGACACTCTGATTATGGACATTTTAATGGATGAACCGGTTAAGTTTCTTGCCTATCATCAATAATAAAATGCCTGGTAATAATTTTTAGAACGACCCCGCTACCCATGATAAATATTCTTCCGTTTCGAGTGTCTACACCCGAAGTCAATCCACCCTCAACTCCCGCAAATACAACTGAACCGCATTTTCCAATCCAAAATAAAGCGCATCACAAATCAGGGCATGCCCGATGGAAACTTCATCCAGCGAGGAGATATTTTGCGCAAAGTATTTCAGGTTGTCGAGGTTCAGGTCGTGGCCGGCGTTGAGTCCCAGGTCAATTTCATTGGCAATTCTTGCCGCTTCAACAAAAGGGGCGATAGCGGCTTCCTTTCCATCTAAGAATTCGGCTGCATAACTTTCGGTGTACAACTCAATGCGGTCGGTGCCGGTGGTTTTGGCCCCTTCCACCATTTTGGGATCAGGATCAACAAAAATGGAAGTGCGGATGCCCGCCCCTTTAAACCGGGAAATGACTTCAACCAGGAAATCTCTGTTCTTCAGCGTATCCCAGCCATGATCAGAAGTCAATTGATTCGGATCGTCGGGAACAAGAGTCACCTGATCGGGTTTGTGTTTTAAAACCAGTTCAATAAATTCAGGAGTCGGGTTACCTTCAATGTTGAACTCGGTCGTAATCAAAGGGCGTAACAATTCCACATCTTTCCTTGTAATATGCCTTTCATCAGGCCGGGGATGAACGGTGATGCCCTGCGCACCGAACCGCTCGCAATCCATTGCAACTTTTTGCACATCGGGCAGGTTGCCGCCGCGGGCATTTCTTAAAGTGGCTATTTTATTGATGTTTACACTTAAACGGGGCATGAGATTTTATATTTTAGGCAAAGATATTGTTTTCAGGCTGATGCCAGTTGTTAAAGCTTATACGTAATTCGTTTCCCTTAGCGAAACGCCGCAGTCCTTTGCGTTACATTGCGCAACAGCATTACCGCTTAAAACGCAAAGATATCGCTACGCTGTGCAAAGGAAATTTTGGATCGAATAAGTAATTAACCGTATTATACTTACATTGCATCTTAAAAATAATCGCTTATGAGGGCTGTGGTTCAACGCGTTTCAAAAGCATCGGTAACGATTGAAGGGCAAATGGCATCTTCAATTGGAACCGGTTTGCTGGTACTTCTCGGTATTGAAGAATCCGATACACAGGAAGATGTTATCTGGTTAAGCAAAAAGATTTCGCAACTGCGTATTTTTAACGACGATAAAGGCATAATGAACCTTTCTGTACAAGATATTGATGGGGAGCTCATCGTTGTCAGTCAGTTTACGTTGTATGCCAAAACAAAAAAAGGAAACCGGCCGTCCTACATCAAAGCCGCCCGACCTGAAAAGGCTGTTCCGCTTTACGGACAATTTGTGAAAACCATGGAAAGCCACCTCGGCAAACCGGTGGGGAGCGGTGAATTTGGCGCCATGATGCAGGTGTCATTGGTAAACGACGGTCCGGTAACTATAATTATTGATACGAAGAAGAAGGAATAGGATGTTGGAGAGATAGTTGCAATGGGAGCAATAGGTGCAAGGATTTATTTCTTCCCGTTCCTCCCGTTTTTACGGTTCATCCTGGCCAGCTTGGTCAGATATTCTTCCACAGCCATTGACATGGAAGGGGCCGACTGTGTGGGAGCAGGAATATTTAACCTCAGTCCGGCATCTTTTACAGCTTTGGCCGTGGTTTTGCCAAATGCGGCAATCAACCGTTCCCCCTGTTCATATTCCGGGAAATTAGATTTCAATGAATGGATCCCGGCAGGGCTGAAAAAGATCATAATATCATATTTATCAATTTCCAGATGCGAAAGGTTACTGGCAACCGTTTTATAAATTATCGCTTTGGTATAACTAATCTTTTCTGCATCAAGCATTTTGAAAATACTCTGTTTATGAATGTTGGATGATGGCAGTAAAAAATTTTCTTCCCGGTGCTTTTTGATTACATCCAATAAATCTATAAAATTCTGCTTGCCATGAAAAATTTTCCTTTTCCGGTATTGGACATATTTTTGAAGATAATAAGCCGTGGATTCAGAAATACAGAAATATTTCAATGAATCGGGAACCTCATACCGGAGTTCCTGTGCCATCCTGAAAAAATGATCCACCGAATGGCGGCTGGTCATGATCACGGCAGTATGGCCATGAAATGAACCTTTGGCCATCCTGAATTCTTTGGCACTGATCCCTTCAATCTTTATGAATTTATAGAAATCAATTTTTACATTGTACTTCCTGCATAGTTCACCATAAGGTGATTTTTCTATATCGGCAGGCTCTGGCTGTGAAACGAGAATGTTTTTTACTTTCAATTTGCTTCCGTTTTATATCCTAAACACTCTCCTTTTCTGTTGGCCTAAACTATATATCGCTCAAATAATTTGACCAACAACAAAAAGGGTATGATTTCGAGCGTGCAAAGATACATAAATAAATGTAACGCAGAAAATGATGAACTGTTTTTTGATAATCTGTAAGATTGAAACCACCTGAAAATGTGAATAAATACGATGAAAAATATTCCTAAATATATTATTGATTTTATATCAGCCACAAGGAACAACAGCAATAACGGAATAAGTATTACCCCTGTGGCATTGTCGGTATGCTGATAAAGTTTGAGTTGTTGGAAAGCTATGCCTGTTGAATTGAAAATAAAACCGGTTACCGTAATAAATAAATACCGGTAGAAATAAAGTAGAATTATAGCCCCCGTGATATATAATAGCTGTTCTGCCGGCTTGAAGATGATGGTTAATCCTGGCATAAAATAATTGATTACCAAATAAACGATCAGGGTCAATGTAAACCAAAAATTCATGGTAAAAAAGATTTTGACTAAAATACCCGGTGTCAGATCAGAAGGCTGCCTGCCATGCCTGAAATATCCTTTTTTATCTGAAAACGAAAAAACGGACAATAGCTGACCGGGTGTATAAAACCAAATTATGGCTAAACTAAAAGATAATATCAACAAACTCCAGGTCATCCAATCCTGATGAATTACCGGATGGATGATTTGGATCATTTCAATATGCCTTTCGGGGAAGAAGGTCCCGGTTACGTTATGAATGGAATCAGGATTTAACGCGACCATGCCCTGACCCTGGTAAATTTGTGAACTGATTGTGGAACTCCTTGCCTCCGGATGAATAAACGCCTTATAATTTAGTGAATCAAAAATGCCGGCCATTTTTTTTAACTGAATTGATATGGCAAAGCTACATGCAATTTTTGAACTTTAATTCTTAATCATTCCGTTCGCAGAATTTTATTCAGGTCATCGGGCATAAACTTATCGTTAATTTTTTAACAATGCAAGGCAAAAAATGAACGTTCTTATCGAAAAATCATACGAACCGAAGCATATAAAAGTTGATAATATGATGGGCACATCACTGTATTAGCCTGGTTACCTGCTATATATAAAGCTTATTTAGAATTAATGAAAAAACTAAAAATGACATTATAATCAATTATTTTTATTCTATATTTGCTTGATAACGTGATCAAATAAATTCAATAAGAATTTTTTTTAATAACCATTATCAAATTTTAAGCTTATGTTAAATAAAATAACAAGTTTTGCCGAATACCTTGAAAAATACCAGGAAAGTGTTGCCGATCCTGAACGGTTTTGGGCACAAATTGCCGAAACTCATTTCTGGCGTAAAAAATGGGACCAGGTTCTCGATTGGCGTTTTACGGGTGAAGGGGCCCCGGTGGTCAATTGGTTTGTTAACGGCAAGCTGAACATTACCGAAAACATCTTTGAAAGGAATATGTTCATGCGCAAGGACCAGGTTGCCCTGATCTGGGAACCCAACGATCCTAAAGAACCCGAAATCAAGCTCACTTATACCGAATTGTTCGATAAAGTAAAGCAATTTGCCAACGGGCTGAAAAACATTGGTGTTGGAAAAGGGGACCGGGTGGCCATATACCTGCCCATGGTTCCTGAACTGGCCATTGCCATGCTGGCCTGTGCCCGGATAGGGGCTATTCATTCCATAGTTTTTGCCGGGTTCTCAGCAACATCCCTGGCCGACCGTGTTGATGATGCCAAAGCAAAAGTTCTTATCACCTCCGACGGAGGATACCGTGGATCCAAAATCATTCCATTAAAAGACATAGCCGATGAAGCGCTGGAAAAATGCCCTTCCGTTGAGCATAATATCGTCCTGAAACGCACCGGAAAGGAAATTAAATGGAATAAGCAACTTGATATCTGGTGGCATGACCTGATTGACGGGGTAAGTACCGAAAACACGGCCGAGGTAATGGATGCAGAAGACCTGTTATATATTTTATATACTTCGGGGTCCACAGGAAAACCAAAAGGTGTGGTTCATACCACTGCCGGCTACATGGTTTATGCCGAATATACGTTCAAGAATGTTTTTCAATACAATGACGGCGACATCTTCTGGTGTACAGCCGACATCGGATGGGTTACAGGCCACTCTTATATTGTTTACGGCCCGCTGCTTGCCGGTGCCACCTCCGTGATGTTCGAAGGGGTTCCTACCTTTCCTGATGCAGGCAGGTTCTGGGAAATTGTGGATAAATACAAAGTGAACCAGTTTTATACCGCTCCAACGGCCATACGGGCGCTGATAGCACAAGGCGATGAATGGGTAACAAAACATGACCTCAGTTCATTAACCGTTCTGGGAACCGTGGGCGAGCCCATCAACGAAGAAGCCTGGCGGTGGTATCATGACCTGGTTGGTAAAAACCGATGCCCGATAGTGGACACCTGGTGGCAAACCGAAACAGGAGGTATAATGATCTCTCCCCTTGCCGGCATTACACCCACTAAACCTTCGTTTGCCACTTTACCATTGCCGGGCATCCAACCCATATTGGTTGACCAGGAGGGTAAAGAATTAAAAGGAAACGGGGTTGAAGGCATCCTGTGTATTAAATTTCCCTGGCCGGGAATGCTCAGGACAACTTACGGAGACCACAAAAGGTGTTACCAAACCTATTATTCAACTTTCCGGGGACTTTACCTTACCGGCGACGGTGCCAAGCGCGACGAAGAAGGTTATTACCGAATCATCGGCCGTATTGATGATGTAATCAATGTTTCCGGCCACAGGATTGGCACAGCCGAAGTGGAAGATGCCATCAACCAGCATCCCAAAGTAAACGAATCCGCCGTTGTGGGCTACCCTCACGAAATTAAAGGACAGGGCATCTATGCGTATGTCACTTGTGAGGAATTGTCGGAAATGGAAATGGAAACCATTGAAAAGGAGATCAAGAACATTGTGACCAAAGTAATCGGCCCCATCGCCAGACCCGATAAAATCCAGATCGTAAGCGGGTTGCCTAAAACGCGATCGGGAAAGATTATGCGCCGTATCCTCCGTAAAATCGGTGAAGGCGATGCATCCCATCTGGGTGATACTTCTACCCTGCTCGACCCGGGTGTTGTTGAAGAGATCATTGTAGGGGCCAAAGTGGACGTAAAACGTTAATATCAATGAACGAAGCTGTTTCAAAAGTTTGTTCCCGGTTCGCATGAAATGGACAGGCTTTTGAAGCGGCTTCTTTTTTAATTAATCATAAAAAAACCAAGTTAATATGGAAAACAAATTAGCAAATCCGGCACCTCTGGGCTTAATGGGATTCGGTATGACCACAGTCCTGCTGAACATTCACAATGCAGGCTTTTTCCCATTGGGTTCAATGATCCTCGCCATGGGCGTTTTCTATGGCGGCATTGCCCAAATCATCGCCGGCAGCATGGAATTTAAAAAAGGCAACACTTTCGGAACAACGGCCTTTACCTCTTATGGCCTGTTCTGGATTTCACTGGTATTCCTGATCACTTTCCCCATTATGGGCTGGCTTGAAAAACCACCCGCTTCATTCATGGGCTGGTATCTTTTTCTGTGGGGGCTTTTTACGTTCTTTATGTGGGTTGCCACTTTCGGGAAAAACCGTGCATTACAAACCGTATTCTTTACATTATGGATCTTGTTTCTCCTTCTTGCCATTAAAGATTGGTTCGGCCTGTCTGTGATCGGTAAAATTGCCGGCTACGAAGGCATTTTTTGTGGCTTGTCAGCCATTTATCTTGCCATGGCCGAAGTGATTAACGAAACACAGGGGAAAACCGTCCTGCCTATCGGTGCACGGGAATAAACCAACTGAAAAGACTAATTTAAAAAGGCTGATCAAAATACTTGTTCAGCCTTTTTTAATCACTTTCCCGCCTTTAAATAAATCTTCTACATTCATTAAAACCAGATCAAGAAAATCAATTGAAGACAGATTAATTGTCATTGGTTCGCCACCCCCAACTTGGAAATGCATATACATTCCTGCTAAAGAAAAATCACCCCCACCGGCTTGACCATTCCCAAAAACATTTGCCTCTCCGGCATAAGCAGAAGCAGAAGGATTAGAAAAAAAGATTCCTCCATTGTTGGCAATATAGATTTTGCCCAATGCTCCGAATGCTGATACAAGTGTGGTTCGGCCGAATGCGTTTACTTCATAAAGGTTCATGCCGCTTGTAATGTTTGTTGAATTGGGCCGGACATAATTATTAAACACTTCATTATAACTAACAACTTCCGATTTTCCCGTTGCAGGAAAAAATCGTTCATATTGTCCGGTATCCCAATCATATCTGTATTTCCAAAAACCTGAACCGGCCTGGGGCATCCTGTAACGCGAAAGGGCCGCATTTAAAAAAGGGATATTATTAAACGTGTTTTCTAAAGGTAAAATGTAATACCCGCCCGGGTCGGTATATTTCAGCGGGTTGTTAAAGGCATAGGTGTAGCGGTTGTAGCTTTGGCTATAGGTGGGCGCCTGCACGAAGGGGTCGGGCGAAAGGAAACGGGCAACAAACGGATCGTAAACACGGCCGTTCATATTGATCAGGTTAAAAGCATCTATATGCTGGTGGCCGGTATAGCCGCGGTCGAAAATGTAAGAGGGAATCCGGTCGTAACCCCAATCATCCGGATTACGCCTGCGGCCCCAGGGGTCAAAACTATATACCTGCAAATTGCCTTGTTTGTTACTCACTACCCGCCCGTCATCACCGGTAATGCAGTAAAAAGAACCCAACTAATCTTTTTGCACGTAGTACATGGTGTCGTTTTCGGGGCTGTTGCTGTTTTCCACAAAAATAGCAAAAATTCCCCCTCGTCCGCGATTGCATCGCGGATGCTTTACCTTTAAACTGTGCTATACAACAAATCGAAAACTACCAATTATTTTTTAAAAATAAGGATATCTGATGAATAAGGCCTGCCTTGATTAGTCCTGTCCAAGTCCTGCCTACGCTCTGGCCTGGCTGGGAGACCTGGGCCATTGGGGCATTAAAAATGCCTGCAATAGGATCCATCCTCGTTACGCTGCGCTAAACGAGGACGAGGTTGGGCCTTTTAAACTATACAATGTGTGGCTGAACGGGGTATAAAGATTCCTGACCCGTCGAACGGGCTATTGCGGCAAGCATACGAGCAGGAACTTTCATCGAGTCGGGAAATTGATTTTCATTGGGTTTGTTTAGCATATAGCCTCAGTCTCGCTCACACACGGGCTGTGGCCGGAAGACTGGCGCGAGGGGGTAATAGGGTTTGTTTTGCAGGTATGTAAAATTGATAGGGTTAGACTGTCACCGGTCTCGCTTGCCCGCAAGGCCGGGGTGGAAGACTCGCCGGGGGGTCCGCTGAACATTGTTAAGCATGCTATCTACTCTTCGGAAAAACCCTCCCCCATTTCTTCTTCCGGCCGGACTTTCTTACTGACAACCCCTTTTTTCTTCCATCGTCCGGTTTTATAATATAAAAATGAAAGTGTTAAACCGAGAAACCAGGCCACCGGTATTCCCCACCATATACCCACATTGCCAAATTTAACGGAGAGAAAATAAGATGCCGGGATCCGGACAATCCAAAGGGTAAAAATGGTAATAAACATGGAGGTTAAGGTATCTCCCGATCCACGCAACAGCCCCATCAAAGAAAACATGGCGGCCAAAAGCAAATAAAACGGGCTTACGATGTACAAATACTGCATGCCGATATGTATTACTTCCTTGTCATTGGTAAAAACCGACATGATGGGCCGTGCAAAAGCAATGGCCAAAACGGAAATGACCACCGAGATCATCATGGACATTTTAAGCGTAGCCAACAGTCCGCTCCGGATGCGGCTTACCTTACCGGCGCCGATATTTTGTCCTACAAAAGTGGAAATGGCCGCCGAAAAATTCATGGCCGGCAACACGGCAAACGAATCAATGCGCATGGCAACGCTGTAAGCGGCAATGGTGTTTGTTCCGAACATGTTGACAATACGATACAGGGCCAGGAAACCCACAGAAACTACCGTCTGTTGAACACCCGACGGAAATCCTATCCTGATGCTTTTGATGAAAATCTCACGGTTGAATTTCATTTTCAGCGGTGAGAAATCCAGGAACTTATGGTATTTGTTAATGTAAAAAACAATGGCAAAGAAAGCGCTTGCCTGCGCAATGACCGTTGCCGCAGCAACCCCTTTGATTCCCCAGCCCAACCCGATAACAAAGGTAAGATCGAGCACGATGTTAATGATTGTTGACATAACCAGAAAATAAACCGGTGTCCGTGAATCGCCCAATCCCCTGAGAATGGCACTGGTACCCTGAAAACCAAAGAAAAAGACAAACCCCATCGAGTAAATCGAGAAATACTCAACAGCCAAAGGAATGATATCCGGGGGAAGGTGGATCAGTCGGAAAACATATTGGCTGACATAAACCCCTAAAATAGTCATTATCAGCGAAGTGAAAAACAGGAAAATATAAAGGGTGTCCACTGCCCGTTTTACCCTTACCATATCCCTCGCTCCAAAATACTGGGCAATCACGATGGTGGAGCCAATAGCAAATCCCACAATAAAAGAGATGAGGACGAAGATCAAAGGAAAGCTGGCACCCACAGCAGCAAGAGCCCCTTTACCGAGAAATTTCCCGATGATGATGCTGTCAACAACATTGTACAATTGTTGAAAAACATTGCCCGCCAGCATGGGCAGGGCAAAATTAAGTATCAGCTTCCCTTCTCTTCCTTTGGTAAGGTCTTTCACAAATTAAAATAATGGGTCAGGTTAAAGAAAAACGGGATGAATGCCCGTTATTTCTCTTTGGTTTTTACCGGCTCTTTAAAATTGAGTGCGTTTTTCGGATTAAGCTTTTCCACATCCCTTTTTACATCTTTGAATTCGGAAGCCACATCTTTGATATCTTTGGCCAGATCGCCCTCTTCGGTGGCTTTGCGGAAGTCACGGATGCCTTTTCCCAATCCCCTGGCCAGTTCGGGCAATTTGCGGCCTCCAAAAAGCAACAGGATAACGATGAGGATGAGGATTAACTCATTGCCACCAATCCATCCGCAAGCATAGGTTACCATAATTTTACTTTTTTACAAAAATACTGAAATCATTCGGGGTAATGCAAATGTTTTTTGTTTTTGTGTTTTTCATGCAGCAGCACGACGAAGATGGTATAATGTTTTTTCTTTTTTTTGATTTTGTTCTCCTGTTAAAGGAATCATTACTGAAAATAATCTCCGCGCCGCGTGAATCAATTCATTGTACCGTTGCGCCGCTGCATGAAATAATCCATTGCATGAAATAAAAAGACGTTTCATCATATTTCAACAATCCCTTTCCCGATTCCCCGTTTACAATATCTTTGCACATTCTTTAAAAATAAACACACTTGATAACAAATCTGATTATAGGATATCCCTGGTGGTTTTTGTTGCTGGTCATCCTCACCGGGCTGCTCGTTGCCGGCTTGTTGTATTACAAAAACAAATCCAACAAACTGGGAACGCTGCTTACAGTACTTCTTTTTATCTTCCGGTTTATTACGGTTTCCCTGCTTGCCTTCCTGCTCCTTTCACCCTTTCTGAAGACCCGGAAAAAAGACCTTGAAAAGCCCATTATCCTCATCGGCATTGACAATTCCAGGTCGGTGATCCTGAGTAAAGATTCTGCTGATTATAAAAGCGGTTTTATTTCTCAGATAAAAAGCCTGAAGGACAGGCTGTCAGAAAAATACAATGTGGACACTTATCTTTTCGGTACTAAAACCCGGTTGGCCTGGCCACCTGATTTTAAGGACGGCACATCCAATTATGCCAACCTGTTCAAATCCCTGAAAGAAAATTACACAGGCATGAACGTGGGCGCCCTCATTGTTGCCGGCGACGGTATCAACAACCGGGGCATTGATCCCGTTTTTGCCGCATCTTCCCTGAATTATCCCGTTTATACCATCGCACTTGGTGATACGACAACCAACAAAGACCTGAAGATAAATGATGTGAGATTCAACAGCATTGTTTACCGTAATGAAGATTTCCCCGTTGAAGTGAACCTAATTGCCGGGAAGATGAAAGGCAACAAGGCAACGGTCAGCCTTTATGCTTTCGGGAAATTGCAGGCAAAAAAACAGTTCTTTATCAGTACCGATCATTTTAACCGGAGTTTCAGCTTTATCCTGCCTGCCGAAAAGCCTGGAATGCAACGGATACGGATAAAAACGCAAACACAGGGAAAAGAAACGAACCTACAGAATAATGTCCGTGATATTTTTGTCAATATCCTGGAAAACCGAAGAAAAATACTGATCCTGGCCAATGCGCCCCATCCCGATATTGCTGCGATCCGTGAAAGCTTGCAGAAAAACGGCAATTTCAAAACCACGGTTTATTATCCCGGCACTTTCAAAGGGAGTCCGGATGATTATGACCTGGTCATCTTTCACAACCTGCCATCTTTCAAACAGACTTACAGCCGGTTTTTCAAGGACTTTGAGAAGAAAAATATCCCTGCACTTTTCATCACGGGAAAACAAACGGCTTTTTCCAGGCTGAAGGGTCTTTTTACCGGTGTGGATATCCGCCCTGCCGGTTATAACTTTGATGATGCACAACCGGAATACAACCCCTCGTTTTCCCTGTTCAGCCTCAGTGAAGAAACAGTGAAGAAAATGGAGAAATTCCCGCCGCTCGTCGTACCCCTGGGCAATTATCAACTCAGCGGCGGGGCATCGGTATTTGCCTGGCAGCGCATCAACAAGCTGACCACCGGTTTCCCGCTTATCGTTTTTGATGAAAAGAACGGGATAAGGCGTGGCATGATCACCGGCGAAGGGCTGTGGATGTGGCGGATGTACGATTACCTGCAAAACGATAATACCAACACTTTTGACGAACTGCTCAACAAAACCGTTCAACTGTTGCTTGCGCGGAAGGACAAGCGGTTTTTCAGGATAACCACCAAACATGAATATGCTTCGGGTGAGGATGTGACGGTAAAAGCTGAGCTTTACAACCCATCTTACGAACCGGTGAATGATGTGGACGTGAATTTCATCCTGACCAATGAAAACGGGGAACAATACAACTATGTGTTTTCCCCTTTTAAAAAGGGTTACGTGCTCAACCTGAAAAAACTACCGGTGGGCGTTTACAACTATTCGGCCACGGCAAAGCTTGGCAACGAAAAATACAAATCCTGGGGAGAGTTCATCGTGGCTGGCCGGTCACTCGAAAGCCGCAACCTGAATGCCGACTACGCCCTGCTTTATCGCCTGGCACAACAGCATGACGGGAGACTGATCTTTCCTGATGAAATAAAGGATATCCCCAAACTTTTAGCAGCAAGGGACGACCTGAAAACAAAAGTGTATTACGAAGAAAAATATACCGGGCTGAATACTTTGCCCTGGCTGGCCGGGCTGATTATGCTGTTGCTCGCCGTCGAATGGTTTTTGAGGAAATATTTTGGTAGTTATTAACCCTATGGCACAAACAATATTCCGGATCATCATCGCAATCATCCTGTTTGATTTTGTTTTCGAGAACATCCTCGACTATCTGAATTACAGGAACCTGAAAGAAACAATTCCCCCCGAACTTAAAGGCATCTACGACGAGGAACGCTACCGCAAATCGCAGCAATATGAAAAGGTGAAATCCAGGTTCTCGCTCCTCACCGGTATCTTCAACCTGGCACTTATCCTGTTGATGCTGTTTGGCAACGGCTTCGGGCTACTTGACGAATGGGTGCGTGGAATAACAGGAAACCCTTATCTGCGAACGTTGCTCTTTTTTGGTGTGCTTGGCCTGGCGTTTGACCTGATCACCCTGCCATTCCAAGTTTACAGCATTTTTGTAATTGAAGAACGCTTCGGATTCAACAAAACCACACCAAAGACATTTATTACGGATAAGCTGAAATCGTGGCTGTTGGGTGCCATCATCGGCGGCGGTATCATCCTCTTTGTCCAATGGGCATGGCTGGCAACCGGCAAGTGGTTCTGGCTGATCGTTATGTCGGGAATTACCGGTTTTATGATCTTCATGACCATGTTTTACACCGACCTGATCGTCCCGCTGTTCAACAAGCTCACACCCCTGGAAGAAGGGGAACTTAAAAAAGCGATCTTCGATTTTGCATCCAAAGCCGGGTTTAACCTCAAAGATGTCTATGTGATCAACGGCTCGAAGAGAAGCACCAAAGCCAACGCCTATTTCAGCGGGCTGGGACCGAAAAAGAAGGTGGTGCTTTACGATACGCTGATCAACGACCTCAACACACAGGAAATTGTAGCCGTGCTGGCGCACGAGATCGGGCACTATAAAAAGAAACATGTGGTGAAGGGTATGATCCTGTCATTGCTGCAAACGGCCGTCATGGTCTGGTTGCTTTCGCTGGCACTGAACATTCCCGGCCTGTCACTGGCATTAGGGGGCAAAGAGCCTTCTTTTTATTTGGGGCTTATCGCATTCGGATTGCTGTTTACACCGGTTTCATTTTTTACCGGCATTGTGTCCAATCTCATTTCGCGCAAACATGAGTATCAGGCCGATGCCTTTGCAAAGCAGCGACACCTGGGCCATGCGCTGATCAATGCGCTGATCAAACTTTCAAGGAACAACCTGAGCAACCTCACACCCCATCCCGCTTATGTCTTTTTCCATTACTCCCACCCTACCCTGTTGCAACGGAAAACAGCGATCGGAGAATGATGAGGAATTGTAGTATCCCCCAAAAATAAGATAGTTTAAAATTTAATCAGAGAATATAGTTTATTAATTAATCAGGTTAGGTCAATTGTTATTGGCCTTTCATTGTTTATTCTTCAATACTTTTTATTTCATCATTTTCGATCATAATACCGGAAGTGCCTGGAAGCGTCTATCCTCCCCGACCTGCGGTTGCCCGTTGGGATGAAGGAGCAAGATGCCCCCAAAGATTAAAAGCGGGACTATTTGAAAAAATAGTCAGGGATAAAGCCGTTGGCACTGATTTGATCGTTGTTTTTTGAAAGGAAATCCATGATGGTTTCAATACTCACATTATACGTAACCCCGTATTTTATCATCCTTTTCCGGTCAACGAACAAATTCCCCGAGTAAGTTTCATCGGTGTTGATATACTCAGCCGCTTCATTATCGGGCTTAACATAAAAAAAGTTTTGTGCCGCCGCCGAACTGGCAATCCCCACCAGTTCAAAATTGGGTATCCCGTCCCGGATGGCCAGCACCGGGCTTCCGCTAATGCCCCTGTTGTATAAGGCATCTGTTAAAAACCTGTCTTTTAATCTACCTGCCGGCTTGCTCACAACAGCCCGGATCACCATCAGATTGCCCAGCGGATAGCCCATAACATACACCAGCGAGCCCCAGTCAAGTTCTTTGCTCCTGCCCACAGGATAGTTTAATACCGGAATACCGTCACCACCGGTATCATCGAGACGTTTCATCAGCAGGGCAAGGTCGTGATACTTGTCAAGGGCAACCACATCGGTACTCCCACCCGAAGGCAGGCCTTTTACATAATTACTCTGCCTCAGCTTCACCGACAACACCTCAACAGGGCCCGTGCCGTTATCATATCGAATCACAACCGTATCAGGAAAATCCACCACATGGGCACAGGTTAACATACCGACAAGGTTATTGGCATAATAGACCACCGTAGCCGTCCCGCTAACCGACTGGTTGGTAACGCTACTGCCAACCGCGTTCAGCTCCAGCACCGAGTCGTTGATTTGATGAAGATCAACCGTGTTGTCTGGAGAAAAAAGATAGGAACGGTAAAAAGCAATGCAATCCAGTTTTTTTACCGTTTTAGAAATATAGCTCAACTCACCCGACAGGTTTTTCACCGGATATTCACTGTCGTAACGGCCATCGGGTTTGAAAACCTGTTGTTCGATAACTTTCGGCGCCGAACAGGACATCGTGCCAACAACAAGTAACAAAAAATAGATTTTGTCAGACATAAAAACAGCTTTTTTAAAGATCCTGTTTCCGTAAAACGAGATAGATAATGCCGATAAAAGCCACGCTCCATGCCAGGCTGATAAAAACATCAGGAACGGATACATATTCCCTGAAGTTGATCCCGAACATTTTCATCAGGGATGAATTGGGTACATCAATCAGGTTGCCCAGTGAAACCACCGGCAGGTATTTTGAAACGGTGGCCGGCAATATTCTTGAAACCACCGGTTCCACAATGTAATAATACAAAGCAAGCAAGGCAATGGCGGGGCCCGACTTTTTGATCAGAAAAGCAATCAGCAGGCTCATGGAACCAAAGGTGAACAGTTCCAGAAAATAAGCCCCGAGAAATCCTGTTTTTTGAAACATCATGCCCGGTTTCAAATCCGGTGTGTGAATCATCCCCATAATACCACCCGTAACAAAAAGGATCACCATAGAAACAAAACTCAATAAAAACACAAAGATCACTTTCGACAAAATAAACTGCTCACGGCTCATACCATTGAGGATGTTTTGCCGGATGGTTTTGTTTGTGAATTCGTTGGCTATGTATATGATGATGATAATCCCGAGGAATATTTTAAAAAAACCGCCGAGAAAAGTGAGGTTCTGCCACACATACGGAAAGCTGTACAACGAAAGCTCCGGCATGGCAACGGGGGAATTGGTATTGGCATTCTTCAGGGCCGTATTCAAAAAACTTTCAACACCCGAAAAAACCAGCACCATCAGGATAAGATAGATCAGCATCATAATCCAGAATGTTCGGCTGTAAAAATATTTCCGGTAATCTATTTTGAACAGGTCAACCATTTTTTGCATTTAATATATCCAGAAAATATTTTTCCATTGATTTTTTACGAAGTGAAAGGTGGGTGAGAAAAATGCCCTGTTCTGAAATCAAGCGGTTAAGCGCGTCGGCTGCAATCTCTTTGGACAATGTGCAGACCCACATACCGTTTTCCATTTTTATTTCTGCAAAATAACCGGCATGCTCAAGGACATCCTTCAGCGCTTCCATGTCGGCGGCAGCCAGTTCGTACGAAGCTGAAGCACTCAGCACCTCTTTCACATTCCCTTCACTTAGTTTTTTCCCGTTTTCCAGCACCACAACATGGGTGCATATTTTTTGGACTTCATCCAGCAAATGGCTGGCCAGCAGGATGGTCACCCCCTGGCTTCCAATTTCGATGATCAAATTCCGGATATCTGCAATTCCCTGCGGGTCGAGGCCGTTGGTGGGCTCATCCAGGATCAGCACGTCAGGGTTGCCCAGTAAAGCGGCGGCAATGGCCAGGCGCTGCCGCATACCCAGCGAATAGGTCTTGTATTTGTCCGATTTCCGCGGCCCCAGCCCAACGGTTTCCAGCACAGTACCAATGCCTGCATAAGAAACGCCTTTGATATCGGCGATGATCTGAAGATTTCTTACCGCCGACAGATAAGAATAAAACAAAGGTCCTTCAAGCAGCGCCCCTACTCTTTTTCTTGTCCGGTAGGTGGGCTTTTGCCCAAACCACAAATATTCACCACGATCCGGTTTCAGGACATCCAAAAGAATGCCCAGCGTGGTGGTTTTACCGCTGCCGTTAGGCCCTAAAATCCCACAAATCTCACCCCGGCCCACCTGTAACGAAAAATCGTCAAGAGCCCGTATCCTGTGATAGGATTTGCTGAGGTTTCGTATTTCAAGTACAGGGCTGTTCAAAGATGAATAGTTAAATTTTAAGAATAACGTACATTATGCTATTAGATTACAATGATAATCAAAATTTGTTTTCTTAACCGGGGTTTTACAATTTTAACACCCGAACCCCTCCGGAAGTTGATATGGATCGTGGCGGAAGAATCCGGAAATTATGAAACCGGAAATTTAATTTATCCAAGTCATTCAATAAAAAAAACCTTGTAAAATAATTATTTATATTTTTGCCGCTCATTTATCAATCCCTATTAAAATTAAATCATGAAAGTTGGAAAAAATAAGGTCGTTACGCTCACTTATGTGTTACGCCGCGAAGATAAAAATGGTGAGGTCATTCAGGAAGTTGACGACACCAAACCCTTTGTCCATTTGTTTGGTGCCGGATCATTGCTTCCTGCCTTTGAAGAAAACCTCAATAATCTGGAACCCGGTGAGACCTTTGCTTTTCACGTTTCGGCAGATGATGCTTACGGCGAATCTTCCGACAAAGCCATCGTTGAACTGGATAAAAATATCTTTGAAATAGATGGCCAGATTGACGAAGAGTTTGTAACCGTGGGTAAAATGGTAGCTATGCAGGATGAAAACGGCCGCCCGCTTGACGGAAAAGTGCTGGCCATCAAAGACAGTACCATTGTCATGGACTTCAACCACCCTTTAGCCGGACAAAGCCTTTTCTTTACGGGAGAGATCAAAGATGTGCGAGAAGCTAATGAAGAGGAACTTTCACACGGCCATGTTCACGGTCATGATGGGATTGTTCATTAATTATTTTCTTATTTTGAAATAAGGAAAACAGCCGGCTTTTTATTCAGGTCCACTGTTTGTTTCTTCCAGGCACCGATGGTTAAGGTCCTGATCATCTGTCCGGGCAAAGTAAGATTGACTGCAATACACAACTTTGTTGAGGGATTACAGTTTCTCAGCAACAGCTCATAAAGCTGACGGTTTCTGAAAGGTGTTTCGATAAAAATCTGGGTTTGTCCATCCTTCTGCACTTTGTTTTCCATATTCCTGATTTTTTGTGCTAACTGCTTCCTGTCCACGGGAAGGTAACCGTGAAAAGCAAAACGCTGTCCGTTAAAACCGGAGGCCATCAGGGCAAGGATGATGGAATTGGGACCAACCAGCGAAACAACTTCGATGTTATCCTCATGAGCCGCCTGCACGATCAAAGCACCGGGATCGGCAATGCAGGGCGTTCCCGCTTCCGATAAAAGGCCAACCGAATCTTGTTTGATGAAGCGTTTAAAATCAGCTATGGCCTGCGATATAGTGGCATGTTTCCCGATTTCAATGAAGGTCATTTCATCAATGGGGGCCGGATGTCCGGTTTTTTTAATGAACCGCCTTGATGTTCTGACATTTTCAACCATAAAAACTGTCAAACCATGAAGCACCTGCCTGTTATAACCGGGAAGCACCTGTTCCATGGTATCGAAATCGCCCAATGTTGTGGGTATAAGATAAAGTTTTCCTTTCATGGCTCAGAAGGGTAAATTTTTCAAATCAACATTTCCGCCGGAAAGGATAATGCCCACTGTTTTTCCTTTCACATCCAATTTGTTTTCTATCAGAGCGGCAACAGGTACTGCCGACGACGGTTCAATGATAATCTTCATCCGTTCATAAACCAGGCGCATGGCTTCAATAATGGATTCTTCGCTAACGGTAACAATATCTTTCACAAACTTGCGGATGATGGGGAAATTTCTTTCCCCCAGTGAGGTCAGCAAACCGTCGGCAATGGTTTCAGGGTTCACGCCCGGAATAAGCCGGCCTGCCCTGAATGAACGGTAAGCATCATCGGCCATTGCCGGTTCACAGACAATTACCTCCGTATTTTTTGAAAAGTAAGCTGCTGCCAGTGCCGTCCCGCTCAACAAGCCACCACCGCCCACAGGGCACAGGATCATATCGGGGGCACCTGCATCTTCAATGAGTTCCATAGTACAGGTGGCCTGGCCTTCGATGATGCGGTAATTATCATAAGGGTGTATTTCAACTGAGCCGGTTTCTTTAATCACCCGCTTCAGGGTTTCTTCCCTCGCTTTTAAGGTGGGCTCACAAAAAGTGATGATCCCGCCATAGTTGCGAACCGCATTGATTTTTACACGGGGAGCATTTCGTGGCATGACGATATAGACAGGAACACGGCGTAACCTGCCCGCCCTGGCCAGTGCCTGTGCATGATTTCCGGATGAATGGGTGGCCACCCCGTTGATAACCGATTTGTCATTCAATGAAAAAACTGCATTGACAGCACCCCTGGATTTAAAAGCACCGACTTTCTGGAAATTTTCACATTTGAAGAAAAACGAACTGCCAAACATCCGGTTTATGGTTTCGGATGTCAATACGGGTGTCCGGTGAATATAAGGCTGAATGCGCTTTGCAGCAATTGTTAAGTTGTTTACAGAAGGGATTTTTTCCAATCGTTCCCGGATTAATGGTTTCTGGCTAATTCAACAATCTTATCCGTAGCGTTGTCCAGCATATTATAAACCTTTTTGAAATTAATTTTACCGTCAGTAAAGGGGTTCGGAATCGTCATGTTTCTACCGGGTGTGACCACATTCATAATGTAATCAACTTTTTGCTGATCATTTTTATTTCGGGCAACATCTTTTACATCGCGAAAATTCTGGGTATCCATTACATATATCATATCATACTCATCAAAATCTTCAGAAGTAAATATCCTGGCTTTGCTTTCCGTTAAATCGAGATGATGTTTTAAACCCATTTCGCGCACACAATCACCAACAGGTTCATTGATCATAAATGATTCGAAACCTGCCGATGCAATCGTGCCTTCAATATTATTTTCCTTAAACTTCTTTTTTAACAATGCTTCGGCAACCGGGGAACGGCATACATTTTCGTTACAAATAAAAATAATGTTCATGTTTATTTATTTAAGATGGTTTTAAAAACGGGCTTATAAAGGTACATAAAAAAATCTTAAAAAAAAACTCCCTTTTTTGAAATAATAAGGGAGATGTTTTTCTAAAGTTGTATGTAACTAAAGGATAAACGAATAAGTGCGGCTATAACTTTAATTTTTTATCAATTTCTTCAACATACACCCTGAACCGCTTATCGGTTTCCAAAAGATTGTTCACTGTACGGCATGCATGCAGCACGGTGGCGTGGTCTTTATTTCCGCAATGCAGCCCGATGGTTGCCAATGAACTTTTGGTGTGTTTCTTTGAAAAAAACATGGCGAGTTGCCGTGCCTGAACGATTTCACGTTTGCGGGTTTTCGAGTTAATTGTCTCAAGCGGCAGGCCGAAATAATCACAAACAACTTTTTGGATAAAGTCAATGGATATCTCGCGTGTGGTGTTTTTCACAAACTTGTCAATCATCTGCTTGGCCAGGTCGAGGGTAATGGCTTTTTTGTTCAATGTGGACTGTGCCAGAATGGAAATGAGTGCCCCTTCCATCTCGCGAATATTCGTAGTAATGCTGTAAGCGAGATATTCAACCACTTCATAAGGCATTTCTATCCCGTCAATGTAAAGTTTGTTTTGTAAAATGGCGATGCGCGTTTCCAGATCGGGCACCTGCAAGTCGGCGGCAAGGCCCCATTTAAACCTGGACAACAACCGGGGTTCCATTCCTTTTAACTCAACCGGCGGTTTATCGGAAGTGAGAATAATTTGTTTGTTGCTTTGATGCAGATGGTTGAAAATATGAAAGAAAATATCCTGGGTTTTTTCTTTGTTGGCAATAAATTGGACATCATCTATAATCAGTACATCAATCATCTGGTAAAAATGGATGAAGTCGTTCTGGTTGTTATTCCTGACCGAATCAATATACTGATTGACAAATTCATTTGTTTTAACATACAATACGGTTTTTTGCGGAAAATTATTTTTTACCTGCAAACCGATGGCATGAGCCAGGTGAGTTTTCCCAAGGCCTACATTACTATAAATGAGCAAAGGGTTAAAAGCGGTTTTCCCCGGATTTTCAGCAATCGCCCAACCGGCTGAGCGGGCCAGCCTGTTGCAATCACCTTCAATAAAATTATCAAAAGAATAGGATTCAACCAGGTTTGATTCCACTTTAATTTTTTTCAGCCCGGGAATAATAAAAGGATTAGGAATGTATCCGGGATCTTTACCCCCCAAGGTAAGCGGCATGGCTACCGGTTTATTTTTCGTCGCTTTTCTCTCAGTCGTCGGATAATTCACAGAATAAGGTTTTTGATCGTCATAAGAACTGTCCATAATCACACTATACTCCAACCTTCCTGCCAGGCCAATTTCTTTCTTAATTGTTTTCTTCAATAAATTGATATAATGCTCCTCAAGCCATTCGTAAAAAAACTGGCTGGGAACCTGGATTATCAAAATGTTTTCTTCCAGTTTAATCGGTACTATCGGTTCAAACCACGTTTTAAAACTCTGATGAGGTATATTGTCCCTTATTACATTTAGACACCGGTTCCATACTTCAACATGTTTTTTAGTCATTCTCTTGTAAAAATTTTCAAAGATTATCGGTTAATGGGTTTCCATTTTTTTAAAAACGTGTAAATCAGACGAATTTATAAAATTCCCGGAGCCGCAAGAATTAAAGCAAATGTCGTATAAAAAAAGTGTAAAAAAAATAAATTTTTAGTTGACTTTCATTTTTTTTTGTTGTATATAAGGTGGTGTAAAATATGGTATTATTTAATTGCTATTCAGTAGCTTTACTTCTATGCCCCGTAATTTTTCAAGTCTTGACATGACCTTTTTTACTAAAACTTTTTTAACTGTTAATTTAATAACATATTTTTTGTCATAAAACTGCCCGTTTATTTTCAGGTTTTCTTCTTTAATAACCCTCATCACGGCATTCATCAGGGAATAGTCAAAATACAATTCCAAATCCATGGTTGGATGGGCCGTTATAATGGTTGCGTTCAACAACGCTTCCCCCGATGCCGTCTTATAAGCCTTGATCAGTCCGCTGACGCCGAGTTTGGTCCCGCCAAAATAACGGATAACCACAATCAGTACATGATACAGTTCGAAGGAATAAATCTGATTAAGAATAGGCTTTCCGGCCGTGCCCGATGGTTCTCCGTCGTCATTGCTCCTTACCTGCCCGTCAACAGGATTGATGCGATAAGCATAACAATGATGGCGGGCATCATAATATTCCTTTTTCAGACTCCCGATAATTTCTTTGCACTGGTCCACACCAACAACAGGATAGGCTTTGGCAATAAACTTACTGCCCTTATCCTTATAGAGTCCCTCCGCCGGAGCTTTAAGTGTTTTGTAACTGTATTGATCCATTGAAAAATGTTAAAGACAAGAACCTGTTTCCCCCTTGAAAAAACGAGAACAGGCCACTGTGAATAATTTAAAGACAAAAATATAAAACTACATCCTAAAAAGCAGGTTTATATTTCTACTTTTGCAGGACAGCTTCTTAATCCACAAAATCAAAGCGTACTACAATGAAAAACAGGTTCTTGTCTTTAACATTACTGGCTATTGCCCCGCTGTTTGTATTGGCCCAACCTAATCAGGCAAAAAAAGCCTATCACCGTTTCGAAGGCAACATAGGGGAAAATATCAGCATTACAGCCAATCTTGTCAGGCTTTTTGATAAACTTTCGGGCAGTTACCAGTATCGTTTTGTTGATGAAGATGCTGAAATGTATTACGGGAAAACCATTGAACTGGAAGGGGATATAAAAAATAATGACAGTGCGCGTCTGCGTGAGTTCGGACAAAAAAACTTTACTTTTAAAGGCGTGATGAAGCAGAAAACTTTTAACGGCACCTGGTACGGCCCTGCCGGGAAAACCCTGCCCTTTGATATGGAAGAATATTATCCGAACGGAAGCATGCAGTTGAACGTTTTTTATCTCAATTCAGAAGAAAACCTCATTGCTAAAAACCCGGATTCCCCGACTGCAAACATTGAACTGGTACTGCTTTTCCCTAATGAAAAATATTTCAAGCCTTTTGTTATTGATTCGGTTAAAAGCAATATTGTCAGGAGCTTTTTCGGATCGGGTTTTCTTCCGGAACTGCCCGATACCATGCTGATCTGTTACGAGCAGGAATATTTTAAAAATTACATTGACCAAAACAAAGATTGGTATAGCAAAGGAGCCTCTTTCAATTGGGAAAAAATGAACAGCATTTCTGTCGTTTACAATTCGGGGTACATGCTCTGCCTTGAATACCTTTCTTATGGCTATACGGGTGGCGCACACGGCATGACCAATATTTCCTATAATATCATTGACCTGGACAACGGGCAGTTGCTGACCTATTCCAATATTTTTAAGGAAGATGCCCAGGATTCATTGTCGGTATTGCTTACACAACAACTGAGAAAAAATTACCGGATTCCAGCTAAGGTGGCACTGAAAGATGCCGGTTTTTTTGTGGATGAAGTGAAGCCAAACTATAACATCTTTATGGATGGCAACGGGATTGGTTTTTTGTACAACCGTTATGAAATAGCGCCTTATTCGCAGGGGGCGACCAACATTTTCCTCACTTGGTCACAAATTAAAAACCTGATAAAAAACGATACGCCTGTTTATAAAATGAGCCGGCGTTGAAGTGAAGTAACTGATCATTATCCATCAATCCCGGATGCCCCGGTTCATGAAATCGTTTATGGGCTTCATTTTTTTAAAAATGCTGGTCAGCTTCTTGTCAAAACCGGGGAAAGTTGCCTGCTTCTTCCGATTTACGCCCCCCGGCTGCCATGTAAACACCGAAATAAATTTTGATGTTCAGGATAAGATGATCAACAAAAAGTTCTGCTTCGCTGCGTGCCGCCAGGTAAATATCTTGATGAAGATTGAACCAGTCGCGGTTATTGTTTTCATTCAGATCGTGTAAAAATCAAATACAATTCTATCCATTATTTTTTGTTTTCAAATTTTTCTTAACTTTCGGGTGCCTAAGATAGGCAGAAAATGATTGCTGAATAAAAACCAAAACCTGTCTTTTCATGTTGCATTGCCCTATTAAAAAATATGTCCTGCTGTTGCTCAGCATTTTTTTGCTGACAAACCGTTCGACAGCAGGTGGCGACATCTTTCCAATCGGGGCACGCCAGGCCGGTATGGGCCGCACATCTGTTGCCATCACCGATTTTTGGAACATACAGAACAACCAGGCAGGCATCGCCCTTATTGATAAATACAGCGCAGGCATTTATTACGAAAGCCGTTTTCTGATCAACCGTTTAAGCACAAAAGATGTTGCCGTTGTGGTACCTACCGGGATAGGTGTGCTGGGGGCCACCTTTAATTATTTCGGGTATGAATTGTATAACGAGATGAAGATCGGGTTGGTTTATGCCCGCTCGTTCAGCCCCTGGTTCAGGATGGGCCTTCAACTGGATTACCTGATCACAACCCTGGGTGATAATTATGGCAGCACAGGTAATGTAACCTTTGAGTTGGGCATCCAGTCGGATGTGGCCAAGAACCTGACTATCGGCGCCTGGGTTTATAATCCCATACAGGTTAAGCTGGCTGATTACAACAACGAAAAAATACCTGCTATTTTCAGGCTGGGCCTGTCGTGGCAAATATTAAAAGGGTTTATTGCAAATGTTGAAGCCGAAAAAAACACCAACATTGCCCCCATTCTTGTCCGTGCCGGACTGGAATATGGTTTTAACGGCAAATTCTTTATCCGGGGCGGGTTCTCAACACAACAGGAAATATTTTCCATGGGCTTCGGGATGAAGATTAAGTTCCTGAGATTTGATATTTCGGCTGTCATGCACCAGACACTGGGCTTTTCTCCGCAGTCATCACTCATTGTTCAGTTTTAATTTTTAGCATGGCGTACCGGTTAAAATATTACCCGTTTTTTATTAAATATGCCTATGTGGCAACCCTGGCTGGCTTGATTTCAACATCCGTTGCAGCTCAGGAAAAAGACACGACCAATGTTAGCAGTTTGGAATTCATCACCGATCAAATGGAACGAATAGCCCAAAACACCGATTTGAACCTGGATTACAGTGACCTGCTGGATGATTTTTTATACTACTACCAAAACCCCGCTGACCTGAACACACAGGCAAAAGACCTGCTGAAAATCCACCTTATCAATGACATGCAACTAAACAACCTGAATGCCTATATTCAGAATAACGGACCGTTAAACTCAGTTTACGAACTGAAGTATATCCCGGGATTTGACAACAAAACCATCCAGAATATCCTGCCCTTTGTCACGGTTGAGCCCGCCCGGCAGAAATTTTCACTGAAGCCAAAGAACATTTTCAAATACGGAAAAAACCGGCTCATTGTCAGGTATAACCAATATCTTGAAAAATCGGCAGGCTATCTCATCCCGGCCGATTCAGCCATCAACTTTCCCGGTTCGGCTTATCTCGGCAACATGCAGGCCTGGTACCTGCGCTATGGATTTAATTACAGGAACAAAGTACGATTGGGGTTTACATTTGATAAAGACGCCGGTGAGATTTTTTTAAAAAGCAAAGTGAACGACAGCATCCATGCCCTGGTTGGCAACAAAATGAACAATCTGTTCGATTTCTTTTCGGGGCATATTTATGTATCGGATATGGGGATATTAAAAGCAGCCGTTGTGGGCGATTACCATCTTGAATTTGGGCAGGGGCTCACACTATGGTCGGGACTTGCCTTTGGGAAATCGGCAGAAGCTTTACAAATTAAAAGATACGGCCGGGGAATCAGACCCAACACCTCAAGAAATGAAAACCGTTTTTTCAGGGGGGCGGCTCTGTCGCTGGGCTGGAAAGGATTGACATTAACAGGCTTCTATTCGCACCATAAAGTGGATGCCTCCATTGAGGAAAATCCCGTTTTCAACCGGGTAGAAGCCGGCTCATTACCCGAAACCGGAATGCACCGCACCCTAAACGAACTGCTGAAAAAACATGCCATAACCATCACAGCCACCGGCGGAAGATTAAGTTATCAGTATAAAAAGTTTCAGTTAGGGGCGACTGCTTTTCAAAGCCGGTTGAGCATCCCCATTGCTGTTAATGATGACCTTTACAAAAAGTTCAGTTTTTCAGGAAACCAACTGATGAATTATGGTACCGACTTCAGCCTGAACCTGAACAAAGTGAACTTTTTCGGCGAAATCTCTTATGCATCCACAGGGGGTTGGGCGGGACTGGGCGGGATGAACGCCTTTTTATCCGACCGTTTTGCTTTTACCCTTTTTTATCATAATTACGGCAAAAAATATTTCAACCTGTTCAATAACCCGGTTACCGAAACCAGCAGCCTGATTGCTGAACAGGGGATTTATTTCGGGTTCAGGGCCTTATTATTTCAAGGGTTGAGCCTGACGGGATATTTGGATTATTTTTCATTCCCCTGGCTGAAATACCGCAGTGACAGCCCGTCGTACGGAATGGATTACCTGATGCAAATCAATTACAATGCCTCCCGCCACCTGAACCTCTATTTCCGTTTTAGGAATATCCTGAAACAGGAAAACTACGCGGATGATTATGACTATACTGCGCGGCTTGTCAATGTGCACAGAAATGAATTCCGTTTTTTCATCAGTTACGATGTATTTGATTTCCTGGTCTTTAAAAACAGGCTGGAATATATTTTCTATAATAAGGAACATGAGCCTTCCGAAAACGGTTATCTTATTTACCAGGATGTGATTTACCGTCCGGCAAATTTTCCGCTGGATGTCACTTTCCGCTATGCCTTGTTTTCCACCGGGGGATACAACAGCCGGATTTACACCTATGAGAATGATGTGTTGTATGCGTTCAGTGTCCCGTCATATTTCGACAACGGGCAACGAGTGTATCTGTTGCTCAGGTACAAGGCGTTGAAACAACTTGATATCTGGGTGCGGCTGGCCCGGACAATCTTTTCCGACCGGAGTACTATTGGCTCGGGTGCAGATGAAATTGACGGTAATCACAAAACAGAAATTAAGGTGCAGGTGATGGTAAAGTTGTAGCCTGAACCTGAGTGGCTTTGCACCCATATCTATAAAAACCTTAGGATTCATGGTAACATCCGATCCGCTGACTCCAAGTCGGGTCAGCGGTTCTTTTAACCCATTAAATAGCGGGTTAAGTTCAATGCAACCGCTCCCTCTTGAACAAATACGGCAGCAAAATCCTTTCGAATCCCCGGTTGATATCGGCCTGGACATAATCAATCTTATAACGGCCGCAACGCATCTCAAGTTCTTTCCTGATTTTGCTGAATGCACGGGTATATCGTTCGCGGACTTCCACCGGATTGAGTTTGATGGTTTCTTTGGTCTCCATGTCAACAAACCGGATAGGCCGGTCATCAAGATCAAGAAACTCTTCCAGCTTTTTATCCATAACGTGAAACAGGATAACCTCGTGCCTGTAATGTTTAAAGTGCTGAAGGGCGGCAAATACTTCGTCCAGTTTATGAATGTCATCCATCATGTCGCTGAATAAAATAACCAGTGATCGTTTGTGCAACATTTCGGCAATGTTGTGCAACGATTCCGTAATATTGGTAGGGCGTTGTTCTTTGGCCGGTTTGGGGTCCAGTAATTTTTCCAGCTCCGAGTACAAATATTTGTTATGAACTGAACTGGACCGTGATTGGGTGTGCAGGTCAATTTTATCAGTAAAGGTGCTGATGCCCACCGCGTCCCGTTGTTTTTTCATCAGGTTAAGCAGGACGGCGGCAGCATAAACCGAAAAAGTAACTTTATTGGGGTCGTTGATGTCGGCTTTTTCCTTCACCGGAAAATACATCGAAGAAGAACGGTCAATAATGATACGGCAACGCAGGTTGGTTTCTTCTTCAAACCGTTTTACGAAAAGTTTGTCAGTGCGGCCGTATAACTTCCAGTCAACAAAACGGGTTGATTCACCGGGATTATAAAGCCTGTGTTCGGCAAATTCAACCGAAAAGCCATGAAACGGGCTTTTGTGAAGGCCGGTGATAAATCCTTCAACCACTTGCCGGGCAATGAATTCCAGCGAGTTGAACTGTTGAAGCCGGTCACGGTCAATTGAATAAGCCATAATTTATTGTTCGTATTGATTTGTAAGTAAAAAGGCTGTTTTCCAATAAAAACAGCCTTCCATATTTTTCGCAGTTTTATTGAGTTCCGGTTTAAAGCAGGGCATCCAGTTTTTTGGCAAGCACCTGTTTGGGTACTGCGCCAACCTGTTTGTCAACAACTTCCCCGTTTTTAAAATATAAAATGGTCGGGATGTTGCGTATTCCGTAATGCCTGGCGGATTTGGGATTGTGGTCAACATTAAGTTTCCCGACAACCACTTTTTCACCATATTCGTCGCCTAATTCCTGCACAATGGGTCCTACGATGCGGCAGGGGCCACACCATATTGCCCAAAAGTCAACAATAACAGGCTTAGTGGATTTTATCACGAGGTCATCAAAATTTCCATCTGTGAATTCAAGTGCCATGATTTTAATTTTATGATTAGGAAAGCGCAAAGATAAATAAAGAATGATATTTATTTCCCGAAAAATGTTAAAAAACAAGCCTTAAAGTTTTCTGACAAACTTTTTAAACGGTTTAATACTTTTCACAAGGATCACCGTGCATTGTGCTTGTTGTGCAATCCGGAACGAAGGGGATTCTTCAATGGTTTTTCCGGTGTTATGGCTGCTTTCTTTTGCAACAATCAAAAGGTCGAGGCCGGAGGACATCCTGATGAGTTCCTGTACCGGATCATTATTCACCGTAAGGGAAACATCATAGAGAGCCGTGGACTTTAAGTTCTGTAAACTTTCCACGATCATTTTGTCCACTCTCGTTTTTTGTCGTTTACCGTAATCTTTAGGTAAAAAGCCAATCAAAACTATTCTTGCCTTATGTTTTTCAGCGATTGCGGTGGCACACATTGTCTTCAATCTGATATGGGTTGTGGTTTTTATGTAAATCCCAATCCGCTTCGGAATAAAATCCTCCACGTTTGTTTTCAGGCTAAGGACAAGCATATCGGTATAAGAATACCTGAGGACCTGGCTCAGGATACTGGGCTTTTCGTCTTTTCCATGTTTAGCAAAACCCATAATAATCAGATCACTGTTTTCTTCCTGCGCAACGGTTACAATACCCCTGGAAATTTTGCGCGAAGCCCTGATAATCGGTTTGATTTTAATATTGAGTTTTTTGGCCAGTTCGATGCTCCGCTTAATGACATCAAGTGTCTCACCGGCTTCATCCAGTGCTTCATAAAAATTCATTTTCGGGGGGACATCCTTGATGGCCAGCACAACGATTTCTCCTCCCTTTTTTGCCAACAAGGTATGGGAAAGGTTAAGTAACGCTTTTTGCGTTTCAGGGTTCGACATGGGAACCAGAATTTTATTTTGAGTAAAGAAAGAGAAACGCTTTTCTTCTTCCAGGACAATGTTCAGCCCCTCTCTGCCCCTTTTTTCGCGTTTACGTGAATAAAAGAAATAAATAACAGCACCAACCAGGGCCAACTGTTGGCCAAAGGCCAGGGAAACGATATCGAGGGTTAATAAAAGCCCCAGATTAATAACCAGCGTGAGTTGTGGAAGATAATGTTTCCACTTTGCTTTGGGCTTTAAGGCGGGATTCTTTCGATAAACTTTGCGCATGGCCAGCGAAACCGGAAGCAATGATACCAACAGGCAAAAGTTGGCTGCCTTGGCAATAAACTCCAGATCGAAAAATAATAATACCAGGCTGATCAGTACGGCACCGGTTATCAGGGCAAGATTGGGTTGTCTGGTCTTTTCGCTCAGTTTCCCCAAAATATCAGGGAAAAAACGGTCTTTCCCCATAGCGTAAGTTTGTCTGCTTTGAGAAACCAGGGTGCTGCTGAGCGCTCCGAGAGAAGCCAGGATACCCCCGAACGATATAATCACCCAACCATTGCCCCCGAAACTTTTGTCGGCCACAAGAACCAGCGGTGCACGGCTTTCGGCGAGTTCTTTCCACGAAACAGACATGACGGCGGCAATGGCCACCAACAAATAAATCCCCAAACTGATCAACATGGAAAGTTTCATGGCTTTGGGAATGGTCTTTTCAGGTTCAACCACCTCATCGGCATTATTGGCAATTAACTGATATCCGAAAAAAGAAATATAAATCAGTGATATGGCTGCAACAGTACCATGAAATCCGTGGGGAAATGCAGGCTTGATGTTTTCTGTGTTCAGGTGAAATGAAGAAACCACAACCAGCAACAACAGAATACCAACGTTACCCCAGACAATCCAGTTTTGCAGGTTAAATTTTTTCTTACTTCCGCCCTGCAAACTCAAAAAACCGATTAACAGCGTGATGCCAACGGCTACCGAACGGTCAATATATTTTGGGAAGGTCATCCCGGTAAGTGAAATGGTATATTCTGCGAAACCGATAGCATACAGGCCACTGGCAAAGATGCTGCCCAAAGCGAGAAACCATCCGGTGGTAAATCCACCGATACTTCCCAAAATATCATACGCATAAGCATACCCGCCTCCCGACCGGGGAATGATGCGGCTCAGTTCGGCAAACATCAGCGTGGTAACATAAGCCAGCAAACCGCAGATCAGATAGGATAAAAAAACCGAAGGGCCGGCATGGCTGGCTGCAGTCCCGATCAGAACATATATTCCGGCCCCCAGGAGTGCACCTACCCCAATTGTGGTAGCACTAAACAAGCCGACCGTCCGTTTAAAATTAAGGGGCTTTATCTTTTTATTGAAAAGGGCCTGAATATCTGCTGGCATAAAAAAACTTTAATAGCAAACATACAAAAAAAAAGCCCCTCCCGAAAACCGGGACAGGGCTTTATAATAACCGGAGAAGGTTATTTTAGCTTGACCGGATTTTGTTTCTCCTTCGACGGATCCGTAAGCGGACTGTTTTCGTCTGCAACTGTACCTTTATTTACATCAGTTGTTCCCACCTGAAATCAACGTGAACCTCAACATATTTTGCATCCATTTATGATCTGATTTTCCGAAATCATTCGTGCTTTTCCAGTTACGTATCAGACAGAAGGTTTATATACAGGTTGCATAGACAGGGAATAAAAATAATGGATTTATACAATATTACCTGTTTGATATTTACTAAATGGTCAATATTTTATTACAGGGATGAAAAACAAAAAAGGCGTGGAACAGTTCCACGCCTTTTTTAAGTTTTCACACCATCCCTGTATGATTAACAAGAACAGTTATAAAAAAGATGAATAATTAATGATGGCTCAAATATTTGGCAACACCTTCATGATCAGCAACCAGCGCTTCTTCACCCGGATGCCAGTCGGCTGGACAAACTTCGCCGTTTTCTTCAAAGAACTGTAGCGCGTCAACCATACGGAGTGTTTCCATAACACTACGGCCCAGCGGCAGATCGTTGACCACCTGATGGCGCACAACACCCTGCTTGTCAATAAGGAACAGGCCACGGTAAGCCACAGCTTCACCGTCAAATTCCATTTCACCGTCTTCGTTATAATCATATTCACCCGCCAGGACATCATAGTTTTCCGAAATGGTTTTTGAAAGATCAGAAACCAGCGGGAATTTCACACCCTGTATTCCGCCATCATTTTTGGGTGTATTCAGCCATGCCCAGTGCGAGAATTTGGAGTCAATCGAACAACCGACAACAGCAACATTTCTCTTTTCAAATTCTTCCATTTTTTCCTGGAAAGCCAGAATCTCTGTAGGACATACAAATGTGAAGTCAAGGGGATAGAAAAAGAACACGACATGTTTTTTGCCAATGTACTGTTCCAATGAGAATTTTTCTACAAATTCGCCGCCGTTCACAACGGCATCAGCTTCAAATAAGGGAGCTTTTTTCCCAACTAATACTGCCATAGTTTATAAAGTTTAATGTTTAACAAAAATTTTAGGTGGCAAAAATATAAATAAAATCGTTATTGCAGGGGTTTATTATGACGTATTAGCGGCTAAATTTTATTTTGATTCATCCACTATTGTTTTGTATCTTTGTGAAAAGGTTGATTTTAATCAAATGTACATCTAAAGAATAAAAACCAATTAAGTATTCGGGATAAAAATTCCAGATTATGGAAACAACAAGCTTTAATATTAACTTACCCCTTAATTTTAACCAACTGGTTGAAATCATAAAACAATTACCTTATAATGAAAAACTTAAGCTCAGGGAAGTTTTAAAAAAGGAAACCAGGCAAAAACCTGAAAACGATAATACATTAACCCATTATGCAAGCGAAAGGACATTGGCCAAAGATTGGTTGCTACATGAAGAAGACGAAGTATGGAAAAATTTGTAAAAGATGATTATGCTATTGCCCTCGACAATTCGGGGTTTTCAAACGGTTCATTGAATAAACTGAGTAATATAAGACCTAACCGGCTGTTTACCGCTGAAAAAAATATTATTATCCGCAAGATCGGAACTGTAAAACCAGCTATTTTTAAGCAAGTGGTGGATGAGTTTTTTGAAATTATAAAGTTGTAAGAGACTGCTTTAACTTTTAGTTTTTCCGATTGGCAGACACAACCCTGGAGATAAAAAAGTTAGCGTTTACTTGATCAAATCATCCAGGTTGACCGTTATCAGCAAGTCCCGCTGGAAATCATACAAAGTAATTTTCCTGATTTCATAATAACTTTTCCAGTAATCCATCAATGATCTGAAATAACCCATTTTGGCATTATCATTGTCAATTTGTGCATTATTCAGTTCCAGCACGTCATTCACTTTTCCGATCATATATCGCTTTTGGGTCACTTCATAGCGCTTTTGGGCAACGGTATCGGATTTTGCCGCAATCATCAATTGGTTTTTTTGCATGTTAAACCGGGTAACATTCAGAAAGATATTGTGTTCAAAGTCAATTTTATCCTGTTCAACGGTTGTTACCACCAGGTCCTGATTTGACTGTGCCATTTTAATATTGCCCCTGGCCTTCCCCCAGTCAAGAAGCGGCACAGTAATGCCCAGCGTTACCCTTTCCTCGTCCAGCGGGCTTTGATAAGCCAGTTTAATATCAGTGTTTGTCTGTGTAAGGCCGAAACTGGCAAACAGTTGGGCATCGAAACGGCCATCCATTTTTGCCTGGTTTACCAGGCTTTGTGCTTCCAGCAGGCGGCGTTGAAATTCAATGCCCGTTGATGTGTTTTCTTTCGCCTGCTCAGTGGCTTTTTGAACATTCACTGAAAAATAACGAACCACAACCGGCGGGATAAGCTCAACCGGAAAATCATCTTTCAGCCTGAGGAACGATTTGAACTCGAACAACATATCCTTGTAATTCAACTGTGCATTTTCTACTGCAGCCTTCGATTGCAACAAATTCAGTTCCAGTTGCAGGAGTTCGTTTTCGGCAATCTTGCCCAGGTTGAACCGGCCACGTGCTATCTTGTAAAGGGTGTCGTAATTGGATTCGTTTTTCAGGGCAATGTCCACCCCGGTCTGTGCCAGCAATAGCGAAAAGAAACGGTCAACAGCCTTAATGGCCACATCTTCATTGGTTTCAACAAACTGCCGCTGGGCTTCTTTAAATTTCATGGGTTCAATCCTTTTACTCCATTTGTAAGGGTTGTAGGTAAAAAGAGGCTGCCTGAAGCCCACGGAGATGATGCTTGTCAGGTACTGGGTTACCGAGGTGTCGGGAAAAAAGTTATCCAGCCGCTGAAGCCCGGAACTCAAAAAGACCTCTCCGCCGGAAAAGCCCACCTTTTGATTCAGCGTCATGCTCACGGAATAATTACCCAGGCTCTGGGGGGTGTATATGGTCGTTCCATCCTGCGAAGGAATCGCATTGATGGTACGGTTAAAGCTCGGGATGGTAGCATCAACCTGCAGGCCGGGCAGGTAGTTGGCCCTGAAAGTACGGAAACCCCAGTAACTTTTCCGGTAACGGTGCCTGGCCATCTCAGCATCCGGGGATTGTTTTTGGGCAATGGCAATCACATCGTTTAGGGTATATTTTACCCGGTGCTGTCCTTCAGCACGAAAGATTGGGATCACCGAAAGGAAAATAAATACAAAAACAATTTTTTTATATAAATTCATCTATGACAGGTTTTATCCGTTTATAACGATGTTACTTAAAAGTACATGTAGTTATTAACCTCGATATCAATTTAGTATTTTTTAAGTTCAAATTTACGTCAAGAATTAATGATACTTATACAACAATTGCACACCATCAATTTTATAATTCTATTTTGAGATTGCTTTCAGTATTCTATCTTCATTTATTAAGACGTCTCTCATTAAAAGTTTATACGAAAATTGCTTATGTTTCTTTGCATTTTTAAACCCTTCGAGAATTTTCATAAATGAAGATGCTGTCAACAATGACAAGTTAAGTTCATATTCAAGTTCACAGTCATTAATAAATTCATCACTAAAATCTGGTGCGATTAATAATGATTTAATCACATTAAAACCATTTGTTTTTGCCAAATTTGTATAGGCTTTTAGTTGTCTTGAAACTGAACTGAATTTATTATATCCGCTTTCTTTAATTGTTTTACATTCTACTATTATTAAATTGTTGTCACCTAAATTCAATACAATATCAATTTTGTCTTTTTTGGTATTTAGTTCTTTTCTCAGTTTCTCATCAATATTAAATCCTAATTTTTCAAAAATGATTTTGGTGATATTTTCAAACTTTATTCCTAATTCACTTTCTTTTATGAATATTCCATTTTCTTTCAGGGTTGATAAATTTCTGTATCCAATGTTTTCAAAATTTTCAATATAAAGATTTTCCGCATCTTTATATGCTTCGAGTATGTTGCGGATAATGTCACCTCTAGTCTTAATTCCTGTTACTTTGCAAAAATCTTCAAGATCATTTTCTAATATAATTTCAAGTATATCTCTTGGTTTTATGTTGAAATCTAACAAATAATTACTTTTTAAAACATTTTCTTCTTGTAATTCAAAGTCAGATTTTACTAGGCTATTTAATTTTGGCAAATTTTTACCTAATTCGATTAAAAGTTTTTCATAACCGTCAATTGATATTCCTACTTTTTCATCTCTCTCAACATTTTCAAAATATTTAATGAGGTTTGAAATTTTATCTTCCAAAGTGCTCCCTTTTAATGGCGGCGAAATTTTTAATTCACTTTCACATATATCATTAATAAAATTTTTCTTGTCCGTTACTTTAGTGCCTTCTTTAAAAATATCATGGGTTAAGACATTTGTAAAAGAAATGCCTTCATTTATGATTAGGTTAATTTTGTCCTCGACAGGCAACTTTCTATTAATATTATGTTTTTTACAGATTAAGTTGATTTGGGGCTCTCTTAATAATCTTAAAATTCTTCTAAAAAATTTGTCTGCAACTTCTTTCTTCCTGACTTTTCTCAATATTCTAACAATTTCATCGGCTACATATATTATGTTTTTCTTTCTTGAATACAGAATAATACCGATATTTTTCAAGTCATTGATTAGAGTATCAATATCTATTTTCTTTATAGGTATACCTTAAATCCGCAAGATAGTTATTAACAAAACCGGCAAATAACTGTGCAAAAGTTCTTTACACAGTATTTGACCGGTAAATCTCATCACCTATTTTAGTGCTGTTAAATAAACTAACGGTGATAAA
>CAJVWU010000017.1 GCA_913009755.1 uncultured Bacteroidia bacterium
CCTGGTTGCCTTTGCCACCGATAAAGGGATATCGGCCACTCAAAAAAAGGTGAAGGTATCTAAAGATAAAATCAAGATTCTTTTTAAAGCTTATGTCGGCAGAAACATTCTTGATGAAAAAGGATTTTACCCTATTTTTCATGAAATTGACACAACCTTCAAACGGGCTGTTTCCGAACTGGAAAAATAGCCACTCCACCTCATAAGAAATGTTAACGGAAAGAAAGATAACCTTCTTTTATTTATTTTTGTAAAAAGTATTTTATAAACCTCTAAATTTTAATGACTATGGCTTACGAATTACCGAATTTACCTTATGGCTTAGATGCTTTGGAACCATACATATCGAAAGAAACCCTTGAGTTTCATTATGAAAAGCATCATGCCGCTTATGTTAACAATTTAAACAAACTGACCGAAGGCACTGTGTTTGCAACGGCCGGGCTTGAAGAAATCATCAAAAAAGCTGACGGCGGTATTTTTAATAACGGTGCCCAGGTATGGAATCATACTTTTTACTGGAACTGCATGTCACCCGAGGGGGGACATGAACCCTCAGGAGCTTTGCTCAATGCAATAAAAAGCGATTTTGGCAGCTTTGAAGAATTTAAAGATCAATTCAGTAGAGCAGCGGCTACCTTGTTTGGTTCAGGCTGGGCATGGCTGGTAAAAACCCCGGACGGGAAACTTGAAATTGTTCAGGAAAGCAATGCCGGAAACCCGATACGTAAAGGACTTGAACCCATTATGACCTGTGATGTCTGGGAACATGCTTATTATATTGATAAGCGCAACCGGAGGCCTGCTTACATCGAAGATTTCTGGAAAGTTGTTGACTGGGAAACGATAGGAAAACGCATGTAGTTTTCCGGATGGGGCAAAATAAAAAAGCTGACTTGAAAAAGTCAGCTTTTTTTCTTGTTTTTTTTATTCTACTGTCACCGATTTGGCCAGGTTACGGGGCTGGTCAACATTGCAACCGCGTAAAATAGCAATGTAATAGGCCAGTTTTTGTAACGGGATAGTAGCCAGAATGGGGACGAGCATTTCCTCGGTTTCCGGAATCTCGATTATATAATCGGCAATATCCCTTACGGTAGTATCGCCCTGCGTAACGATTGCTATTACTTTACCGTTCCGTGCTTTCACTTCCTGGATATTACTTACGACTTTATCGTATATGCCCACATGAGGCGCAACAAATACAACCGGCATATTTTCATCTATCAGGGCAATGGGGCCGTGTTTCATTTCAGCTGCCGGGTATCCTTCGGCATGAATGTAAGAGATTTCTTTAAGTTTTAGTGCTCCCTCAAGGGCAACCGGGAAATTATATCCCCTGCCCAGATAAAGGAAGTTGGTGGCATCTTTAAATTCTTCGGCAATCAGCCTGATCACAGCATCATCCTTCAGCATTTCTTCCACTTTGTCAGGCAAACTATCCAGGGAATGAAGTATTTGCATTAACCTCGTTCGCGAAAGTGTTCCTTTCATCTGAGCCATGCGCAAAGCCATCAGCGTGAGAATAGTTACCTGTGCGGTAAAAGCTTTTGTGGATGCTACCCCGATCTCAGGCCCGGCATGCGTGTATGAACCGGCATGGGTGGCACGCGGTATGGACGAACCGACAACATTGCATATTCCCAGGATGGTAGCCCCTTTGCTTTTGGCCAGTTGTATGGCTGCCAGCGTATCAGCCGTTTCCCCCGATTGGGAAATGGCGATAATCACATCGTTTTCGTCAATAATCGGGTTCCGGTACCTGAATTCAGATGCATATTCCACCTCAACGGGAATACGGGCCAGGTCTTCAAAAAGATACTCACCAACCAGCCCGGCATGCCAGGATGTGCCACAGGCAATAATAATTATCCGCTTGGCTTTCGCTATTTTCTGTTCATATTCTTTCACACCACCCAACGAAACAATCCCTTTTTGCGCTTTTAGTCTTCCACGCATACTGTCGCGTATGGAACGGGGTTGTTCGTTAATCTCTTTAAGCATAAAATGCTCATATCCCCCTTTTTCCAGTTCTGCAAGATTCCATTCCAATTGTTGGATATAAGGGGTTTTTTCTTTGTTTTTTATGCTTTTAATTTTCAATTCCTGATTCCGGGTAATGATGGCGACCTCTTCGTCTTCAAGATAAACAACGTCTTTTGTGTATTCAATAATTGGGGTTGCATCCGAGGCAACGTAATAATCATTTTTTCCAATACCGATCACCAAAGGACTGCCTTTTCGGGCTACAATCAGCGTATTGGGATGATCTTTTGAAAGGATCACCATGGCATAAGCACCCACAACCTGGTTCAATGCCAACCGGACGGCTTCATCAAGCAAAACCCCTTCATTTGTCCTGATATCTTCTATCAGGTTAATCAGCACTTCCGTATCGGTATCCGACTCAAATTTATAGCCCCTATTTATCAGTTCTTCTTTTAAGGTTAAATAGTTTTCGATGATTCCATTGTGAATGATGGCCAGCGATTTGGACTGTGAAAAATGGGGGTGGGCATTTATCTGGTTTGGTTCGCCATGGGTTGCCCAACGGGTATGGGCAATGCCAATGGTGCCCTCAAGGGTGCGGCCATTTAAATATTCCTTTAGTTCCGATACTTTTCCTTTGGTTTTAAAAACATGGATTGTATCATTCAGCAAGGCTATTCCTGCACTGTCATAACCACGATACTCAAGCCGTTGTAGTCCTTTTATTAGTATTGGATAAGCTTGTTTTGGCCCTATATAAGCAACAATTCCGCACATATTAACTTAAGTTTTTAGTAAGTTTAATCCTTTTACGCAGATAATTCCATTTTGTTTACCAAAGGTTAAAAATAATACTTTTTGGATTGCAGGCTTTAAGGAGATAGATTTGTGTAAAGGATATTAAGTTTTAAACGCCTCTCCTTAAAAGTTGTATCATTTCCATTGAAAATAAAACGATTTGGATAATACCAGGGTTTACTCACATAAAGCGAAAGGCCATAGTTGTTTTTTGTGGTATCATCAATGAAGGACTGTACATACTGGGTGATACGAAATTCATAAGAATTTGAAGACGCAATATACGTCCCTCCGAAATAATCTTCACCGATTTCATGATCCGGGAGAAATTGGTTTGAACCATCTTCCCGAATCTCATATAAAAGCAATTTGGGTGGGGCACCATTGAACGGTTTTTCTTCAGCACCGCTAAGTACAAGTTTGGCTTCGTTGATGGCGATAACTCCCATATTCCTCCAACTCTTCATGTCGCTGATTTTTATAAAACCTTTTACACCACCTGCCCCCTGCACATAAAATCTTTCTTTCCCCAGCGCAGTATCGCCGTTTATTACCTGTTGTTTGAAAAGATGGTCCCCGCTAAGAAAATTATGGGTAAACCTGTTTATCCTGGCCGCTGCTGATGTGGTAGAATATTTATAACGTAGTGAATCCTGATCGTTGTTGCCGTAATAAATGGTGAGATTAGTCGTAATGGAAGTAAGATCAAATGAAATCAGGGAGCCGTTTGAGTAAACAGGTTCGGCAACAATATACAATCCGTTAAAGAATCGCAGGAAAGTTTCATTATCGGCCATGTCATCCGCACTAAGGCTCAACAGTTTTTCTCCAAGTACCGTACTTCGGTCACTTAATGAAAAGCGGAGGGCAGGAGCAATGGTGTCACCGTCAACCACAATACTGTCAACCGGATTGGGGACAAATGAAAAATCGGCATAATCGGTAGAAAATACCGAGACGACTTTATTTGAGTAATACAACGAATCGTTTGAAATGCTGTCATTCATTTCGTAAACGTGCAGGGTTTGCATGGTATTGGTATCCCCATAATCAAGGCCGTTATAGGTGAGTTGTAATACCAGCGAATCAAGTGTTGGATTTTCCCCGAAATCATGATTCGGAACTGACAAAAGAAACTGAATATAAAAACCTGCATTGGTGGCGCCAAATACCGGATCATTAATACTCCCCACCATATTTGTTACAAGGTGGTCGGAACGTATTGAATCTTGCGGAAGAGAGTAAGCATAAACCGATGAAGTATCGGTATAGAACAATTTCAACTTGCTGTCTTCAGGTTGGATAATAGCCCCAATTTGCCCGGTAGGTTTTGAACACTGCGAAAAAAGTAATAAAACAAAAACAAATAAAATAAGATATCCGGGATTGAACCGGTGATTAAACCGGGTTTTATTCTTCGCCAATAATGCTGTCATAAAACTGATTGTATGCCACATAATAATCTTCACTGTCTAAATAATCGAGCATAGGTTTACCTGAACTTTTCGCATATTCCAATATTTCAGGATTTACATCGGGGCTTCCCACAATTAATGCATCTGAACGGTCAATTGCCCCTTTCATAAACGAAACGTAATCTCCGCTCATATAGTGTCCGAAATCAGATTCTGACAATCCGTTCATTATGATTTTATCTTTGATCCGTTCCTGAAATTTCTCGTTAAATTCATCGTTGTAAAGTGAAAAGATGATTTTCGAGTCAACAAATAACGGATTATCTTTATAGGCTGTTCGTACAAAAAGAGGGAGCAAACTGGCAAACCAACCGTGACAATGAATAAGGTCGGGGGCCCACCCTAATTTTTTAACGGTTTCCAATACTCCTTTTGCAAAGAAAACGCTTCGCTCATCATTATCATCAAAGAATTTGCCACTTTTATCGAAGAACATAAATTTACGATGGAAAAAGTCCTCATTGTCAATAAAGTAAACCTGCATTCTGGCTTGTTGGATTGAAGCAACCTTAATGATCAGCGGATGGTCAATATCATCAATAATGAGGTTCATTCCCGAAAGCCGGATCACTTCATGAAGTTGATTTCTCCTTTCGTTGATCAGTCCGTAACGAGGCATGAAAGTCCGGATCTCCTTACCACTTTCCTGAACCTTTTGCGGAAGTATCCTTCCGATTGAACCCATTGGCGTTTCTTCCAGATATGGCATAATTTCCTGGTTGACATAAAGAACCCTTTTCTTTTCCATGATTTATAATTTCGTGATTTTGAGGGTGCAAAGATAGAAAAAATCATATTACACTTTTGCCCTGACAACGAATAAGTTTATCTTCCTGTTTTTCGTATTATGGATATTTTCTACCGTATCAATGGTTAAACTATAATGAAACCATTTGCTTACCCCCTGACAAATAACGCTTTCATGATATCCGAAGCCATTTTAGGGTTTTCTTTTAAGCGACGGGTTGAATAGGCAAACCAGTTTTTTCCGAAAGGAACATAAACGCGGAGCCGGTGCCCGTTGTTTAAAATTGATTTACGAAGCCCCGGGGTTACCCCATACAACATCTGAAATTCATAATTTTCAGGAGACACTTTATATTTCTCAATTAATTTGTAAGCTTCCTTAACAAGGTTCACATCATGAGTTGCAATTCCCGGATAGATCCCCTGCTGAAAAATAAATTCAAGGTCTTCCAGGTAATGCTGGTTGATCTCTTCATATTTTTTATAAGCAACTGACTCGGGCTCAACATATATCCCTTTGCAAAGCCTGTAATTAACCGGGTTTTCTTTCGAGTGAAGATCGAGTAACGATTTGATGTCATCAAGTGTTCGGCGCATATAAGCCTGAAATACCAAACCTACATTTTCGGGGAATTCTTTTTTTAACTTCCTGAACAATTCAATTTCAAGATCAACACATTGGGAGTCTTCCATGTCAATTCTTACAAAATTGTTGAATTCAACCGCCTTTTTCACAATAATCCGGATATTTTGATAACAGGCTTCCTTATCAATCAGCAAGCCGAACATGGTGGGTTTTAATGAATAATTCCCGTTAATTTTATTTTTCTCTATATGATCGATGATCTCAAGATACTCATCACGGTTCGCCTCCGCTTCGCCAAGATCGGTTATAAATTCCCCCAAAAGGTCAATGGTGACCATAAAACCTTCGTCATTCAGCGACTTTGACGCTTTGATGGCATCATGAATAGTTTTCCCCGCAATATATCTTTTCGAGAAAACCCAAACCAGATTTTTTGGCATTAATGGCAAAATTGAAGCCACAAATTTATTAAACCACATCATATTTAAAATGTATTTAAAAAGAAAGCAAAATTATATTTTTAAGTTGCATCACCATAGGACTTTCATAATTTATAAAGGTTAAAAACAAAGAAGTTAACCGATAATTTAGTATGATGAACCGACATATAATTTGTAAAAAACCAAGCGCTTAAAAAATTTGTTTATAAAGATAAATATCTTTACTTTTGCCGCCCAATTTTAACAGGGTGAAAAAGGAGGGGGAATTTATAATACCGTTTAAGGGGCTCAACCCCGGCCAACACCGGTTCACATTTAAAATTGATGATAAGTTCTTTGAAAGCTTTGAATACTTTGATAACGAAAGGGGAACCCTTGAAATTGAGGTAAATATTATCAGGGAAGCCGCATTGATTGATCTGCAATTTCTAATTTCCGGTGGTGTTAACCTGATATGCGACCGTTGTCTCGGCAATTATCAGCAACCCGTATCGGGAGAGTTCAGACTGATTGTAAAGTTTGGCAAAATTTACCTTGAAGAATCGGACGATGTAGTTATCTTACCCGTTGCACAAACAAGCCTTGATATTAAACAGTATATTTTTGAATACATCAATCTGATTTTACCGGTAAAAAGGGTACATTTAAATCCTGGTGATTGTGACCGGGAGATGATCAAAAAACTAAAAAAATATTCAAAGCCGGAACATGATCCCCGATGGGATGTATTAAAAACATTAAAAATGAATAAGTAAACATTAAAAAAGTATAAAAATGGCACACCCGAAAAGAAAAATATCAAAGACAAGAAGGGACAAAAGAAGGACGCATTACAAAGCCCAATTACCACAACTTGCCACCTGCCCCACGACAGGTACAGTACACGTTTATCACCGTGCCTATTATGTTGACGGTGACTTGTATTACAAAGGCAAATTGGTGTTGGAAAATGCTCGTGCCGAATAGGTTTATTACTGTTCCTGAAGAAAAAAACACTCCTGAAATTATCATGATCAGGAGTTTTTTGCATTAACCGGATCATCATTCGGTTTTTTAGACCAATTGACCATCCCGTTTAAAAAATATTAAATTTGCCCATTGTTCCCCATAAATCAAAGATCATGACAAAGATGACTGCAGCCATAACTGGTATTTACGGATGGGCTCCCGACTATATCCTGACAAATCAGGAACTGGAGAAAATGGTTGATACAAGTGATGAATGGATTACCTCCCGTACGGGCATTAAAGAAAGACACATTCTTAAAGGGGAAGGCCTGGGAACCTCTGATATTGGAACCGAAGCAGTGAAGGGTTTGCTTAAAAAAACCAATACTTTACCCGATGAAATAGACCTGCTGATACTTGCCACCGTTACGCCTGACATGCTTTTTCCGGCATCGGCTAATATTATTGCTGATAAAGTCGGGATAAAAAACGCCTGGAGTTTTGATATAAATGCAGCTTGCTCGGGCTTTCTTTTTGCGCTGGTTACCGCTTCAAAATTCATTGAAACAGGACAGTACAAAAAGGTGATTTTGATTGGAGCTGATAAGATGTCAGCGATCACTGATTATTCCGACCGGACAACTTGTATTTTATTTGGTGATGCAGGTGGCGCCGTATTGCTTGAGCCCAGTACAGAAGGCTACGGCATTCTCGATTCGCAAAATTATACCGACGGATCGGGACGTATTTATTTGCATCAAAAAGCCGGTGGCTCGGTAAAACCTCCCTCACACGAAACTGTTGATGCCCGCGAACATTATATTTTTCAGGAAGGACAAGCCGTTTTTAAATTTGCCGTAAAAGGTATGGCTGACGTGTCGGAGGAAATAATGGAACGTAACAACCTGACCCGTGATGACATTGCATACCTTGTTCCCCACCAGGCCAACATGAGAATTATTGATGCCACGGCAAGACGCATGAACCTTGACCCTAAAAAGGTGATGATCAACATACAGCGTTACGGAAACACCACCAACGGGACAATACCCATGTGTTTATACGAATGGGAAGACAAACTGAAAAAAGGCGATAATCTTATCCTTTCAGCTTTTGGCGGTGGCTTTACGTGGGGCAGTATTTTCCTTAAATGGGCTTATGACCCAAAATAAAACCCTGACTTTCCGGCACTTATTTGATAATCGCACAACATCAGGTTACACTTCTTTATAAAACATTCAGCCGGTTAGCGTCCTGCTTGATGAAGATAAACAACAGGATGGTAAATGCCCATAACGAGGAACCCCCGTAACTGAAAAACGGAAGCGGAATACCAACAACCGGGGCCAGTCCGGTGGTCATACCGATGTTTACGGCGAAATGAAAAAAGAGGATAGATGCAACCCCGTAACCGTATATCCTGCTGAATTTTGACCGCTGTCTTTCCGCAAGCAGGACAATCCTGACAATAAGGGTGATGAAAAGCAGGATGACAACCAAGACCCCCGCAAAACCCCATTCTTCGCCGACAGTACAAAATATAAAATCGGTGCTTTGTTCGGGGACAAACTGATACTGGGTCAACATCCCTTTCCTGAATCCCTTTCCGGTCAACCCACCCGAACCGATGGCTATCATTGACTGGTTGACATTGTAACCCGCACCGCGCGGGTCTTTTTCAATGCCCAGCAAAACATTGATCCTTGTTTTTTGATGCGGCTCAAGTACATGTTCAAAAGCAAAATTTACACTCAGGACAAATGCAGCGGCAATTGTAAAAACCAATACGGTCAGTTTCCAGCTTTTTCGAATGCGTTTAAACAAAACCAGTCCGGACAGGATTATGACAACCAGTGCTGCCAGAACATAAAGTTTGGAAAACAAAAGTGTGGTAATGAACAACAGGGCCATGATCAATCCAATGATAAATATTGCCCCGGAAAGCCCTTCACGATAAAGGACAACGGCAAATGCAAAATACACCAGGGCCGAACCCGTATCATTTTGCATAAAAATTAGCAATGCGGGTAAAAGTATGATGGTTGTTGCAATAATCTTTGTTTTCAGGCTTCTCATATCAATGTTCAGCAGGCTCAGGTATCGGGCAAGGGCCAGGGCAGTGGCAAATTTGGCAAATTCGGCAGGTTGTATGGCAAAACTGCCAATCTGAAACCATGATCTGGAACCGGCTACGGTTTTCCCGAACAACAAGACAGCTATCAATGTGAAAATGAACAGGAAATAAATCCAAAAAGCAAAAGTCGAAAAAAACTTGGCATCAATGATCAGGATGATCATCGCAAGGACAACCGCCATGGCAATCCACAAAAGCTGTTTGCCATATCTTACCGACAAGTCAAAAACACTTCTTCCCGTTTCATCCGAAGAGGCGGAATAGATACTCAGCCAGCCAAAAAAAACCAGGATGGCATACAGAAATACTGTCAGCCAGTCAATGTTACCTATGATGTTTTCTCTTCTCTGCAATGGTCTGAATTATTGTATATAATTACTCTTCTTTTACTTTTGGCGGATTTTTAATCAGGTCGCCGTCAAGCATCCGCTTTTCAAGTTTCTTTCGTTTTACCCTGCCTGTAAGATACTTTTCAATCATGAGGCTGGCAATGGGTGCAGCCCATGTTGAGCCATAACCTGAATTTTCCACAATGACCGAAAGCGCTATTTTGGGGTCATCCATCGGGGCAAAAGCAATAAAAATGGAATGGTCGGCCCCAAAAGGATTTTGAACCGTTCCCGTTTTTCCGCATTGCTTTATGCTGTCCATTTTGTAAAACCTGGCTGTTCCGTGCTCACCCTCAAAAACATCCAGCATGGCTTTCCTGACAATTTTAAAGTTTTTAGTATTAACGGTGGTTGCTTTCAATGTGTGGAACTTCAGTGAGTCTTTGCTGTCTCCTTCAACACTGACCATCAGGTGAGGCGGATAGTATTCCCCTTCATTGGCAATGATGGCCACCAGGTTGGCCAATTGTACCGGTGTAACAAGTATCTCTCCCTGGCCGATGGCCAGCGAACGTACCGTGAGTGCATTCCAGACCCCGTGATATATTTTATCGAAATATTCTTTTGACGGAATGTTTCCGGGAACTTCATAAGGAATATCCGTATTGAATTTATGGCCAAAACCAAAATTTATCACGTGGATGTACCATGCCTGATAACCTTGGTGTGAATTTTTGTATTTGGGATTGTCAAGTATACTTTTAAAGGTCTTCCAGAAATAAGAATTGCATGACTGTTTTATGGCTTCGTTCAAATCGAGGGGTGAAACATGCGTGTGAGTACATTTAATGGGACGGCTTAATTTCCCCTGGCAGGTAAACATCGTGTGGGGAGTAATGGCTTTTTCCTGCAAAGCAATCAGGGCATTCACCAGCTTAAAGGTGGAACCGGGCGGGTAAGTCCCCATTGTGGCACGGTTTAACAGGGGTTGTAAGGTGTCGTTCATCAGCCTGGTGAAGTTTTTGGATCGTTCGCGCCCAACCAGCATATTGGGGTCGAACGACGGGCTGCTGATCATGGCCAGTATTTCACCGGTTTTGGGATCAATGGCAACGATGCTCCCCTTTTTATTTTTCATCAGTTGTTCGCCATAAGACTGCAAGCCGGCATCCAGACCGAGCTTGATGTTTTTACCGGGGATAGCCAGGGTGTCGTATTTGCCGTTTTTATAACTTCCCTTTTCACGGTTGTAAACATCCACTTCCACAATTCTCATCCCCTTTTTGCCCCGCAGGTATTTTTCATAATATTTTTCAATTCCCGATTTCCCGATGTAATCGCCTGCTTTATAAAAGGGGTCGCGGTCAAGTTCACGTTGGCTGACTTCACCAATGTTTCCCAACAAATGGCTGGCAATTGGCATGGGATAATGCCTTAAAGTCCGTGTTTGGGCATAAAAGCCGGGAAACAGATACAGCTTTTCCTGTATTTTCCCAAAATCTTCTTTTGATATCTGTTTTACAAAAACCGATGGCCTGAAACGGGAATACTTTGTGGCTTTATTTAATTGTTTGATAAAAGTTATTGAATCAATCCCCAGTAACCGGCAAAAGGTTGAAGTATCAATGTTTTTTACCTGTCCCGGGATAACCATCAAATCGTAAGCGGCTTCGTTGTAAACCAGCAGTTGTCCGTGACGGTCGTATATCCTTCCCCGTGGGGGATATTGCCTGATGTTCCTCAGCACAATGTTATCGGCCGATAATTTAAACCGGTTTTCAATCACCTGCAAATAGAACAGGCGGATTAAAAATATAACCGCTATCAGGATAATCACCCCGATGATGATATATTTTCGCCTTGAAAAATCTCTTACATACATCTATTCCTTCTCCGGAAAATAATGACAGGATTTGCAAAGTTAATCCAAAATTATCTTTGGAATTAGCAAAGGAAATAAATAAATGAGAAGTTAGTTCTGTTTCACGTCAGCCTGAACTCATCAAATTTAATTTGTTATTTTTGTAACAACGCTTAATTGTTATAAATCTAAATTTACGAAAATGAAAAAGTTTGTTTTTCTGTTCCCCATTCTGCTGCAATATCTTTTTTAAAGAGATTAAATATTATGCGCCTGGTCAAATAGACATGAAAGCTATGTATCCATGGATACTGGCTAATGGAACATGGAACCAGGAACCAATCAGTTTTGAGGAGTTTGATGAAAATGGAAATTTGACAGAGTTGATTCATAGAGACGAAAGTGGAATGCCGGGAATGAAGACTGGATAAACAAATCATTGATAACACGGGATTACAATTCAAACGGACTGTTGATAAAAGAGGTTCGTCAGTTCTGGAATACTGATTCCTCCGCATGGGACAACCATGAGCGTCAGATGTATGAATACACAGATAATGGAAAGTTACTGCTTGATTTGTTTAATAAATGGATTAATGAAGAATGGCGAACCGAGCATGGGTTTGAATATACCTATGATCAGAATGGCAACCTGGTAAAATATTTGAGAAACTTCAAATCTTCGCATAATATTTTACTCCTCATTGGCGAACATCCTGTTCCGGGAGTTTTGAAGGAATATCCTGACGATTGCCCATAAAATGGTTGCTTCCCCCAGTCCGAACAGCCACCAGTTAAACTTTTTGGGAATAAACGAAAGAACGGCTGTTTCGAGTCCCTGTTTTGTAAACCCGCCGCTACCGCCAAAAAAACCTTCCCTGATCAAAAGGGTAGTGTAATCCTGGATAAAACTGACAAAGATGAGCAATGCACCTGACAGGAGCAATATCCATGAAAGTTTCCCAAACCTGATTGTCAGTCCTTTATTACTAAACCCAATAACCATCAATGCCAACAGGATCATGGTGACGGAACAGATAACCGGCGCCAGGACAGGGCCAATCCAGGTTACCGGGATCAGGAAAAGAATATCCCAGGTGAACCATGATGGCGGCCACCCGAGAAACAGTTTTAACCCGGCATAATAGATAATGTCCCAAATGCCGAAAGTAAAAAGAAACCAGCCAAATTTTTCATGATGGGTGCGGCCGGCAAGCAATCCGGTGCATACCAGCATGACCAGTGTGGAAAATTCCCGGATGAGTTCAACACCATATATTTTGGAACCAAGGACCGATAGCGGAAAGGAAAACCCTTCCGGGTAATAGATCTGTCGTAAATAGACCACCACAATAGCTTCGAAAAAACCCATGGCCACAGCAAACAACCCCACAATGATGATCTTTTTTAAATCGAATCGCATATTTTGAAGGTTCTGAACAGTTATTTTCAGGACTTCTCAAAGATAGTTTGAATTTTTGATTTTGAAAAAAACCCTGAATAATTTAAAACGGATAATCAAAAAATTAACAAATATTTAACGCTTGTTTACGTCAGTTTAACGACAGACAATTTTTTCAAACAAGAATAATGATTATTTTTGACCTTGATGTTTTAAAACACATTAATCAATTATTAAACCTAAACCATTAAAAACCAACAAATGAAGAATATCTTACTCTCTTTTTTTATTGTGATCCTCCTCTCTTCATCATGTGCTTCACAAAAAATACTGACGCAATATGCAGGAACAACCATCGTATTCGGTGACGGTGGCGGGTTCACCGGGCAAATCAACGAATATACATTGAGCACCGACGGGAAAATTACAGTCGTAAAAAGTATGGAAGGCGATACCGTTATCCTTTCCACGATCAGTAAAAAAGCCGCCGGTGAAATTTTCACCAAACTGGCCGGATCGGGACTGGACACCCTTGATTTTAAACATCCCGGAAATAAATATTATTTCATCCGGGAGGTGAGGGAAGGAGTAAAACACGAAGTGGTTTGGGGTAATCCCGAATATGCCGTTCCACAACAGGTGGAAAACCTTTATACCTTATTATTATCGAAAATCAACAACAATTAAATCTTACAATTATGAAAAAACAAATACTTCATTTATCTGTTTTTATCCTGGGATTCTTCATGATCTTTCAGGTTGTGCAAGCCCAGCAGGGGCAAAATCCTTTTTCGGTAAAACAAAAAAGTTCAACAGTAAAAACTGTTATAAAACCTGCACCGCTAAATGCAAAACACCTGTTTGCAAATTCTCAGGGCCAACGCACTTTGCTGCCTTCTTCCGGATATAATTATCATTCCATACTTTATCAAAATCCGTTACTGTCCAATAGTTCCCAATATGCGGATCAACGTTATGATAAAAAAGGATTGCTGATCCTGGCTGAAAATGCTGACGGTTTTGGCATCCTTTTTAACAACCGTTCGGATGAAGCCACGGTTGACGCCTGCTATACTTATCTCGATAATATTAAAGCGGCCATGAAAATAAAAAACCCGGAAGAAGAATTTACCCCTGAAAATATATGGGAGGACGAAATGGGTTACACCCATGTCCGTTTACAGCAATATTTTAACGGCCTTGAAGTTTTCGGCGGCGAAATCCTTTTGCATGGAAAATCGGGAGTGTTAAACCGCTTCAACGGAACTTATTATCCGACGCCTCAAATCAGTGATTTTAACCCTGAATTTCAGAAACAACAAGCCATTGACAAAGTAATCGGGGATGTATCAACGCTAACAACCTATGCTCCCTTGTCAGATGACATTAAAGCATTTCTTCAATATAATGGTCCTGAAGCTTCACTGGTTATTTATCATTACGACAGGAACCTCAACAGCGAGCGGCTGGCATGGCATGTTATCATCAGGCCCAATGTATTGGACTGGTATCAATATTTTGTGGATGCCAAAACCGGCGAAATCATCAATAAATTCAACAATTCCTGTACCGATGGTCCGGCCACAGCCCAGGCTGTTGACTTAAATGGCGTTACCCAAACCATTCACACCTACATGACCAACGGGAAATACTATCTGATTGATGCTTCGCGGCCCATGTTCAAGCCGGGGCAATCAACTATGCCCGACAACCCGGTGGGCGCCATTGTAACACTTGATGCAGATAATAATACGATGTCGGATCTGAAAGTTTACTATAATGTTTCATCCGACAATTCCTGGAATAATCCTGCAGGGGTTTCGGCCCATTTCAATGCAGGCAAAACTTATGAATATTATAAAAATACACATGGAAGGAATTCTATTGATGGCAATGGGGGTACTATTATCTCAATTATCAATGTTGCTGACGACAATGGCGGCGGACTGGATAATGCTTTCTGGAACGGTCAGGCCATGTTCTATGGCAATGGCAACCAGATGTTCTATCCCCTGGCGGGGGCTCTTGATGTTGGCGGCCACGAAATGACCCATGGTGTTATTCAGCATACGGCAAACCTGGTTTATCAAAACGAGTCGGGCGCCATCAATGAGGCGATGGCCGATATTGGTGGAACGATGGTTGACCGTGATGACTGGCAACTGGGTGAAGACATCATTCCTCCAAACAGCCAGTACTTTCCAACCGGTGCTTTGCGCGACATGCAAAACCCGCATAACGGGGGAAATAGCTTCAGCGACCCGTCTTATCAGCCTGCCAATGTGAGCGAGATGTACCACGGCAGCAGCGACAACGGTGGTGTTCATACCAATAGCGGTGTAATTAACCATGCCTATTATTTGCTCGCTACCGGTGTTACAAAAATCAAAGCGGAGAAAATATTTTATCGCGCTTTGTCTAATTATATGACCCAATCTTCCCAGTTCATTGATTGCCGGCTGGCTTTTGAAAGTGCTGCAAAAGATTTATACGGAAATAATTCAAACGAATTTAATGCGGTTGTTAATGCTTTTTATTCGGTAGGTATCGGCCAGCAGGGTGGCGGCGGACAGGGTAGCGGAACGCCTGGTGACTTGTCGGAAAATCCGGGACAGGACTATATCCTGAGCGTGGATGTCAATTCTGATAATAATAACTCACTCTATATTTCATCCACACAGGGCGATAATTTTATTCCCATCAGCCAGTCAAAACTAAAACGGAAACCAAGTATTACCGATGATGGCTCAGTCGCAGTTTTTGTTGATGAAAACAGCATGATGCAAGCCATAAACCTGACTGATCCCTACGATGAATGGCAATTGTCCCCTGACATTATCTGGGATAATGTGGCCGTTTCAAAAGACGGATCAAGAATTGCCGCCATCACCACAGAAGTGGATTCGGCCATCTGGGTTTATGATTTCAATATCAACCAATGGGCTAAATATCATTTATTTAATCCTACTTTTTCAGAAGGTGTTGTTACCGAAAATGTTTTGTATGCCGATGTCATTGAGTGGGATTATACGGGTCAGTATCTTATTTATGATGCTTATAACACCCTTGAAAACAATGACGGGGAAGACATCAGTTATTGGGATATGGGTTTTATCCGTGTCTGGAATAATTCGGGCAACAAATGGGGCGATGGCAAAATATTTAAATTGTTTTCGGCCTTGCCCGAAGGGATTAGTATAGGGAATCCATCCCTGTCGAAAAATTCACCTTTTATCATTGCTTTTGATTATTACGATGCCAATGCCGATGAGGTGGACATTATGGCTGCTAACCTTGAAACCGGTGATGTGGGGGCAATATTCCAGAATCAGGTTTTGGGTTTCCCGAATTATTCAAAAAAGGATAATGTACTTGTCTTTTCGGCCATGAGTACCGACAATACTCAAATTGTCGCACAAATCTCTTTGAAAAATGACAAAATCAATCCAACCGGTAATGTAACGGGTTTAATTAATTATGCCAAGTGGCCTGTCTGGTATGCAACCGGTCAGCGTTCTCTTTTGGATGTGGAGGAAAACCAGGCAGGGGAGATGTTCGCAAATGCTTATCCCAACCCGTTTAGCAGTGAAATAACCCTTGTGGCCGGAATGCAAAATACCAGCCGTTACACCATCAGGGTATTTAATGTTTACGGGCAACTGATTAAAGAACTCTCAGGGATCGGCAACAGCGATCTGGTGACGAAAAAAATCAATACGGCAGCTTGGGCAAAAGGGACTTATCTTGTAAAGATCAATTCAGGAGACCGGACGACGACCCGGAAGATCGTCAAGGTTGAATAGTGTCGTGGTTAATAATGATCGGGGGTGTCTCAATGGCATTGCTTTTGTTCAGATCGCGGTCGTAAATGTAAACGCCGAATTTAATGGTGTCAAATTTTGAAAGGGGGTTGTAAAGGAACAAAGTGTCCTGAAAAACCCCTTTTATTGCCTTGTTCCCTGTTAGTGGTGTCAATATCGGAAACCGGCTGTTAAATGTCAACGTATCGTATTGTTGCGTTTCCTGGTTCCAGAAAACAAGCGGGACTTTTACAAATTTACCGTGTTGCATTTCGTAATAGTCAAGGATAAGGTTGTAATAGTAAGGGCTTCCAAAATTAAACGGAGGCATCGTGTCCCCTTTGGCCAGTCCCAGGTTGCCGTCGCCATCCTTATAGGAAAAGATAAGCACCCCCCGTTCGGTTATGCCTGTTGTTACATTGTTCTCCAGCCAGAAACCCTGGTAACTTATTTCGGGAATAACCGGATAATCTTCAAACTTACGACAGGATGCCATCACGGCAATGAAAGCCAGAAATAAAACAAATATGATTTGTGATTGCCTTTTCATCCCTATTGTTTAAGTGATTATCTTAATCATTAACGAGATTGCAAAAGTATTATTTTAGCCAAAATTAACACCAAAAGCATGCCGCAATTTGAGAATTTGAAAAAACAGATATTTAAAATCACCTCTCCTGATGAGTTTAACGCATTGGCATTGCGGATATTTCATTATCAGTATAAAAATAATTCTGTTTATCAAAAATTTGCGGATAATCTGTCAGTCAATGTATCCGGCCTCAATCATTATACACAAATTCCGTTTTTGCCGGTTGAGTTTTTCAAATACCACAAAGTGGTGAGCGGGAAGTTTGAACCGGAAGTTGTTTTTACAAGCAGCGGCACAACCGGAGCACTCAACAGCAGGTATTTTGTTAAAGAGTTGTCGTTGTATGAAGACAGTTTTTTAAGGACTTTTGATCTGTTTTTCGGAAAACCGGAGGATTATATCATCTTGGCGTTGTTGCCTTCTTACCTTGAACACAAAGGATCGTCATTGGTTTATATGGCGGAAAAACTTATTGTGAAAAGTGGCCATCGCGAAAGCGGATTTTATCTTCACGACTACGAAAAACTGACAACAACACTGAAACGATTACAGGATGAGAGCAGAAAAGTCATTTTGCTGGGGGTTACTTATGCACTGCTGGATCTGGCGGAAAAATATCCGTTGAAATTTCCCGGACTGATCCTGATGGAAACCGGCGGCATGAAAGGGCAGCGAAAAGAGATGGTGAGGGAAGAATTGCATGAAACACTGAAAAAGGCGTTTCAAATCAATATGGTTTACTCCGAATATGGCATGACGGAATTGTTTTCACAGGCTTATTCAAAGGGATATGGAAAATTTCATACCCCGCCGTGGATGAAGGTGGTCATTCGCGACACCAACGACCCGCTTACATTGCTGCCTGAAGGGAAAAGCGGCGGAATCAACATCATTGACCTGGCCAATATCCATTCCTGCTCCTTCCTTGCCACACAGGACCTGGGAAAGATAAATCCCGACGGAAGTTTTGAAGTACTGGGAAGGTTCGACGATTCCGATGTGCGGGGGTGTAATTTGATGGTGCAATGAGGCGGCATCAATTCTTACCCGCTGCGGGGTATGGATTGCGGGGCAACCTGAAACAGAAAACGAAATAAACCGTTTATCGTTGAACAAAGCCGAGGCCTCGACAGAGTATGAGAGTCTGGAACAACAAATGGGAAAAAGTAAGGTGACGGTTTCATAACTTCCGGGTTCACGCGGCATGCCAACCCACGTGCTGACCTAATGGTGCCTCAGAACTAAACGATATTTCTTATCATTGTTTCATAGCATTAATTGTAAAACGTTGTGGGTTGCGTGTTTCGGAGTAATAACCTAACTGGCAAGGCATCCAGCCAGACCATGCAGGTTCGCGAGACTGGGGTCTGGATAAAACATCCGGATTTTCCAAACCTGACAACCCAACCGTTGCGTTTAGAAATTAAAAAGACCCTGCTGGTTTTGGCCTGCCGGAGAAATAAGTTCAGGGCTGTTGTTTGCCGGCGAATTCACTTTTTTGGAAACAGGGTAAGCTTCCATCTTATCCGTTTCAAAAGGGACAAGTAACTTTTTCAGGACAGTTTCATCGTTTTCCTTAAGCCAGGCCTCCTCATCTTCCGGGTGCAGGATGACCGGCATGCGGTTGTGGATTTTTTCCACAAGCGGATTGGCTTGGGTAGTAATAATCGAAAAGGAATGAACCGAACGACCGCCGGAATCTTTCCATGTTTCCCAAATGCCCGCCATGGCAAACAATTCTTCATTTTTCAGGAAAACCCGGAACGGGGTTTTGTTTTCATCTTTACGCCATTCGTAAAAACCGTTGGCCGGAATCAGGCATCTTCGTTTTTTGAAAGCATTTTTAAAAGCCGGCTTTTCGCTGATGCTTTCTGCACGGGCATTGATAAGTTTGAAACTGATTTTCGGGTCTTTCGCCCCGAAAGGGACAAGCCCCCATTTAAAAAAACTTAGCTTTCCGGGTTCGGCATTGGTAATGACCGGAAGGTTTTGTGACGGGGCACAATTGTATCGGGGATTGTACATTTCATCAAACACTTCCACATTGAAGCGCTCCGAAATGTGTTTTCCCTTTACCGATAGTTGAAATCTGCCGCACATGGAAAACTAAGTTTTTTTATCCTGATTATTAAGGGTTGAATTGAGGGTTTTAATGGCCGTTTCAACCACTTCCTTATGATCGAATGCAAGTTCGGGCAGTTTGGAAATTTCAAACCAGGCAGCATCCCGTGCATCATCACCGGCTTTGGCCTGCTGATCGTTTTGAAGTATTCCCCAAAAAACCACCGATACCGTCCGACCCCGCGGGTCACGGTCAATGGCGCTGAAGGCATGCAGTTGTTGCAGATCAATTCCGGAGAGGCTGGTCTCTTCTTCCAGTTCCCGGGCTATGGCTTCTTCCAGTGTTTCATCCATATCCACAAAACCTCCGGGCAGGGCCCATTCGCCTTCATAAGGCGGACGGTCGCGGCGGATAAGCAATATCTCTGTATTATTTTTCTTTTTTCTGAAAACCGCTGCGTCAACAGTAAGCGAAGGCCGGGGGTATTTGTAAGTGTAATCCAAATCAAAATATTTTGATTCAAAAATACAGGTAATTGCGATGTGTCTGGAATATTAAACTAAAAACAGACTGGAATGATTTTATAATGACCGTGGATGCGCGAATGATGATTCGTGTACCCGCAGCCATTAAATCAAGTAATTGTACAAAATGGAAAAAGCAAGCAGCTGGATGTACTCAGTTATCCCCTTTGAACCATCAAAAGGTGTATTGTGTTTTATCCCGACCGGCTGTTCACTTTTCAGGATTTATCGTTTCCGTTAACCGGATGTCAAAAGGCATATCATGAATATCTTTTTCATCCTCAAAATAAAACACTTGCTCAATAGCAGTCTGGTATCTTGACTTTTCTGAAATAACCCGTGTGTCGAAAGGGATATCCTCAATATCGGGTTCGTCTTCAAGATTGAAAATAACGCTGAGCGCTTTTTTATATTTACAACCGGCAGCAATACCTTCGGTATTGAAAGGCATGTCGTCAATGAACGGTTCGTCTTCAAAAGAATAATCCAAAAACTGAGTTATGTAATCATGAACAATCATCTCAGTATCGAAGGGAATATCATTTATATATCCTTCATCATCAAACCAGGGACCGGTATTGGCTCCGGCTGACAAAAAGGCAAGCGTAAGCATCAAAGTGATCAGATAGGTGGTTATTGTTTTCATTGTAGTATTTTTTTAAAGTTAGTTGATAATACAGTAGCTAATATTATGCCAAAGATTATATAAGATTATATATCAACATAATAAGAATGTTTTACGGTATTTATTTCATCTTCTGATTTGTATGTAATCCGAACAGAGATGTACGGATACGGACATAGCAGTTTTGCCCCGAAATCTTTCGGGTGGAGCTTTGAGTTTTAAATTTTAAGTCAAATTGTGGGGTGATTGATGACAGAAGAATTTTGAATCCCGGATGTGTTGTAACCGTTGGAAATCTGCCTCCTCATGATTGGGCATATTGAAAAAAGAGGAGCGAATTATTCCTTTTGTCCGACAACAATAACGATTTCGCCTTTTATTGTTTTGTCTTTATAAAAGTCAAAAAGGTACTGAAGTGTTCCGCGAATGGTTTCTTCGTACAACTTGGTCAATTCCCTCGATATGGAAGCGTTGCGTTGCGGGCCGAAAAACAGGATAAACTGTTCAAGGGTTTTTAACAGCCGGTGGGGTGATTCATAAAATACAAGTGTGTAAGGCATTTCTGCCAGCTCTTTCAGACGGGTTTGCCTGCCTTTTTTGTGGGGAAGAAATCCTTCAAAGAAAAATTTATCAGAGGGAAATCCTGAGTTGACGAGGGCGGGGACAAAAGCCGTTGCCCCCGGAAGACATTCTACTTCAATATCATTTTTAATACATTCGCGTACCAGTAAAAATCCAGGATCGGAAATGCCGGGGGTTCCGGCATCGCTTATCAGGGCCATCGTTTCCCCTTCCATCAGACGGTCAACAATCCGTTGCAGGACTTTGTGCTCATTAAACTGGTGGTAAGCAAAAAGTTTATTGCTGATTTCAAAATGTTGCAGCAGCTTACTGCTTGTCCGTGTATCTTCGGCCAGAATCAAATCCACTTCTTTCAAAATTATGACGGCCCTGAATGTCATGTCTTCAAGGTTGCCAATAGGGGTGGGGACAATAAAAAGTTTTACCGGATTCATCGGCTATGTTTTCAGGTGAATTTTCTGTTGACCAGTTCCTGTAACTTAAGAAAAGCTTCCATATCGTCAGGCCACTGGTTGGCAACTTTTAGTTCGATAAAATAGCGGCGGATCCCTTCGGCGTTTTCTATTTTGTTTAAATCGTCAATTACTTTGTTGTAGCGTGACATATCACCCTTAAAAAGCTCATTGATAAACAGAAATTTTTCATTGATGCCAATGATCTGGCGTAGGTCATTAACCGGATGACGGCTCATTTTATCTGCAATTGTGGATTCTTCTTTTTGGCCAAGCTTATCGGCAATGGTTTCCTGCGTTGAAGAAAAAAGGTCAAACGCAGAAGTTTCATGTTTTTCTGATTTTTCTTTCTGAGCGGTATTTTCTGGTGTTTCACGAACAAGGCCCCCTGCTTTATTTACAGGGCCTTCTTCCATTTTGTCAACAGGTTCTGTTTCTGTTTTATGCGGAGGTCCTTCCTGTATTTCAGAAGTTGTATCTGCCGGCATATCTTTCTCCTGTATGCTTTCAGTCTGCGGTTCTTCACGGATCATCTTTTCCTCACTAATGTGTTTCTTGCTGTCTGCTTTTTCGGGGATCCCGGCAGCGGGCATGGTTTCAGGCAGTTCAATTGTCTTTTCAGGTGGTTTTGTTTCCTCAACTTCATTCAATTGAAGAAGTTTTTCATAGAGGTTGCGTGTTTTGTTCAGTAACATGTCGCGGTCAAGGGCATGTATTTTACCATTGCTTTTACGGATACGCCGGACATGGGCCTGGATGAATTCAACTTGTAATTCAATATCCCTGAGTAATTTATCTTTTTCCATGATCTGGTTGAGTTTGGTTTAACTTCACTCGTGTTTGTGCTGAAAAGTATTGTAATTTTGTACCTTTCAAAGGTAGAAAGAATATTAAAAAAGTTAGATGTTTCTCGAAAAAGAACACAATGGCAATTTCCGCATCGGATGGATTGAAGTAATTTGCGGCTCCATGTTTTCGGGCAAGACCGAAGAACTGATCAGAAGGCTGAACCGGGCACGTATCGCCAAACAAAAGGTGGAGGTGTTTAAACCGGCTATTGATACGCGTTATGATGACCGTGATGTGGTTTCGCACGATGCCAAAAAAGAGTCCTCCATCCCGGTTGAAAATGCTTCACAAATTCTGTTTTATGCAGAGGACTTTGAAGTTGTCGGTATTGATGAAGCCCAGTTTTTTGGAAACGAACTGCTCTCGGTATGTAACCAGTTAGCTGAAAAGGGTAAAAGAGTGATTGTTTCGGGACTTGATATGGATTACCTTGGGAAACCGTTCGGGCCTGTTCCCGAACTTCTTGCAATCGCCGAATATGTTACAAAAGTTCATGCTATCTGCATCCGTTGTGGAAGCCTGGCCAATTATTCGCACCGTATTGTCGCAGGCGATAAGCTTGTGGTTCTCGGCGAAACTGAAGCTTATGAACCACTTTGCCGGAAATGTTTTTTGGAAGAAAAGGGAAAAAATCCTTAACAGGTTTACCGTTCATTTTTGCTATGTTTGCCTATTCTAAATAAAAATAAAATGATGAAGAAGATCACAATTATTTTAGTATTATTTTTAAGTATCCCATTAATGTCGCAAACGACGAAGCCCGAAACCCTGATCGTTATCCATACTAAATTTGGGGACATCACGGCCAAACTATACAACGACACCCCTGTCCACCGTGATAATTTTATAAAACTGGTTAAAGAAGGATGGTATAACGGCTCACCATTTCACCGGGTGATCAACGGTTTTATGATACAGGGAGGGAGCAATAAAGACGGACGGACCGACCCCGGATACACCCTGCCTGCCGAAATCCTCCCCAACCATTTTCACAAAAAGGGAGCCCTGGCTGCAGCGCGTATGGGTGACAAAGTAAACCCTGAAAAACGAAGTTCCGGATCGCAATTTTATATCGTGCAGGGACAACGTGTTACCGATCAGTATCTCAATGCCGTTTCGGCAAAAACAGGACATATTTTTACAAAAGAGCAGCGCCAGGTTTATAAAACCATTGGCGGCACACCTCATCTTGATGGAGCATACACTGTTTTTGGCGAAGTGCTCGACGGTTTTGATGTGATTGATAAAATTGCTGCGGTCAAAACCAATGCCGGGGACAAGCCGCTTGAAGAAATTGACATGAATATTGAGATACTCGAATAACAGACCATGAAGGAAACCATTGCCAAATATTTTAAAGAAGCCGAAGCGTTTTCAACCGACAATCCGGAACAGCTTGAACAATTCAGGATTAAGTTCCTGAGCAAAAAAGGACTCATCCCGGCACTTTTCGGCGAATTCAAAAATGTTGCTCCGGCTGAACGGAAAGAGATCGGGCAGATGATAAACAACCTGAAGCAGGCTGTACAAGAAAAGATCATAACCCTGAAATCACAGGTGGAACAAAAGGCTGATCAACCGGCTGCCGGTCGGGACCTGACCCTGCCTGCTGCTGAGGCCATCGGGACAAGGCATCCCCTTTCGCTGGTCAGGAATGAAATCATTGATATTTTTTCGCGGATTGGCTTTTCTGTTTCCGAAGGTCCTGAAATTGAAGATGATTTTCATAATTTTTCCGCCTTGAATTTTCCTGTCGAGCATCCCGCCCGTGATATGCAGGATACTTTTTTTATTGAGAAAGGTCCTGATATTTTATTGCGCACACACACTTCTTCCGTACAAGTCAGGGTTATGCAAAAGACACAGCCACCCATTCGTACACTTTCGCCGGGCCGTGTTTTCCGCAACGAAGCCATCTCCGCCAGGGCTCATTGTATTTTTCACCAGGTTGAAGGACTTTATGTAGATACACAGGTTTCGTTTGCCGACCTCAAACAAACCCTGTATTTTTTTGCCCGTGAGATGTTCGGGCAACATACAAAAACCCGTTTCCGCCCTTCCTATTTTCCGTTTACCGAACCTTCGGCCGAGATGGATATTTCATGTAATATTTGCGGGGGCAAAGGATGTAATATTTGTAAATATACCGGATGGGTTGAAATTCTGGGTTGTGGAATGGTTGATCCCAATGTTTTGGAAGCGTGTGATATAGACAGCGAAAAATATACCGGATTTGCTTTCGGAATGGGAATAGAAAGGATAGCCATGCTCAAATACAGGGTGAATGACCTGCGGCTTTATTTTGAAAACGATATCCGTTTTCTGAGACAGTTTCAGGCATCTTATTAACCCGCTTTAAAGAAATCCTTTTTATTGACCTTTTCAGCAGCTTTGCATCCCACAAGTTTTTCAAGTGTGTTGAGCGATTTGGCTTTTATTTCAGGTGTAACATAATTAACGGCCTGGCCGGCTGCAAAGGCAATCAGGGCTGCGTCATCGGTAAAGCCCAATCCCGGAATAAAATCGGACACCAGGTCGGTGGGTAAAATCAGGTATCCCAGGGCAGCAGCAAAAATCATTCGTGTTTTGAACGGGACACTTTTGTCGGAAACCAGATAGAACAGGACCAGGATGTAATACAACATGTTGGCACTAATGGCACCCGAAACCGATTTCAATTTTTTGAATAGTTTTTTCTCGTTAAAATACTTTGAATATGCCGAAAGTTTTTTCTCCGGTTTCATAAAAGATAAACGATAAAAGAGGTTTTTTGTTATGGGGATGTTCTTAAGACAAAGGTTTTTTCTGTTTGATCATCGGTTTGATAATCTGACCCAGTTCGTGCATTTCGATGGCTTCAAGCAAAACATCCATATTCCGCAGGGTTAACATGTCAATCTCAAAGGCTGCCATAATTCCGGGAATCTTCCTCAGGCTGGTAAGTATCCCCGACAACTGGTCTTTGTCAACAATATTTTTAAACAACAGGAAAAAATCTATTCGCTGGCCCGGGATCAGCCTGCCTTTTTCATCTATATTGGAGATTAGCATACACCTTAAATAATTACTGCCCTGGCTGTAGTAATACCATGAAAAAGCACTTTCTTTCCCTGATATGCTGAGATCATCATATTTTTTTAATTGAAAATTTAGTTCATCATTGATGAAATAGGCCAGACGATAGTCTTTCAGATGAGTGACAAGGGCCAATAAACTGTACCCTTCGAATAAATTCGACTCAATTTTAAGTTTTTTGTTCATGTTTCCAGTTTGCTCGCTCAAAGATAATAACAAAATGTTTGTTATTGTGTATCAGGTTTAAAAAATCATAGTTTACAATGGTTAAATTTTAGTCGTTTAGTTTTTGCCACGCCCTTTCCGAGGCAAGTTTTTCAGCACCTTTGATGTTATAATCCTGTGCTTGTGCAATGTTTTTTCCGTCAACAATTACAGCTACAAGATATTGTTTGCTTTGCTTTTCGCCTATTTCATCAATCACCCGGAATATTAATTCGTGCTTTTCTTTTTGTGCCCATTCCAACACCCGGCTTTTAAAATTCACTTCGGTATTAACAAGTTTATCAAGGTCGAAATGAATGTTAATGATTCGTTTTATGAGGATGTTCCGGGTGAAGCCATAACCTTTATCAAGATAGATTGCTCCCACAACTGCTTCAAAAGTATCGCCCGGTGCCGACCTGCCGCCCAGGGATAAATCAGTGGACAGGTTAATGAGTTTGTTTAATCCCAGTTTGTTTGAAAGATGATTCAGGGATGAACGGCTTACTATTTTCGAGCGCATTTGTGTAAGGAAACCTTCGTTTTTGTAAGGAAAACGTTTGAAAAGTAAATCGGCGACAATGGCGCTTAAAATGGCATCGCCCAGATATTCCAGCCTTTCATTGTTTAACTTCAGGCCGTTAATCTTTTTTTCGGAAGCTGATCTGTGACGGAAAGCCAATTTATATAAAGAGATATGTTCAGGATAAAATCCAAAAATATTTTTTATCGCTTTATAAAGAGGTTTATCTGATGTGAAATATAGTTTAATTAGCCCTGTCAAAATTAACAAGTCTTAGTCCGTAAATTTCTTAAAAATGATAGAAGCATTATGTCCCCCAAAACCGAAAGTATTGCTTAACGCAGCATGAATAGTACGTTCTTTGGCTTGATGAAAAGTGAAATCAAGTTTGTTGTCAATTTCAGGATCATCGGTAAAATGATTGATAGTAGGGGGCACCATATTATTTTTTACCGCGAGTAGTGTTGCAATAGCCTCTACAGCACCTGTCCCTCCCAAAAGATGGCCTGTCATGGATTTAGTTGAGTTGATGCTGATGTTATAAGCATGATTGCCAAAGGTTTTCAATATGGATTTGGGTTCAACAATATCGCCAACCGGTGTAGAAGTGCCGTGTGTATTGATGTGATCAATGTCTTCGGGTTTTAGTTCGGCATCTTCAAGGGCAGCTTTCATGCACAGATAAGCACCATAGCCTTCGGGATGGGGAGCTGTCATGTGGTATCCATCCCCTGAAAGTCCGGCCCCGGCCACTTCGGCATAGATTTTTGCACCTCTTGCTTTGGCATGTTCCAGTTCTTCAAAAATAAGGCTTCCTCCCCCTTCACCAATAACAAACCCGTCACGGTCTTTATCAAAAGGCCGTGATGCTGTTTTCGGATCATCGTTACGGGTTGAAATGGCATGCATGGCATTAAAGCCCCCGACACCTTCTTCGGTAATGGTTGATTCGGACCCCCCGGTGACAAATGCATCGGCTTTGCCAAGTCTCAAATAGTTATAGGCATCAGCCAATGCGTTGGCAGACGATGCACAAGCAGAAACCGTAGCAAAATTAGGGCCCCTGAAACCGTATTTAATGGAAATATGGCCTGCCGTAATATCGGCAATCATTTTAGGTATGAAAAAAGGGTTGTAACGTGGTGTTCCATTTCCCTTGACAAAATCCATGACTTCATCGTGAAAAGTCCTGAGCCCGCCAATGCCTGAAGCCCAGATAACACCAACACGGTCACCGTCAATGCCTTCGGCATCCAATCCTGAATCTTTAACCGATTCGATGGCGGCTACCATTCCCAGTTGGGCATACCTGTCATATTTGCGCGCTTCTTTCCTGTCGAAATGGTCAAGGGGGTTAAAGTCCTTCACCTCGCAAGCAAATCTGGTTTTAAATTTTTCACTATTAAACAGCGTGATCGGATTGGCTCCACTCACGCCATTTAACAACGCATCCCAAAAATCACCTGCATTCTTTCCGACAGGAGTAATTGCGCCTATGCCCGTAACTACTACCCGCTTCAACTTCATACTAAAGAATGTTTTTTAAGTGTGTGCCTCAATATATGTAACGGCATCACCAACGGTTTCGATCTTTTCAGCTTCTTCATCCGGAATAGAAAGGTTGAATTCTTTTTCAAATTCCATGATCAGCTCAACCGTATCAAGGGAATCGGCACCTAAGTCGTTGGTGAAACTTGCTTCATCGGTAACTTCACTTTCTTCTACTCCAAGTTTATCAACAATAATGCTTACTACTTTAGCTCTGATGTCTGACATATTTTTAATATTTAATTGGTTAAACTGCCTGCAAAGAAAGACATTAATGGGATAAAAAACAATATTTTCTGAAAAAATTACCCGGATATTTTGAAAATCAAATCTTTGTAATTTTAACAACAGGAAACTCAACACAAACAATTATTTGGAAACAGGGAATTCTTCTTATTTTTGATGCCTGGAGATTGATAATAATAAGCCATGAAAAACATCGCCATTTTTGCTTCAGGCAAGGGTACAAACGCCGAACATATCTCAAAATATTTTGCCGGTGAACCCGGGATCAGCGTTGCCATTATCCTCACCAACAACCCAAAAGCGTTTGTTCTGGAAAGGGCTAAACGGTTAGGGATACCCACACTGGTGTTTGACAGAAATGCCTTTTATAAGACGAAAGAAGTATTACAGGTTCTTTTGGATAAGCATATTGACCTTATCGTCCTGGCCGGGTTTTTATGGCTTGTGCCCGGCAACCTGATTGATGCCTTCCGGGGAAAGATCATCAACATTCATCCGGCCCTGTTGCCAAAATACGGAGGAAAAGGGATGTACGGCAACCGCGTGCATCAGGCAGTGATTGATAACGGGGAAAGATATTCAGGGATTACCATTCATTACGTGGATGAAAAATACGATGAAGGCCGGGTTGTTTTTCAAAAAGAAATTCCTGTTTTGGAAGATGATACACCGGATACTCTGGCTGCCAGGATCCATAAACTGGAATATGAATTCTATCCCCGGGTAATTGAGAATTTGTTGACGCCTGAATAAAACGGTTTATTTTCCAGGTGTCAGTTTCAACACCTGGGTGTCCTTCAATTCGTTTTTGTTCATGTATTGAATTCTGTATTTCCCATTGACAAACATTTCAGCCTGGTCGGCATAATGCAGGCTCATGATGTTGCCCGACTGTCCTGTGGGTATGATGGAAAGGGCATGTTCCGGATCCCCGAAATCGAGCAGCAGGCGCATGGCAGGCCCCATAGTGACCGGGTAAATGCCTGATGCATTATAATTAAAAGATTCCTTGTCAATTACCTCGTTTGACCCGGATAGGGCAAACGGCCCCACATTAAATATTTTATCAAACGGTTTTTTCCGGCCAATGGGATGGATATGTGTAAGTGTATGAACCTTACCCCACTGCCATTTGGAAATATCACTTCCGCTGTGGTTTTCAAGGGCATCCATGGTTTGCATCAGCGACACGGTAAAAATTTCTTCCCGCGTTTCTTTTTTATCCGGTGTCTTGACATTGTCCCACCAAACGGAATTTTCATTTAAAAAAAGATTTTCAATGCCCGATCTGACAAATGCGGCACTGACAACTTTTTCAAAGTTATTTTTACCCAGTTCATCCTGCATCGTATTGCGTAAAATAAAATAGAGCAACTGATTATAAATGGTAACCCCGATGCCGGATGTGTTGGATGTTCCGCCCCAGCGGTCAAGTATATCCATCGCCCCGGAAGCCGTTTTGTTTTTTCTTTTAATTGTTGCAATGCCGGCTGTTTTCAATATTAATCTGACAAGCATGGTATCCCTTTCCGAAAGATTGTCGAGCTGTATCCGACTCATGTCCGGGGCATCCCATTTTGCCCGGCTGTCAGCCAAACGTTTAACCCGTTCCGCGCGGTAGCCCGGAGCATAATAGCCGGGATAAAGAATACCCTTTACGCGCGGCGGGGCATTGTTGGATGTGCCGACAAAACCATTTTCAGGATTGATGCTTTTGGGGTTATCATCAAAAGAATAAAATCCCAGGATATCATCCTTTCCCGAAGCGCCGTCCAATATCATTTTGGAATTAACATGAGCTGGATGTTCCGGTATTTTTCCGGCAGCCCACCAGGCAATGTTATCGTCTTTGTCGCCATAAACCACATTCAGCCCGAGCAGGTCAATTTTCCCCACTCCTTTTTCAAAATCAGTTATGTTTTTTGCATTGTTAATATCATACAATGCTTCCAAGGCGGTTGTTTCCAGCTTGTTCACTGACCACCATAAACTTACGGGTTCGTGTTCCAGCTTGTTAACATCTTTCAGAACCGCATTTAAAACCGGACCGTGGCGTGTGTATTTGATGTTTAAAATCACATCTTTCTGTCCTTTTACCCGGATAACCTGTTTATCAACCCGGTAGTTTTCCCAGTGGTCATTTGCCCAATATTGTGCATTGTTGTCAGGGTTTTGTTTTTCACGGTACAAATCCATATTATCAAAAGGGAAAATGGTCAGTCCCCAGCCATATTGCCGGTTGTGGCCCATCAGGGCGAAAGGTACACCGGCCAGGTAATAACCGAACATTTCAAAACCGGGATAATTCAAATGGGCTTCGTACCACACAGCCGGTTGAGAGTATTTGACGTGTGTGTCGTTGGCAAGCAACACTTTGTTTGATTTTGACCTTTCTTTGCTCATGGCCCAGTTGTTCGATCCTTCCCAGATCGGAACAGGCAGGTAATTCTGAAGACCGCCTGAGGAAAAGGCCATATCAAATATTTTGGCTTCCCCGGCGTATTGGTCATAAAGTTTTGCATTGGAAAGCGAGTCCAGCCCGAAATCCACCAGGTATTGATTTCCCAGTTTCTTATTGATGTAAGTGACCATGGGTTCCTGCGAAAGGGCAGCCGTAAAACCCAATGACATGTATCCGATGGCCGTGTAAATATCGGCAGGGGTGAATTTTTCAGGCTTAAACCCGATCAGTGTGAACTCAACGGGCAATGTACCGTTTTCAATAAAACTGTTTATCCCTTCAAGGTAGGCGAGGGCTTGTTTTTTATAGTGTTCGTCAATTGTATTAAAAAAGAAAGATGCGTTTTTTTCTGCCGATTTACGGATGGATAAAGTACGCATCATTTTGTCAATGCTTAGAAATTCATTTCCCAGTATTTCTGACAATCTGCCGCTGGTTGCCCGCCTGATCATCACCATCTGAAACAGCCGCTCCTGCGCCTGTGCATAACCCAGGGCAAAATAGGCATCGTGGGCGTTCGCAGCATAAATGTGCGGGACGCCGTATTCATCATAAATGATTTCCGTTTTACCTTTTAAACCTTTTAGTGTTAAAGTGCCGTCGTAAACCGGCGCCGTGTTTTTTAACCACAGCCAGGCGCCCCCCACAACAAGCATGATGAGGATCAGAAGTGATAATAAGGATATCTTCAGGATTTTCATGTGAGGGTGTTTAGCAGACAAAAATAGAAAATTGAGAATATTGTGAACAGAATAAGGGATGTTGATTTTGAGGATTTAAGAGGTGGGGTGAATCAAGAGAAAAGAGACAACCTGTTTTAAAATTATCTGTTCCATAAAACAAGGTTAAAGCCAGAACAATAAAAACACAACAAATAGTTCAAAACCGTTAAAAATGAGTTGACAACAAATAATTCTCTTTGCAAACCCTATGTTTTCGCATAGGCTGAAACTTGTCATCCCCCTTCCTTGTTTTCCTTTTAAATATGCTTATCTTTACACGGTATTAACCTAACCATACATTATTTTTCTGTTATAAAGAACCAAATCAACGAAATATTCGGTGGTTGGTCAGCCGCCAAAATGTAAGTGTGATTAAAATGCAAACCATTAATAAAATAACAACGCATCTGCAACAAATAATTCTGTATATGATTGGTATGCTGCGCTTTACCCATCCCCCCTTGTCCGCCGAAGTCTGAACATCGGCAGACCCTGTCCGCCGTTCCCTGTAGCTATCGTAATAGCGAAGGCAGGCCTGCCACACAAAGCCAAATACATAAAAACAAAAACAATTTATGTTTTGGGCAAAAACAAGTTCATCCGGCCCGGGCTGCCCTGCATTAAACCGGTTCTTGCAGCGTGGCTTGGTTATATGATAAACCGGTAAAAAATGCTTTTGGCAGCAATCCTGTTGGGGGTTTCTGCAAGTTTTGCCCAATACCAGATAAATGTAACCTGGAATGCTTCGAACCCCAATTGTTCCTGCACGGCTACAGCCGATTCTGTGTTTAAGATTAACGTTTACATACGTGATGTGGCAAACAGCCATGACTTTGATGAGATTAATACAACAGCAAATGGTTGGGAAAACAGCAAAGTTATTGATGTGCCTGGTATTGAAGGCTATTGTGCAGTATTTCATGAATATACACCAAGCTTTTATATTACAGTTACGGTTGTACTTCATTGCAACGACAATCCCCCTTATGATGCCTGCGATGGTCGGGTTCAGGTCGGGCCAAAAACCTGTGCGGATTTTGCGAGTCCTACGCCAATTCCTATAAATGTTGGAAACCTTAATTAATATCAATTAAACCATCCTGCCTGCTGTTTTGTACCTCAAAATTAACGGCGGGATGGTTTTAAGTTTAAATTTGTAAATAAATGGTTACATACAGGCGTTTAATATATTTGTTATTAATTTGGGCAATTTCTCCTTTTGCGCATGCCCAAAACCAAGCCAATGTTTGGTATTTTGGAGATGATACAGGATTGGATTTTAATACCGGCCAGCCTGTTGTTCTGGATGGTTTCTTCAATGTATATATGAACTCAGCGTCCATAAGCGATTCTTCAGGTCATTTCCTGTTTGCAACCAATGGTGAGAAATTATGGAACCGGAATAAGCAGGTGATGCTAAATGGTGACAGTATAAAAGGGAGTATAAGTAGTTCGCAAGGTGCACTTATTGTTCAAAAACCGGGTTCTGTCAATTTATATTATGTATTTACAGCAGGATTTGCAGAAGGCCCGCCGGCAGATTACGGTTTATACTATTGTGTTGTTGACATGGACCTGGATGGCGGACTTGGCGGGGTGACCAATGAAAAAAACATATTGCTTGAAGATGCCTGGGATGCAGCGGACAAAATAGTGGCCGCCCGGCAGCAAAACAGTGAAAATATATGGATAGTAACCCGTAAATTCACCGAAGACGGTTATGCAGCTTTCCTGCTCACGCAAAATGGAATCAATACAAATGCCGTTTTCAGCCCTTCTATTGACAGGCCTTATGAAAATATTGAAGGGAACATGAAAATTTCACAAAATAAAAAATACCTTGCAGCTGCATATCGTACAGAATTGGGTGGTTATGAAAAACCGGATGTAGAGATTTGCAAATTTAATGCAAAAACCGGTGTAATTGATTTACTTTATACGATCAGGAATTATGGCGAAGATGGTTGTGAAAACTTTGAGCCGTGGGGTGTGGAGTTTTCGCCCGATTCCAAATTCCTGTATGTTGTCTTTAATGCTGAATGTCCGCTTAGGAATTCTGATCAATTAAATCCGCTGCCACTATATCAATATGACATGCAATATATTGAAGATTCGGCACAGTTTTATGACACACGGATTCTGATAAAGACAGGCCCCGGCATAGGCCTTCAACTGGCGAGGGACGGGAAGATTTATTGTTCTTCGGATAGTTATGGCACCTATGACTATGTTAGTGTAATCCACAAACCCTGGGTGCGTGGTACGGGCTGTGATTATGAAGCTGATGCAATTGATTTAGAACAGGGAAAGGTAGGGCCCTTTTTCCCCAATATTCTTACTGACTACCTTTTCCGTTTTGAGTGGGAAGGCAGGTGTTCGAGTGAGCCGTTTGTTTTCCAGTCCAATTTCATTCCCGAACCATCACATATCCGCTGGAGTTTCAGCGACCCTGATGCGGGCGCCGACAGCATTTCATTAGAACTAAACCCTGTCCACTATTTTAGCCGGGGAGGTGAATACGAGGTAAAGGTTGTGGTCCAATACCCCGGCGGCAGGGTGGAACGGACATCGAGGGTGGTCAGCGTAACTGATTCCCCGCACCCCGGCCTTGGCCCCGATACCCTGATGTGCAAACAGGGTGACATTACCCTGAACGCCGGAGATGAAGAAGGGGTTTATTTATGGAGCGACGGGACTTTTGGTGAAAATATCAATGAAATTACCGTATCCGATACGGGGTGGTATTGGGTACAGGTAACGAATAGTGAAAACTGCTCCGAAGTGGACAGCATTCACGTCGGCCTTTACCCCCCGCCCGACATCAACGAAGACAACCTTCAGCTTGTTCCCACCACCTGCGGCGGCAGCAACGGCAAAATACTCGGCCTGCAGGTTACCGGCACAGACCCCCTGTCGTTTGAGTGGTACGATGCGGATGGCAATTTGCTGGGAGATTCCCTCGACCTGGCCGGCCTCACCGTGGGCAATTATTTCCTCCACATCTTCGACGGCAACGGATGCATCACTATTTCTCATTCTTATACCATCGAAGATGCCGGAAATATAGAAGTAACAGCAGTGGAAAAAACAGACAGCCACTGCGGGCAGGACAACGGGTCAATTACCGTCACAGCCGCGGGCGCAGCCGAAGATTTATTGTATTCCGTTGACAACGGCGCCACCTGGCAGGACAGTAACATTTTTGAAAACCTTTCCGCGGGAAATTACTTCGCCAGGGCGAAAGACCCGTCGGGTTGCGAAGGGGTGTATGCAGACAACCCGGTGGTCATCAAAGACATTACAGGGCCGCAAGTTGTTTCAGTAGCCACCGTCCCCGAAACTGACAACCTGGCCAACGGCGAGATTGACATCACCGCCACGGTGGATACGGGACCCGTTTATTACTCCATAGATAACGGCGCAACCTTTCAGACGGACGACGGAAAGTTCACCAACCTGACGGCAGGAACTTACAATTGTGTGCTCAAAGACGGTTTTGGCTGCGATACCATGTTTACCGTGGAAGTGGAACGTACGATCTCCCAACTCATCGAAGCCATTGCCGGGGACGGCGCCACCTGCATCGGCAATGCGGCGGTGGTTCCATTGAAGTTGGTCAACTTCAAAGACATTTACAAATTCCATGTCACACTCACCTACGACACCAGCATCCTCAAAACCAACGGATACATGAAGGTAAACCCCGTGCTGAAACCCAACCTGCAGGTGAGCATCATCCCCGGCACGGATAAGGTAATTGTCACCTGGCAGGGCGACAGGCCCGAAACACTGGACGACAATGCCACCATGCTTGAACTGGTGTTCGGGGCAAAAAAAGAAGGGTTGTCGGGCATTGACTGGGCAGCCCAGGGCGGGGAAAGCGCTTTTTACAATGAACAATTAGAGGAAGTCAGCGCAGAATATCACGTGGGGACGTTGCGGGTTTTTACAAGTCCGGAAATATCCATGGCCTCAACGAAAAAAGTATGTGAAGGCGGTGAAATTACAACTTACCCGTTTGTGACCGGGGGTTCAGGATATGTTAAATACGAGTGGTTTGGCCCGAATAATTATTACAGTACCAATGAAAGGATTACCATTCAGAATATAAAGACAGGACAAGCTGGTATTTACACCTTAATTGTTACGGATACCATCAATTGTTCAGACAGTTCTCATGTGGAAGTGATTGTCAATCAAAGCCCGCAGATCACCTTTGCGGGAATTGACACCCTGTTTGCCCAACCCGGCTTTGTCCTCAAGGCGGGCAGCGGCTACGCAAGTTACCTGTGGAACACGGGCGACACCACCGATGCCATCCAGGTCAACACGGAAGGGCTGTATTCGGTATTGGTCACTACAACAGAAAGCTGCCAGGCGGCCGACACGGTCATGGTGCTCTGGGGCGGCGAGCCCTTTTGGCTGCCCAACGCCTTTACACCCAACGGCGACGGGCTGAACGACGAGTTCAAACCCGTTCAGCGGTACGACCTTGTTAAAACCTACCGGCTGTTCATTTACAACCGCTGGGGCCAGCTCATTTTTGAAACCTCCGACATCAACCAGGGCTGGGACGGCACTTACAAAGGGAAACCGGCAGAGCAGGGCACTTACGTTTATAAAATTGTTTACACTTCAACTTCCACCGGCAGCGGGCCGCAAAGCGTGGCGGGGAATGTGACGCTGGTGAGGTGAAGCGGGGGATATGGGTTGCGGGGATGTCATCAACGTCCCGAAGGGACAGAATGAACGACAGCCACAGGATTTATCCTTTGGCGGAATGAGTGGGCACATAACCACGCTTAACACCAAACACTTTCCCCCCTAACCTGATTTATTCCTCACGGTTTTATATTTTCAACCGGGATATCCACCTCATCCCCAAAACATATCATCGCATTGATCAACCGGGCTTTCCGGAAATATCTCAAATCCTCCGGGCGGATGTCGGCAGGGCGGATTTTTTCTTCATCAAGCAGCCGTGCCCGTTGTGTCCCTTTCAGCAGGGGAAGGGCCGGTGTTATCCATTCTTTGCCGTTGAAAAAAAGAATGTTGGCAAAAGAAGTATCGGTGATGAGACCGTTTTTGACGATGAGGATGTCATCGCAACCGCCTTTTTTAGCAACAAGTTTTTCAATGGGTTTCCGGTCAAGGAATTTGTGTAAATAGTCAATTTCATCATCAGCGACTATTTTCAATGTTCGTATCTTCGGGCGTTGGTAGGGGAGGAATTCGGTTTTTTCAATTTGTTCGGTATAAATTATACGACATTTGACTATATATTGCTTTCCTTGCATCGGGATTGCAAATCCCGACGAGCTTAGTTCATTTATTCGCTCTTCCGGATTTGTAATCCGAAAGCTACTTTTAAAAAAATATTTATTTAAATCAATTTCATCTTCCCGCCTAAACAACATTTTCCTTGACCGGTTCATCCGGTGCTGATGATAATCCAGGTTTTCAAAACCGTCGTTTTCAAATCGTATGGTTTCGAGGAGTTTCAAGGCGATCAGATATGCTCATTAAATTCCTGTGCGAAAATAACATCTTTACACGCACGAAAAAAATCAGGAAAGCTAATACGTAGAATTATGTTGTTGGAGGACACCAAGGGGGAGGCACGGAAATGCGGACACCAACAAGGGAGGAAATCCGCAAAAGTTCTGCCGGCTATTGATCTTCCACCGTATTAAAAATGTGAGCACTTTGGTCAGGCAGATATTTTTCCTTTAAAATGCTTTCGGTTGTGTTGATCAGCTTGTTCATGAAATCACGGTAATCACTTTTTGTGGAATTGGGGTTGACGATCAGCCGGAAAAATACAATTCCGTTTTTTGAAACGGAATAATTGGTAAAATAGCTTCCGCTCCTGAACAGCCGGTCACGGATTTCCATGTTCATTTCATTCATGTCAATACTGTTTTTCGGGTGAACGATACGGAAGCAGACATTAAAATACTGGGGATCGGCAATCAGTTCAAACCACGGATTTTGGGTGATCAGTTTTTTCAGATAGTTCACTTTTGAATACAGGTCATTGATCATGTTGCTGTATCCCCGGTCACCATAGAATTTCCATGCCAGCCACACTTTCAGTGCGTCAACATGCCGGCCGCACTGCAACGATTTGGGGCCGGTGTCCAGAGAAGTGTTCTCGGTTGAATGAAAAAGATAATCAGCGCCCTGTACTGCATTGCACTTGAGCATGAGCCCATCGTGTTTTGAAAGGAAAAATGAGGCATACAGCGGAACGCCCATCATTTTGTGTGCATCCCATGTAAAGGAATCAGCCAGTTCAATGCCATCAAGTAATTTCTGTTTTTTCTTGTTTTTATACAACAGCAGGGTTCCCCCCCAGGCGCCGTCAATATGCAGCCACAAATTGTATTTTTTTGCAATGGCCGCTATTTCCCTGAACGGGTCGAACGATCCGTAAACCGTTGTTCCGGCTGTTGCCCCGATAAAAAATGGTTTTTCCCCTTTTTCAAGTGACTGTTTGATCGCCTTTTCGAGCAAATCCGTTTTCATGCGTCCGTTTTCATCGGAAGGTATTTCGGTTAACGATTCGGTGCCGAGGCCAGTTACATTCATCATTTTTTTAAAGGAATAATGAGCCTGGTCCGAAACGAATACCCTGAATTGTATGCCGTTGATCCCTTTGTCTTTTGTTTCGGGCATGGCCTTGTAACGGGCACAGAGCAATCCCATCAGGTTGGCATAACTTCCGCCCGGAACCATGATGCCGTCGGCCGGATTGTTTTCCGTTTTAAACCCGATCAGGCGGTTCATTTTGTCAATGATCTCCTGTTCAATCAATGTGCCCAATGGTGCCGCTTCATAGGTTGCCATGGTGGTATTGGTGAGCGTGGCAATGATCTCGCCGATAAATGACGGAAAAGTGAAAGCAGAGAACAACTGGTTGCTGAAATTGCGGTGTGTGGTCCGGACACTGTACCTTAAATATTTGCGCAATACTTTGATAAGCCATTCATTATCCATGCCTTCTTCGTTGATCGTCAGGTCAATTTTTTTCTTCAGGTCTCCGGGCTTTTGATAATTTAACACCAGGGTGTCCGGTGAATTGTTCTGATTGAGGTATCTCCCGATCATTCTGAATATCCGGCGCAGGATCCTTTTGTCAACCTGCTTTGTGATGGGTAAATGATTGTTGAAGATCATGGTTTTATATTTTTATTCCTGAACGGATCCCAAAAAGACCTTCCCTTATTTTAACGGAAGCAATCTTAATAACGAATGATTTTTGCAAATCTATATAAAACGATGAAGATTTAACCGGAAAGCATCATCACTTTCCTGTTGAGAAATGATAAGTCAACCCGATTGACAGTGAAAGCGAGCGGTTTCTGACCTCTTCAGTATAAAAATAATAAATATTGTTTGCATTGGGGCCGAATTGTGACTGGCCGTTTTTCATGGCATTGGATAAATCCATGCGATAGGACACGTCAACGAGAAGTTTCAGGTGTTTTTGTATTGGAATATCAAAACCAATTCCGGAAATAAAACCGAGAACCGTTTTATTCATTCCATTGGAAAGGTCATTTTCGGTGATTATTGTTTTATATCCGGAATTTGTATAATATATCGTATCATTGTTTTTGGCAGAAAGAAGAAATGATAAGTAGGCACCGGCCCTGAAATAAAAGATTTGATTTTTAAACATCCCTATCTTTAAAGTTAAAGGAACGTCAATGTATTTGAATTTACTTTTTCCTATTACTGATGCACTGCCAACAAGATTTTCATCCGTTTCATAATTAAATCCCTGTTCATAATAGCCGGGATCACTAAACAGGGATAATTTTTCCGACAACGGATAGGAAAGAATAATGCCAAACTGTTTTGATATAAATTTTGTGGTTTTGGTTGAATAACCATCTGAATTATAGGTTCCGTTGATATTTGAAAAGTTCATTCCCCCTAAAATTCCCACAGAAGCTGTTTGTCCATAGCTGAAAATACTACTGAAGAATAAACAGATAAAAAAGGCAATTGATTTTTTCATAGGTTGGGGTTTTTAAAAAATTGATTTTTGAAAACTAGCAAATACCCTGCCAAGTACTTGTTGTTTATACGGGAATATAGATTTTATCAATCAATTCACGGTATTCATCTTCACAATTGCTTTTTACCGTTATGCCGCCACCGCTTTTGTAAACCAGTCCCTCATGCGTTTTTTCAATGAACCGGATCATCACCCCGCTGTCCATATTTTCACCGTCGAACAGGCCGAAGATACCGGTATAATAGCCCCTGTCGTACTGTTCGGCTTCTTTAATGATCTCAAGTGTTTTCCGTTTCGGTGCCCCTGAAACGGAACCTGCCGGCAAGAGCTTAAACAGGATGTTGCCTAAGTTTTCGTGATAGTTTTCCGGCAATGTGCCTGTGATCATCGAACTCATTTGAAGTAATTCGCCCCGGTGGGTTTTGATCTTTTCAATATTTCTGAATTTTTCCACTTTCACATTTTTAGCTACCCTGCTCAGGTCGTTGCGGATGAGATCAACGATGGTGTAATGTTCGGCCAGCTCTTTTTCACTGTTCAGCAAACGGTTCCTGGCATCGGGCAGGGTGGCATCCATGGTTCCTTTCATGGGGAATGAGCTGATCTTCCGACCTTCGGTTTTTATAAAAATTTCAGGGGAGAATACAACAAACCGGTCTTTAAACCGGAGTTTGTACCTGGCTTTGCTATAACAGAAGATATCCTGTAAAGTAAAGTTGGTTTTAATTTTACCTGGAAATGTGAGGTTCAGTAAAAATGAATTCCCATACCCGATGTGTTCCTGTACCCGGTTAAAGGCTTTTTGGTACCGGGTGTTATCCACAGCCTCGAATTTAAAATCAAGTTGCTTTTCAAGAGAAGTTGCCTGAACAAAATTTGAAACACCATTTACCTCAAATAATACATCGCTGCTGTCCACTTCACTTAGCGGACAGACCCAGGGACTTTTTCCGGCAAAGTCAATCACAAAAAGAAAAGGAATCCGGTTGCCACCCAGATGATTCAGGGTTTTGATAGTCAGGTTGTCCACAGTTTTAGATTGTATCAGCGAAGATACCAGCTTTTAAGGGTTCATTTTATCGTTCAGGCTTTCGCTTCCATGGCCATTAATGACATTTCAGGCCAAAGGAAGTTAAGACGGGCTCTTTTTATGAACATGGATATCAGACTTTAATGGCTGAAACCACCGGCCTCCTCTTTTGTTAACGGCCGGGATACCGGATGTTTTTTAAAATAGGCAAGGGCGTCCCGGTAATCGTTAATAAAAAGGTAGGACAAATCCCAGCTTGAACCATGACGTACCAAAATACGTTGTACAATCAAATCCTGACGATTGGCAGGCATGCTATAGGCCGGCACCAGCCATCCGCGTGTCCGTAACCTGTCAGCCAAATCGAAAAGGTTAAAACCTGGATTCGCACCGTCTTTTATTTTCCAGCTTAAAGCAGGAATACCATCACTTCCATCATAAATAATTTCAAAAGGGCCTAATTTCCCAATCTCCCCGGCTGTGTACATAGCAATGTCCCTGCACAATGCATGAACTTTGTGATATCCCTCTCGGCCCAGACGTAAATAATTATAATATTGAGATATTACCTGACCACCCGGGCGGGAGAAGTTGAGTGCGAAGTCGGGCATGTTGCCCCCCAGATAATTTACCCGGAATATGAGATCTTCCGGCAGGTTTTCTTGGTTGTGCCAAAGCAACCAGCCGACACCCAATGGAGCCAAACCGAATTTATGTCCGGAAGCATTTATTGATTTTACACGGGGCAGACGAAAGTCCCATTCCAGATCGGGATATAAAAAGGGGGCCACAAAACCGCCGCTGGCAGCATCAACGTGAATGGGGATGTCCAGACCGGTATCTTTCTGCAATTGATCAAGTGCATTACTCACTTCCTTAACCGGTTCAAACTGGCCGGTAAAGGTTACGCCCAGGGTCGGCACAACAGCGATGGTATTTTCATCACAGCGTTTAACGGCTTCAGCGGCATTCATAATATAACGGTCACCTTCCATTGGTATTTCCCTGAGTTCTATATCCCAGTACCGGGTAAACTTATGCCAGCAGATTTGCACGGGGCCGGTTACAATATTGGGATTGTCAATGGGCTTGCCTTTTGCTTTTTGTTTTTCCCTCCATTTCCACAAAAGGGCCATTCCGCCCAACATGGCGGCTTCGCTTGAACCGGTTGTTGAAGTGCCCATGGCATTGCCGGCATCCGGGGCATTCCACAAATCAGCCAGTATGTGAACACTGCGGCGTTCTATCTCGGCAGTCTGAGGATATTCGTCTTTATCAACCAGGTTTTTGTCAATGGACAGTTTCATGAGTGCAATGACTTCGTCTTCCAGCCAGGTTTGGCAAAAAGTGGCCAAATTCTGACGTGAGTTTCCATCAAGCATGAGTTCGTCCGCAATGATCCGATAAACAACCCGTGGATCACTTTCCTTTTCCGGCATCTTATATTTAGGTAATTTGTGTGATGCATACACCGAAGAAAAGATATCGTCATCCATCAGGTCTCTTACAGTTTCCCTGTAATGTAACATAATCTATGTTTTTCTTTTATTGTTATGCAAACATACATTAAAACGAACATTATATTCTGTTAAAAAAACAAAGTAGTTTAGCCGAAATCAAAAAACACTCCAGGCTATGACACTGCTCATCATTGATAATTATGATTCATTTACTTATAATCTTGTCCAACTGGTTGAACAAGCCGGGGTACAGGATTATTTCATGGTAAAGAACGACGAGTTGACAGGAATGAAATCATTTGACTTTGAAAAAGTATTAATATCACCCGGCCCCGGTATTGCTTCCGAAGCAGGGGATTTGCTCCTTTTTGTAAAACAACATCTGGCGGATAAATCTATCCTGGGTATTTGCCTGGGTTACGAAGCCATCGCCCAATTGTGTGGGGGAAAACTTGTCAGGATGCCCGAACCGATGCATGGAATTCGTAACAAAGGGAAAGTACTTACTGACGCTGAACTGTTCAGGGGATTGCCACACGAGTTTTACATCGGCCACTACCACTCGTGGATCATTGAAAAGTCAACTTTTCCAAATGAACTTGAGGCAACTCTTGAAGATGAAAACGGGCTGATCATGGCTTTTCGTCACCGGCAATATGATTTGACCGGATTGCAGTTTCATCCCGAATCGGTGATGACGGAATACGGCTTGGAGATGATCGAAAACTGGATTGGTCGCCGGATTTAAGAAAATCAAAGAAAAAATATCCTGTTAAAATATATTAATGTATATTTGTAAAATATATTAGTGTATATTGTAAATATATAAAATTGTGATACCAAAGAAAACGCTTAAACAAATCATCGAAAATCAAAAAAGCAGATTGGTAAAAACCCAGGGAATTGCCAGAGAACTTGAGCAAAACATCATGGTTACAGGGAGGGAGTTTATAAAAATAATATCGGGAATTCGCCGTTGCGGGAAAAGCACTTTGATGCGGCAAATTTTATCGAAAACTGATTATTCCTTATTTATAAACTTTGAAGATCCCCGCCTTTCTGCATTTGAAATGTCAGATTATACCCGTCTGGACGATTTGATAAATGAAATGGGAATTCAGAATATTTTTTTTGATGAAATACAGGTTATACCTGCATGGGAAAGATATATACGTGGCAAGCATGATGAAGGGTTAGCGGTTTTTCTTACCGGTTCTAATGCTTCATTGCTGAGCCGGGAATTGGGTTCAAAATTAACCGGAAGGCATTTAACAAAAGAGTTGTTTCCTTTTTCCTACAATGAGTTTCTGTCATTTAAAAATAAAAACAGAGATGCCGCTTCATTTAACACATACCTTAAAAAAGGAGGTTTCCCTGAATTTTTGAATTATGATGATGACGAAATCCTTTATCAGATATTTTATGATATATTATATCGTGACATCACCGTACGTTATGGAATAAAAAGGCATGAAACCCTTAAGCAAATGGCTTTCTATCTTATGAGTAATACATCCAAACTGATGTCATATAATCAGTTACGAAAAATATTTTCTTTTGGATCAACCAATACTGCTGTTGGTTTTGTTTCTTATTATCTTGATAGTTACTTAATGTTTACTGTTCCAAAATTTGATCATTCGTTGAAAAAACAAATGATTAATCCACGAAAAATATTTTCCATTGATACGGGATTGGCTGCAGTTAATTCTTTATCATTTTCGGAAGACCGGGGCCGGATGCTTGAAAATGCGGTTTTTTTGGCTCTGCGTAGAAAATACAAACAGATTTACTACTACAGGAATAATCATGAATGTGATTTTATTGTAATGGAAATGAATGCGATAATTTACGCAATTCAGGTTTGCTATGAGTTAAATGAGGACAACATTGACCGTGAAATAAAAGGGTTATCGGAAGCCATTGGTACAACAAACCCCCGAAAAGCACTTATGATTACCTATGATCAGGAAGATACGCTGGAAATTAACAATAAGGAAGTTCCCCTTATACCATTTTGGAAGTGGGACATGGGATAACGAAATCAACACGGCCATTCATTCAGGATTACTTAACAGCTATTGTCTCAATCTCGATCAAAACCCCCAACGGCAATTCCTTCACTGCAAACGCTGCCCGTGCCGGCGGATTTCCGGGATAATGTTTTCCGTAAACGTCATTCATGGCTGCAAAGTTGGCCATGTCGCTCAACAGGCAGGTGGATTTGATGACATCGGCAAAACCATAACCGGCTTCTTCCAGGATGGCGCCCATGTTTTTCATGACTTGTTCAGTCTGTTCCGTAATGCCGCCATCAACAACTTTTCCTGTTTCCGGATCAATGGGAACCTGTCCCGAAATGAACAACATGCCCCCGGTTTCAACGGCCTGGCTGTAAGGGCCAATGGCTGCGGGGGCTTTGGAGGTGTGGATTATTTTTTTCATCTATTTATAATTATGTAACATGTTGATTTGCCGTATTTTTGTTTTGTCACGATTTTTGGTTGCTCACGCCCCAAAAATCCCGCCAAAACGGTTCACCCTCTTTTTCTACCACGGGTTGAAACCCGTGGCTATCGGGGTTATAATCATGCTCTTGTGTGTTTAAAATATTTAATCATGGATGTTTCATGCGTTTGACTTTTTTCAAAAATAGATAAACCATACAAATGTACAGGCTGCATAACCAATGATTCTCTTAATTTTATTATTCCAAAACCCGGCCCAAAAGAACCGGGCAACTGATTAACCCAGTTTTCAAATTCCTTCAAACTATTCCTTCCTGACCCTAAACTCTTAACGTCTAACTTTCTTACTGCTTCAGGGAAATATTCCTGTATTTCCGGGTAAGATAACGAACCGGGTACCATGTGGCCAGCAAACCGATGAAAAGGACGGTAAAGAAGACTTTGAGAAAATCGGTAAAAATCATTTTAACGGGATAGGCGTTGATGATGAAATCGCCTTCCTGTCCACCCAGGCTGACCAGCCCGAAGTGTTGCTGAAGCAACAATAGCACCAGCCCGATGAAAAGTCCTGTCAGGCTGCCCACCAAGCTGATGAACATGCCTTCGGCGATAAATATTTTCCTGATCAGGTTTTTTCCGGCACCCATACTTTTCAGGACTGCAATGTCTTTCAGTTTTTCAACAATCAGAATGGACAGTGACCCGATCATATTGAAAGAGGCCAGGATAAGTATGAATACCAGGATTAAAAAGATGATGAGCTTTTCAGATTTCAGCACTTTGAACAGGGCTTCATTTTGTTGAAAACGGTTTTTTACAACAAACTGTGGACCCAGCACCTTTTCTGTTTTATTTTGGACAAGTTTTGCGTCGGCGCCCGGTTTAAGGAATATTTCCATTGAGGTCACCTCATCCTTATAATCAAGTAGCTGGCGGGCAAACCGCAATGGGACGATGACATATTTTTCGTCAAACTCCTGTTGAACGGAAAACACACCGGCAGGATGGATCACCTCATTATTGAATGCACTGCTGAAATTAAACGAAGAAGCTTCACCACGCCTGGGGACATAAACGGTAAGCAGGTTTTTTAAATTGTTGATATTAATACCGAGATACCAGGCCACTCCTGCCCCTACCACCGCAAAATTTGAATTCCCCTGTTGCAAAACCAATGAACCGTCAATGATTATAGAATCCAGTTTCGACACCTCCGGATAATTTTCAGAAACACCTTTAATGCGGGCGATATACTGTTTGTCGGCGTATTTAAACAGGGCATCTTCTTCAACTACACCGGAAACCGCTTTTATGCCATTAATGTTCAGGATATCCTGTTTGGGGAAGGTATCTTCAGGAAAAGTCTTTCCTTTCACGGCCGTAATTTCAAAATCAGGATCAAAAGTGTTATACAGTGAAGTAATCACGTCCTCAAAACCGTTGAATACCGAAAGCACAATAATAAGGGCCGCTGCTCCCACAGCCTGTCCGATCACCGAGATCAGTGAAATGACATTGATCAGGTTATGCGACTTTTTGGAAATCAGGTAACGCCGCGCTATGTATAATGAAAACTGCAAGGATGTGTTTTAAAATAAAAGTTGCAAGGTACAAAGTTCAAATAAAAAATGAAATCAATTACCCGGTCATAAATGACCGGGATTGAAAAAGTAATCGAATTATCAAGCCATCGCCCCTTTCTTCATTACTTCCACGCTTGGGCAATCAACCCTGTCCCCGTTTTGTGATTTGCTTTCAGGTCCATGTAATTCAATATCAAAACAAAAGGGAAGGTGATCAGGTAATAAAATGGCAAAAGAATAAAAAACAGGGACGAAGCATTAAGCATTACGATGGGGTATTTCATGCTGATCTTCCAGGCCATCTTGCCGGGTGTTCCATATTGGTAATAAACTTCCGTTTTTGAAAACCCCGCTCGTTTCATTTTATCCTCAATTTCACCTATTCCATATCCATCGCGTACATGCTCATCAATGAAGGATTGGCTCCCGTCACCGGAGTGATTATCATGATCGTGGTGATGTACGTCGGAGCCCCCCTGGTCCGAAGGGGTGGAAACCAGCAACATGCCCCCTTTTTTCAGAGACCGGTAATAGTTGCTGAAAACCTTTTCATCTTCGTCAATATGTTCCATCACATCCACACAGAGGATCATGTTGTAAGTGTCCCCTTCAACAAATTTTGTAAGATCAGCCACATCAAAACGCACGTTATTCAGTTTGATCTTCCTGAAAAAATCATTACAGTCGTCAATCTGTTCCTGTTTTACATCCACCGCTTTGATCGTCCAGCCGGGATAACGCCTGGCCATAAAATAATCATACTGCCCGAACCCCGAACCCGCATCCAGGATGGTTTGGGACCCGGTAATCTGTTTTTCCCACAATTTAACCGCTTTTCTGACGTGCCAGGAGCGCAGGAGCAACACATCGAGTAAATGATAAAATAATTTTCTGAATGCCGGGGTCCGGTTAAAAAAAACACCCAGTTTGCGTTTGATGGGATCGTATTGCATTTATCAGTTTAAAGTTTAAAGTCTGATGCTCAAAAGTTTAAAGTTCGATATTCCTTTTTCAATATTAAAAATTATAAAAGAAGGGTATAAAGTGCAATGTAATCGTCATTGTTACCATAATACGAACCTTCACCCGGCAACCTGTTACCTGGAGACACTCTACCAGGACCTGCGGACTCCGGAAGGTGTTTTACATCCCTGCACCTTGCATCCCGTTATTTTAAAATTTCCTCGATCCGCTCAATATAATCCAGCGAATCATCTTCATAAAAATGCAATTCGGGAACCGACCTCATCTGATGTTTTATGCGGTTTCCCAGCTTGCCCCTGATCTCACTTGCATGGTTCCTGATATTTTCAAGCAGGCTTTCCTTATCGTTGGTGGCAAACAGGCTCAGGTAAACTTTTGCCAGCGAAAGGTCTGACGTAACATGCACTTGGGTAACGGTAATCATGGCATTTTTGATGACATGTGGTATTTCCCTTTGCATGATCTCGCCCAGATCCCGCTGAAGTTGTTTTGAAATCCTGTGCTGACGTTTCGATTCCATAATGCAAAAGTATTTATTTTTAAGGACAGCCGGAAAAAGTTAAAACGTATCTTAATCTTTCCGTTTAAAGTCACGGAGTTCTTCATCAATAATTTTTCTGAAAGCAACGTTGTTTTTATGGTTGCTTCGCTCATACCCCCTGATGGTTTCCAGATATTTTTCCATAGCCGGCAAAGCTTCCCGAAATCCTTTTAACCCTAATTCATTATAAATGCGTTCAATTTCTTTCAGCTTATTGCCTTCAAATACCTGAAAACCGACTTCTGCTAAACGCCCTTCGGGAATCAGTGATTTGTCTTTCTCATATTTTTCATGCAACAATTTGTACAACCTGATCATCTCACGGTCAAGATGGTCATGATCATAATCCTGTAAAGTTATTCCGGCATCTACTTCATGGACGAACTTCCTGAAAGAAGTAAGTGTATCATAACGGTTACGGTGCAGATAAATAAACCGGGCATCGGGGAACATTTCCAGTAAAGTTTTTATTCTGAACGTATTGGATGGATTTTTTGAAACAAAACATTTCCCTTTGGTATTGACCAGGGCCATTTTGATCAGTTTTAAGTATTCTTGCTTCCATTTGTCCAACTTGTCTTCCGTCACATTTTTGAACAATAAACTCTCGTTGATGATTTTATCCGTATCATCGGGGAAATAAAAAAAATTGTAAAAACTGAGGGGTTGCCTGTTTCCAACGGCAATTTCTTCCTCCTGCGGATAGTCAAAATCAAATGCCATGTTATCCCCGGGCCGTGTTTCAGGTAAAAGGGGGGTCATGAGGGGCTTAAGCCACTTCTGATTCCATAAAACGTGATGGGGGAAAACCGATTGAAAAGTAGTGACATACCCGAAAAGAGGATTCTTACAAAGCAAGTTATGAAGCAAAGTGGTTCCCGACCGCCAGAACCCGATGATAAAAATCGGCGGATGTTCAAGTTTAAAATTTTCAAGAACTTCTTTTTGTTTTTTTTCTTCAATAGATGCAAATAAATCCAGTATCCGGCATACCCATTTTGTAAAATAATACTTCCGGTGATATTTTTTATCAATCCTGTATTTACTTGTTATGGTAATGAAATTGGAATATGAACTTCCGATAAGTGTGTTAACGGGAAAACGGAATTTTTTTTTTCTAAATACAGGCTTATGCATCAGTGCAAATGTAAAAAGCTCCTGTAATTATGCAAAGGATACTGACAAACTTTTTCTTTGACGATATTTTCCCCTGATATAGTACTGTATTTGTATTATTGTAAATTTGTGTATTCATAAAACATAACATTGAGCTTTTTAGAAAAAATAAAAGAACAGGCATATACTTTATTACCTGAAATTATTGAGATCAGGCGTAAGTTGCATGCCAACCCTGAACTTAGCTACAAAGAAAAAAACACGGCAGATATAATTTCTGCATGGCTCGCGGAACGGGGGATCCCCCACCGTAAAAACATAGGTGGTTACGGCATCGTCGGGTTGGTCGAAGGAAAAAATCCCGGTAAAATAATCGCCCTCCGTGCCGATATGGATGCCCTGCCCATAACCGAAGAAAATCAGGTGGAATACAAATCGCAACATTCCGGAATTATGCATGCCTGCGGACACGATGTGCATATAGCCTGCCTGTTGGGTACAGCGTGGATATTAAACGATCTGAAAGATCAGTTTGAAGGAACCGTCAAACTTATTTTCCAGCCCGCCGAAGAAAAAGCCCCCGGCGGTGCACTAAAGATGATTGAAGAAGGTGTGCTTGCCCACCCGGCTGTGGATGCCATTTTCGGACAACATGTTTTTCCGGAACTGGAAGCCGGCAAAGTGGGTTTTAAAAGTGGTAAATATATGGCCTCTTCCGATGAGATCAATCTGTTTATCCGCGGTAAAGGGGGTCATGCAGCCATGCCCGAAAAAATTGATGATACTGTCCTGGCCACAGCCCACATTTTAACGGCTTTGCAACGCATTGTAAGCCGGGCTTCCAACCCGCAGACACCCTCTGTATTGTCATTCGGACAAATTGTTACCAACGGAGGGGCTATGAATGTAATCCCAGATGAAGTTTCCGTTCATGGCACTTTCAGAACTTATGACGAACAGTGGCGCAAAAAGGCACACAAACTGATTGACGAGACAGCACGCAACACCGCTAAAGCTTTTGGATGCCAATGCGAAACAGTGATTGACAAAGGCTATCCTTTTTTGGTGAATGATGATGCCCTCACCCGCCAGGCAAAAAATGCCGCCATCGAATTTCTCGGAAAAGCCAATGTGGCGGAACTTGAATCCCAGATGACCGCGGAAGATTTTGCATGCTATTCGCAACTTATCCCGGCCTGTTTCTACCGTCTGGGAACCGGCAACAAGGGAAAAGGAATCACCTCAATGCTGCATACACCTACATTTGATGTGGACGAAAGCAGTATGGAAACCGGAGCGGGACTTATGGCCTGGCTGGTTATTAATCAGTTGACATAAAGTAAATTGAAATACAAAAACAGTCAGACATGGATGAACTTCCGACTTAAAACATCGAACATCAAACTTTAAACGTTAAACATCAAACATGCCACCATGCTCGTAGGCGACAAATCATATCAAACCGTTTGGATGGAAGAATCATCTGTTTTTATGATCCAGCAAAACCTGCTGCCTTTTGAGTTTAAAATACATGAGTGCAAAACTTATTGGGATACCTGCATGGCCATTACCGATATGACTGTACGCGGCGCCGGGGCTATTGGTGCTGCCGCCGGTTATGCCATGGCACAGGCCTTCCTGATGTCGAGAAAAAAGACCAAAGCCATCACCATTCGTGAGGCCAGGGCCGACATTGAGCACACCCGTCCCACGGCAAAGAATCTGTTTTATGCTGTCGAAAGGGTTTATCAGGCCGGGTTGATCTCACCTGAAAATGCACTGATTGAAGCCCAAAAAGTGGCCACACAAGATGCCCGTGATTCCAAAAAGATCGGGGAATACGGAAGCGAATTGATTAACAAAAAAGCCAACATCCTCACCCATTGCAATGCCGGATGGCTTGCCTTTGTGGATTACGGGACAGCCCTTGCCCCGGTCTATCTGGCCAAACGGCAGGGCAAAAAGGTATTTGTTTATGTTGATGAAACCCGCCCGCGCAGCCAGGGAGGACGGTTAACAGCCTGGGAACTGCACAACGACAATGTGCCCCATGTCATCATCCCCGACAATGCGGCGGCATCACTGATGGCTGAAGGAAAAATTGACATGGTGATTGTGGGGGCCGACCGGATTGCCGCCAACGGTGATGTGGCCAATAAGATCGGGACATTGGAAAAAGCCATCCTGGCCAAAGAGTTTGGGGTCCCTTTTTTTGTGGCAGCACCGCTTTCCACTTTCGACAAAGCATGCAAAACAGGGAAGGACATACCGATAGAATACCGCAGCCCCGACGAAGTATTGTATCAAACGGGGATTGATGGCAACAACAATAAAGTGAGGGTTTTGGTTTGTTCTCCGGGTTCGGATGCATTAAACCCGGCTTTTGACATCACACCGTCAAAATACATAACGGGGATCATCACCGAAAAGGGAATAATAAAAGCGCACCACCGCGCCATCAGCAAGTTACTGGCGGAAAACAAGGTTTAAAACCATATGTACCGGTGACTTCAGTCGCCGAAAAAATCCGTACCGGAGGCTGAAGCCTCCGGAATAAACTGAAACCGAACGAAATGAATAAACATAAAAATGATCGTTGCGCCTGGCCGGGAAATGATCCGTTGATGATCCGTTATCATGATGAAGAATGGGGCGTGCCATTACATGATGACCGCAAGTTGTTTGAGTTCATGGTGCTGGATGCCTTTCAGGCCGGATTGAGCTGGTCAATCATTCTGAAGAAACGCGAAAATTTCAGGGAAGCTTTAAGTAATTTTCAACCCGAACTCATTGCCCGGTATGATGAAAATAAAATTCAGAACCTGTTACAGAATCCCGGAATAATACGCAACAGGCTCAAACTTAAGGCAACAGTTGCCAACGCACAACAATTCCTGAAAATACAAAAAGAATTTGGTGATTTTGACCGGTATATCTGGCAATTTACTGCAGGCAAGACTAAAGTCAACCGGTGGGAAAAATCAGAAGATATTCCTGCCAGCACAATGGAATCTGATGCCATGAGCCGCAATCTGAAAAAAAGAGGTTTTAAGTTTGTCGGAAGTACAATTTGTTACGCTTTTATGCAGGCGGCCGGCATGGTCAACGATCATCTGGCATCCTGCTTCAGGTACAAAGAGCTCATTGATATAAACTGATTATTTTTGTGTAACCGTTTTATGAATTAAAAATATCATTCTGCTGATGAAAAAGCTGATCATTGTCATGCTGGCCCTAATTGCTGTTGGTTTTCAAAATTGTAAAAAGGAAAAAGAGAACTTTACCTATTGCACGGGATGCCCCATCTTTTCATGGGTGGGTTATTACAGTGGGACCGGTACGTACTTTACAGCCAACACGGGAGAAACTGTTGACAATATAGAGGTGAATATAAACATCGAAAACACGTATGATTCAAACCTTGTTATTCATGTGGAGGCACCAAATTACATTTCCGAAAGTTTTTCAAAATCAAAAACCGATGATAAGTATTACATTTTGATCGGTTCAGGTGCCCGGACTTTGGACCTCGGGTTGAAAAGAAGCGGGAATCAATACCGGCTGAATGGTACGCTTAAGAAAAATTCCTGGAATAAAGTGGATAGCACCTGGACTGTAGTGCAGTCCCTTACTTTTCAGGTGGACAAGAAATCTCCTTAATGAAGGAAATATTCAATGATACAAAATTTTTAACGCCTTATTAACTTTAGCTTTTAGCTCGTCCGTCCGGTTTGTTGTTTTGCTTCCGGATTGCCCCAAAGAAGTGTTTTTGGCACAAATCTGTAAAGAGCAGGGGAACGCCACCGGCACAAATCCGGTTGAGTAGGGATTCTATTTATTCAATAATTAACTTTTTATAAACAGATTGTCCCTGAACATTTATTTGAATGATATATAGTCCCGGTTTTAATCCGGACAGGTCAATCTTCTTTTTGTTGGATTTTATAACCATCCTCCTTAAGTTTTCTCCACTTATTGATAATATGTTTAACTCATTGATCTCTTTATTTGCGGAGTTAATTTGAATAAAACCTTTTGCGGGATTTGGAAAAATTTTAATCGCCGAAGAAAAATCTTTCGTTTCATGTACTGAAACATAAATCGGCTCACCCCACTCCTCATCCCCTTTTTTAAAATAAACCAGTTCATCTGTCATAGTATTATATACCCACCCCGTCCATTGATTCCAGTAATAAGATGCCTGCCCGCAACCTTTCACAAAACTATAAGAATAATAAGTGTCCTCGTATTCATAATTATTATAATAATCATTAATCAACCTGTTGTTATACAACTCTTCGTTTGAATAGACCGAGTCAATATCGCCGTTATTGATTAGGGAATCCAGATCATGATAACTGACCGTATCAATATAGGACTTGAAAACCCAATCCGGATGATCCATAGAACTTGTTTCTGAATTTATTTTTCGAATATAATTAACTGTATTGCTGTCATTAGAATAAAACTTGTCAAGAATTTCAATATTCTTAACAACTTCGTCAACATCTGTACTTGTTTCAAAATGGAAAATGTCACCGGCATTGAAATCATAAATTTCTTTAACCGTTGATATTTCCTGAGATTTTGATACAATACCGATCAGAAGGAACAGGGTAATAATTCCAATGGTTTTGCTGCCGAAAGTTCTCTTTTTGTTTGGATTTTGAAAAAAATGCATGATTGTGTTTTTTATGTTTTAAAAAAGAATGGTAAATTTACGAAATTCTTCCCGCAGTTGGTGTTTTCCAACTGCTTTCCACAGCTAATATTTATGCACCTTGTTGATTCTGCTTTTTTTAAAAAGAACCAAAAAGTAAATAAAGTTAAATATTGTTGCTCATGATACATAAACGTAATGTGCTGTATTTGTGTCATCTCCGACGCCCCTGCCGTACCGGCGGCTGAAGCCGCCGGAACACTTACCGTTTCACAAACCTTTTCATCACTGCCCGCCCGGCTGTCTGCAAACGGATAAAATATAATCCTGCCGGCAGTGAAGAGAGGTTTAAGGCAACCGGCTTTTCTCCGGCAAAGTCCTTTTCGGCAGCCAATACCCGTGTGCCCGAGGAATTATATACGGTAATGTCCGTCGTTCCCGCTTTCCGGCTTTTCGCCGAGATGAATAACCGTCCTGTGGCCGGGTTGGGATACAACAAAAAGCCCGAAAGAGGATGCTCATCCAAACCTGTGGTGTAAACCTGGTAAATCGGCTGAACAGCCACCGAGTCGTAAGAGTTCCCGACTATGTCCGGGCCGGCAAAGAATTCTCTGTAAAACAAACTATCTAAATCTTGTGCCCATACCAAACTATCCGAATAAGTAACATTAGTGTTATACCACGGCAATAAAGTGTCGCTTGCTTCGGCAAGTCCTCCGGTTACGGATGGGTCGTGCCCTTCTTCACTTGTTGTTGTGTCTGTCGGAGGAACGTAAGTCCAAATCATTGATTCGGGTTTGAATACGTCAACGTGCTGAGGGTCAGTTATGCTGTTTTCACATATGGTGTCTGTCGCTGTCCATTGCCAGTCAAAATTATATTGGTAATGCCCGGGTTGAGTTGTGTCGCCGTCCTGTGTTGAGTTAATCATTTCATAATTCACAGGAATATCTCCGAGGACAGGGTTTGTTGCTTCAGCGTATCCCCCCGTGCTGTCCGGTATCATAGGATAATAGAAGGGAATTGAATCATCCGAAGGAAAGTTAGACCAATATGAATCATCTAAATAAATCGTTTCTGTGAATCCTGCAGAATCGGCATTTTCTGAAGGGTCTGTTGCAACATCCATAGCATCTACTGTAAAATTGTAATAATTGCATTGGGTAGGGTCTGTTCCCTGAGTGCTTGAACTGTCCCTCTCAACATTTACAACCCCTGAATTGTCATCCCATTCTGTATTCTCAAGACCGAAGCTGATGTAATCGCTGTAAGACATGCTTCCATCCCC
>CAJVWU010000018.1 GCA_913009755.1 uncultured Bacteroidia bacterium
CTGATTATTTTGGTTTTCAAGGAATGGCTGTGGCATTAGGAGAGAATTCTTCTTTATATAATTCAATAGTTTGGGGAAATACAAATGAAGACAGTTTTGATTTTAGTGATCAAATACATTCGAATAATGATTTTGCAGAAATATTAAATTGTGCCGTGTTAAATGGAACAAAAGGAATATCTGGTAACTATAATGGAAATAATATTATTGCATTGGTTGAAGAAAATGATGGCTGCAATCCATTATTAAATTATCCGAGATTTTTCGAACCAACATCATTCACTGGTTGCGCCGATGGACAAGCGGAAGAGTTAGAACTTAAAAATTCAAATTGGGGAATTACAGCTACTTCGGCATGTGCCAATGAAGGTAATAATATTTACGTGCAAAATATTCCTACAGACATAATTGGTAATCCAAGAATATTTGATGATGATGAAGATAAAGTAGATATTGGTGCTTATGAATCTTTTGGACGGTTATATGTTAAACCAAAAGCAACAGGCAATGGCAGTGGGTTTAATTGGGAAAATTCAATGGATAACTTACAAACAGCTCTTTCCGCAAAGGGAATCCCAGAGGTTTGGGTGGCTAAAGGAACTTATTATCCTGACAGAGACAAAAATGGAATTTTTTCACCTTCTGACCCAAGGACTAAATGTTTTAGTATTCCGGAAAACAAAAAAGTGTTTGGTGGATTTTATGGTACAGAAAATAGCATTGACCAAAGGATATTGGATGATTTGGATAATAATGGCATTACGGAAGAATGGGAATTTAAAAATGAAGTTATCCTAAGTGGCGATATTGGATATAAGGATGAACCTGCTGACAATTGTTACACAGTGGTTAATTTTATAGATCCTGTTGAAGAATGTGCTGAGATAAATAATAGCGAATTAAATGGTTTTACAGTCACCAAGGGAAATGCAAATGCCGATTCCCAGAACTTTGTGGAAGATCAATCTGGTGGAGGAATAAATGCTCCAAATGGTTGCAATGTTTCTTCCTGCTATATTGTTGATAATAATGCAAGTATTGCTGGAGGTGGAATTTATGAAAAAATGGGATCAGTAACGAATACTTTGATCTCTGACAATAAAGCAACATATGGTGGTGGTATTAACTGTTTTGATTCAGATTTATTAAATTGTAAAATAGTATCCAATACTGCCGATATGTCCTTAAATTCTATTTCTCAAAATTCTCTTTATGCTACTGAAGCTTCTGGTGATGGAGGAGGTATATACATTTCACAAGGATCTGTTCAAAATTGTTATTTATGGAACAACAGCGCATTTTGCGGTGGAGGTATTTACATAAATGTGGTTATACAAGAAAGTATTATAGAAAACTGTATTATCGTAAACAATTATGTTAGAAATGAAATGAATCATGGAATCTTTCCGGTAATCTCTGGATTAGGAGCTGGCATCTTCTGTAATACCAGTAACTACGCCGGAAATGTTTATGATTATATCAATATTATTAATAATACTGTTTGTAATAATAAAGCGGAAACTCTTTTTGATGTGACATATACTGCCGATGGCGGTGGTATATATATTTACAGAGCAGTGGGTGACATGAAAAACAGAGTTAATATATATAACAATATCATTTGGGGTAATGTTATTTACGAGGAACACATTATACAAGAGAATCAGATTAGTTATTTTGATGCCACCGAAAATCCTGATATTGATAATAATGGGATAGAGAATGCTCCAAGTTATATTGACCCTCCTGGAGATGAAGCTAATATTAATCTTGATGCTTCAAATAACAGCACAAATGGACCGCACTTTGAAAATCCAACAACTACAGCAGGTAATAATCCTGTAAACCCTATTTTAGAAGAGGCTGAATGGAACCTTACATCATCTTCGGTTTGTATTGATGAAGCTTCTGCCAATTATGCACCTGATGATGATATAATTGGAACTTTCAGGCCACAAGGGAATGCTGACGATCAAGGCGCTTATGAGTTTGTTGGTACTAAATCAAGTCCAGTGCTTGAATTATTTAATGTGAATCCAACTTCACATGAAATGTGGACAGATGGTAAAAACATCTATGTTAATTCACCGGAAGATGCGTTTATAGAAATATATTCTTTAAGCGGGCAGAAAATCATGGAATTGAATGTGAATAAGGGTTTAAATTTAATTAAAACAACATTATCAGGTATTTTTATTGTTAAATTAAGAAATGATAGTACAATTAAAACCGAAAAATTATTTTTTTAAATCAATAACGTCTTTAAAGTAAAAAATTCAAATAGAAAAGTTTAAATGTCTTTTTTTACAACGAAGACAACTATATACAAAGGGTCACCAAGATTAGACACATAGTTTTCTCTTTTTTATGCACTTTTTCTTTTGGATTTTTGGTACGCTTAATACCTAACTGTACTTTTAAGCACACTAATAAATTAAACTTTAAAACCCACCTTCTCCATCAACTGACAGTTCTTTGGAATTGTAGATGTACCTTAATTCGAGGACAAAGAAAAGTCATGGGGATAATAACATTCTATGAACCCTATAAAAACAAGCTTATGCTTTTGTTTACTTTTGAAGCTTAATTGATTTGGACATGACATTACGATACAACCATCTCTTTTTTGACCTCGACCGCACGCTGTGGGATTTTGACGGAAGCGCCCGTTTGGCTTTTGAGGACATTTTTACAAAATATCAACTGGGCGAAAAAGGCCTGGGTACGGTTGACGATTTTCATCGTGCTTATGTTATTCATAACGATTCGTTATGGGCAAAATATCGTGTCGGGGCTATTGAGAAGGAAGAACTCAGGGGTTTGCGTTTTTACCTTACTTTACTTGATTTCGGTATTGATGACCGGGAACTTGCTGAAAATATTGGCGAAGATTACTTGTCCCTCATATCAAATAAAGTGAGTTTGTTTCCCAACGCTTTCCGGATACTTGATTATCTTAAACCCAAATATAAACTTCACCTGATCACAAATGGTTTCCATGAAGTTCAGGCAACAAAGCTTTCTGTTTCGGGTCTTGGAAAATATTTTATTGAAGTGATTACTTCAGAGGAAGCCGGCTTTAAAAAACCCGATGAAAGGATATTCAGGTATGCCCTCAAAAAAGCTGCTGCCAATCCGGACAACAGCCTGATGATCGGTGATGACCCGGAAGTGGACATTGAAGGGGCAAAAAACATCGGCATGGACCAGGTGTTGTTTGACCCTGCCGGTAAAAACGAAAAAAACGGAAGCACTTATTATATCCGTGATTTATTGGAGTTAAAAGGGATTTTGTGATAGACCATTTCCGTGGTTGGTGTCCTCACCAAACGCAGGAACAATTGATAACAGAATAAGTTAAGGTTGTTGGTGGGGACACCAACAACGGATTATTTATTAAAACCGTGCAATCACTGTTTTCAGTGCACGTACGGTTTGTCCCATTTTAACCTGAACTTTCACATCTGTTGGTAAAAAAAAATCCACCCTTGATCCAAAGCGGATGATCCCCATTTCTTCGCCTTGTTCCACCTTGTCGCCGGGTTTGGCATAACAGATGATCCGTCGCGCCATGATGCCGGCTACCTGCCTGATCAGCACTTCCTGCCCGGGTTCCTTTTCAAGCACTACACTTGTGCATTCGTTCAATTCCGATGACTTGGGGTGGTGGGCGATAAAGTACCTGCCGGGATGGTATTTGGAATATTTGATTTCCCCCATAAACGGATACCAGTTGACGTGTACATTAAACGGTGACATAAACACCGATATCATCATCCTGCGTTCGTTAAAATATTCACTTTCAATCACTTCTTCGATGGCTACTATTTTCCCGTCGGCACTTGATAAAATATGATTTCCCGTATTGATCACCCTTTTTGGAATCCTGAAAAAGAAGGTAACCCATGTGAGCAGCAATAGCATGCCAAAAAGTAAAAAATAGCGGATAACCGGAAAGTTAACATACCGGGTGACCAGCAACCAAACGATGATCAGGAGCATGAAAGTGAAAAGTATAATTTTGGTTCCTTCGCGGTGTAGTCTCATTCTCAAATAAGATTAACATAAACAAATACAAACGGGACGGCAAACAATGTTGCATCAAAACGGTCGAGAACACCACCGTGGCCGGGGAAAATGTTGCCCGAGTCTTTAACCCCTGCCTGTCTTTTTAACATGGATTCGCTTAAATCGCCCAGCGTTCCGGTGATTACAATAATAACGGCCAGGGTAAGCCAGCCGGTCAGATTTAGCTCGTTGAAAAACAATGAAAGTATCCAGGCAGCCAACAGGGCAAATATCAAACCCCCTATACTGCCTTCCCATGATTTTTTGGGAGATATGCGTTCAAACAACCTGTGCCTGCCAAACATTGATCCGGTGAGGTAGGCAAAAATATCGCTTGACCATACGATGACGAACATGCCTATAAGTACACTTATTATATATCCTTCCCGGTCGGGCATCAGGAATAAAGCATTGAGCAGGCCAAACGGCAGGGCTATATAAAAAAATGCGGCAAAACAAGTTCCAATCCTGTTCCATCCTGAATCTGTTTTTCTGAACAGCTCGCAGATGATGGTAACCGGAAACACCAGCAAGAGAAGATAAGCATATCGTATGTCAATCAGGCCCAGGCCGATCAATCCGGTTAGTGAATACACAAACATCCCCAAAAGATAATAAACCATATTTTTTTTCCTGCCGTTATTATTGCCCGAAAGCAGGAAAAACTCGTTAAGTCCCAAAAAGGTAAATACGAAGAACAATCCGAAAAATGCCAACGGGCTCAGGATGATAGAGCCGATAACAGCGGCCAGAAAAAAAACACCGGTTAATGTCCGAATATAAATATCTTTCACAAGAAAGAGAATAAGGATGAAAATGTAAAATTAAGCATTCGATATAAAAAACGATAGTTACGGCAGAAATTTTTAAAGGTCATCCACCATAAATACGTACAATTCCCTGGGTCCATGGGCCCCCATCACCAGGGTTTTTTCAATATCCGCCGTACGGCTCGGCCCCCTGATCACACTGATTTGCGATGGCAACTGTTCGGGATATTTTTTTTTCAGGCCTGTCAATGCATCTTTCAGTTCTGAAACAACCTGCGAGGCTGTTGCCAACACGATATGTTCTTCGGGGAATGAAAATATCTTTCTTCCGTTTGACAATGCCGAGGAAACCACCACGCTGCCAAACCGGGCTACCAGAAAATCACACAAAGTAACACCAACATCAATCTTTTCCGGGTTTCCCGGTTTGTTTTTAACGGGAATCCCTTCGTTTTTTAAAAGGGATGCTATTTTTTCATCGAGGGTAAACAGGGATTTCCATTTTTTTTGTTTCATCAGCACCTTGAGGTTGTTTACCATGGTTTTCTCGTTATCACAATAAACGAAGGTGCCCGCGGCTTCATTCAGGTTGATGGCAAATTGTACCACAGGTGCGTCACTGAAATCGTTGTACACCGGACTGCTAAAATCAGTGTTACTGAATGGGTTGCCCAGTGTGTTGATCAATGCCAACCGTATTTTTTTCAGGATTTTTTCCTTTGAAGTGCTTTCTTCCATTAATCTTTTGCTTGGGGTTCAGATTGCAAAATCTCAGGTTGTTTTACCGGTTCCCGTATCTTCTTTCTTCTTTACCACCTTGCTTTTTTTCTTGTCAGAGGGTTCGCCATTGGCTGTGATCTTTTTTTTGGCCGATGCCTTTTTAACGGTTTTTTGAGGTGCTTTGTCAGGGCTTTCGGGGAAAATCGAAGTATCACCCCATTTTCGTTTACCGTAGATTTCAGCCAGGTCATCACTGTAGATCACTTCTTTTTCCAGCAGTTTTTTGGCCAGTTTGTCCAAACCGTCACGATGCTCGCTGAGGACTTTCTTTGCTCTTTCGTAACTGGCTTCTACTATTTCTTTCACCTCTTTATCAATGATCTCATTGGTTTTTTCGCTGAAAGGTTTGTTGAAAGCATAATCCTGCTGACCCGTACTGTCATAAAAACTAATGTTTCCGATCTCTTTGCTGAAGCCGTAATAGGCAACCATGGCAAACGCCTGTTTTGTAACTTTTTCAAGGTCGTTCAGGGCGCCTGTTGACACTTTTCCAAACGCAATTTCTTCGGCAGCCCGCCCGCCCAGTGCTGCTGTCATTTCATCAAGCATCTGTTCTTTGGTGGTCAGTTGTCTTTCTTCGGGCAGGTACCAGGCGGAACCCAATGATTTACCCCTGGGCACGATGGTTACTTTCACCAAAGGGTGAGCATATTCCAACAGCCAACTGACAGACGCATGGCCGGCTTCGTGGTAGGCAACTGTTTTCTTTTCGTTGGGGGTAATTACTTTGTTCTTTTTCTCCAGCCCACCGATGATCCTGTCCACGGCATCCATAAAATCCTGTTTGTTGACCGCCTTATGGGCAGCACGGGCAGCAATCAGGGCTGCTTCGTTGCAGACGTTGGCAATATCGGCACCTGAAAAGCCGGGGGTTTGTTTGGCAAGAAAATCAGTGTCAACCGATTTATCCAGTTTAAGCGGTTTGACATGAACTTTGAAAATGGCTTTCCGTTCTTCCAGATCAGGTAATTCAACATGGATTTGCCTGTCGAACCTTCCGGCACGTAACAAGGCTTTGTCAAGAATATCAGCCCGGTTTGTAGCGGCAAGGATAATGACCCCTGAATTGGGAGTAAACCCGTCCATTTCGGTCAGCAATTGGTTCAGGGTGTTTTCCCTTTCATCATTGGCACCGGTAATCTGATTTTTGCCACGGGCACGTCCGATGGCATCAATTTCATCAATAAAAATAATGGATGGTGCTTTTTCTTTGGCTTGTTTAAAAAGGTCGCGGACCCTTGATGCACCAACACCCACGAACATTTCCACAAAATCGGATCCTGAGATGGAATAAAACGGAACATGGGCTTCACCGGCAACCGATTTGGCAAGTAAAGTTTTTCCAGTACCCGGAGGGCCTACAAGCAGTACACCCCGTGGGATTTTCCCGCCAAGCCGGGTGTATTTTTCCGGATTTTTCAGAAAGTCAACAATTTCTATAATTTCAACTTTCGCTTCTTCCAGCCCCGCAACATCTTTAAACGAAACATTCACACTTGTTTTTTTATCGTAAACCTGGGCTTTCGATTTTCCGATGTTGAAAATTTGCCCGCCGGCGCCACCGCCACCCCGGCTCATCATACGCATAAAAAAGAACCACACCAGTAAGAGTAAACCAATGGGAAGCACCCATCCTAAAACATCTGCCCCCCAGTTATGCTGGTTAGCATAAGATATATAGATGGGTTGTTCGACGTCTTTTTGTGCTTCATTTACATCTTCTTTGAAACCGTCAACCGAGCCCACGGTATAAGTGTATTGTGGCTCGGCAACACCGAGGGTGGACTTCGCTTTGAGGTCTTTATATCTTTCTTTGTTCAGGCTATTGGGTTTGATATATATTTCGGCATATTCTTTATTGACAACCACAATCTTCTCCACATCCCCCGCCTGGAGCATTTCTTTCAACGATTTCCAATCGGTTTTTTTAGGAGTGCCACCCCAGTTCATCAATGTTGCAATAATAAAAAATACGGCCAGTATCCCGTATATCCAATAAAAATTGAATTTAGGCTTTTTGCCGTCGCTTTTTCCGGTCAGGTTACGAAAAGGGTTCTTCAAATCATCTGATTTGTCCGGCTTGTTTATATTTTTTTTTTCTTCTGCCATTTCAGGTTATAAAACTTCGGTTTATTAATTCGATTTATTTTTCTTATTCTTCGCTATCATATTCTTTCAGGTCCGCATCAGCCCATAATTCTTCAAGATGATAAAATGTCCTGATGTCTTCGAGGAAGATATGAACAACGGTATCAATATAGTCTATCAAAATCCATTCCGAATTTTCCACACCTTCACGGTGATAAGGTTTTATCCCACATTGTTTTTGAACGAATTCAACCACATTGTCGTAAATGGCATCAACCTGTATCCTGGATGGGGCATGACAAATAACAAAATATTTTGTAACCGCATTGGGCATTTCAGAAAGGTCAAGGCTGATGATCTGCCTGGCTTTCTTTTCCTGCATCGCTTCAACTACGTTTTTAAGAATCGAATCGGCATCATCCCTGACAACTTTTTTTACCATATTGACTTATGCTTGCTATGTTTGTAGCGTCATCGGCAAAAATACAGAAAAACATTGAGTTGGTTATCAATTAGAATAAGTGAAAGATGGAATGTTTCAGCGTTTTTTATATTTTTAACATGATAAAACCGAGAATATGGATTTTCGAATAATTCATAAGGACAGCATTGCATCAACAAATGATCTTGCTTTTGAAAGGATTGATAAGGGCATTGCCAGCGAAGGGGATGTGATTTGGACAGACGAACAAGCCAAAGGCCGGGGTTACGGCCTAAACCGGTGGGAAAGTGAAAAAGGGAAGAATCTGACTTTTAGTATCATCCTCAGGCCCCGGTTTATTGATCCTGCCGGGCAGTTTGTGATCACACAAATGATCTCACTGGCGTTGATCAGATTTTTGCGAAAATACATTGACCGGGATTTGAAAATTAAGTGGCCCAACGACGTTTATGCGGACAATGAAAAAATTGCCGGCATCCTGATCCAAAATATATTAGCAGGTAATGTAATTGAATTTTCCGTTGTGGGTATCGGGCTGAATGTAAACCAGGAAAAATTTGTTTCCGGTGCACCCAATCCTGTTTCGATGATCCGTTTTACCGGCGCTGCGCTGTCCCTTGAAGATTTGCTCGGTGAACTGCTTACCTATATAGGGGGGATGTATAAAAACCTGTATTCCTCCGCATTTATTGAAGAACTTTCCGCCTCTTATCTTGATAATTTGTTCAGATACCGGCATCGGGCTAAGTACATGGCCGGGGGAAAGGTTTTCCGTGCCATGATTACCGGTATCGGGCCTTACGGACAATTAAAACTGAAAAAAGAAAACGGAAAGGAACAGTTGTTTGGTTTTAAAGAGGTGGAGTTTGTTTTATGAGGTGAATTGCCTATTATTGATTTGTGTATAAAAGTTCACAAGGTGCAGTATCGTGCAACGGTTTTTTTCACGCAGCGCCGCAGCGTTCGCAACGTTAATAAATACAAATAGCAATTAATCTGAAACTGATTGGCCACCATTTATTTCGCCGTTACCCGGCAAAAACCCCGTTTAGTTTTTCCCCCATCACATTCACCAGGTTTTCAAGGGGCCTTTTGGCAATCATGGCCATCATCGGGCTCAGGTTCGCATCAATCTCAACGGCTCCCGTGGTTTTTTGTTCGTTCAACTCATCAGTTTCCAGCCGGATGGACAGTTTGAAATTAATAGGGGTTTTGCCGTCAGGAACGACTTCTATGGTATGAAAAGGCTCTTTTTTGCTATATTTCAATTTTAAATTGGCCATGCCTTTAATAGTAAAGGAACAGGATTCCTTGTCCGATTTCCAGTTGATAACCTGTTCTGGCATCAGTTGTTGAAAATTATTAAAATCGCTTAGGAATTCATAAACGGTTTTTTGTCCGGCATTGAGTCCTGCCGGTTTGTTTTGGAGTTTCATAATATTTGGATAATGATTAGTCAGATTTAACAAATATTTGGCTGTCCGTTTTAACGGGTATCACTCCATGCCTGCGGGTCTTTCCGCCATTCCATCAGCGATTCCCTGTCGGTTTTTGTAATATAATTGCCTTTTTCCGCTTCTTTTATCAGGTTGTTGTAGTCGGAAAGGGTTATCAGTTGGCAATGGGCTTCTTTAAAATTTATTGATGCCTGGGGCAGTCCATAAGTAAAAATAGCAGCCATTCCCAATATTTGTGCTCCGGCTTGGCGAAGGGCAAAAACGGCATTCAGGCTGCTTTTTCCGGTTGACACCAGGTCTTCGATAACAACCACACTACGGCTTTTTGGCAATTCCCCTTCAATCTGGTTCGTCATGCCGTGAGATTTTTTGGCCGGCCTGACATAGACAAACGGCAACCCAAGCTCCTGTGCAACCAACACGCCTTGAGGTATGCCTGCCGTGGCTACCCCGGCAATCACATCCACACGCGGATAATGTTTTAAAACGGCATGAGTTAGTTCGTGTTTGATGTATTTCCTGATTTCAGGATAAGAAAGGGCTTTCCTGTTGTCGCAGTAAATGGGGGACTTCAGCCCCGAGGCCCAGGTAAACGGCTGCAGGGTGTCCAGTTTGATGGCCTTTATGTTCAATAGTGCCCCGGCTACATGCCGTGCTGTTTGTTCATTGTGTATCATGGCGCAAACCTACATAAAAAATGCGGTTTCCCTCCCTGTTTTTTTTGTCCGGTAATTTTGTCATAAGCAGGTTGTATCTTTGCCTGGTCAATACACAAAAATATGGGACAGAATAATGATAAGATCATAATATTTAACGGGCCGTCTGCTTTGTTTTTCGGAAAAAGACGGGACGATGAAATCGTGACAAAAGTATTGCGAATTACGAATGAGAAGGAAATGGTTGTTTTTGTTAAAGATTTTCGTGACCATCAGGATTTGGTTAATTTCATTTTGGAGGGTATGCCGCCAAAACACTTGTTCCGTCTTTTTAAAAAATATTTCAACTATGTAAAAGCCGCAGGGGGCATAGTGAAAAACCCGGCGGGAGAATATTTATTTATCAAGCGGTTTGGTATTTGGGACCTGCCCAAAGGAAAACTGAAAAAGGGTGAAGTACCGCGGGAAGGGGCGCTGCGTGAGGTTATGGAAGAAACCGGCGTAACAGACCTGAAAACTGAAAAAAAACTGGCCAACACGTATCATATTTATCAAAGAAACGGGAAAACCATCCTGAAAAAAACACATTGGTTCCTGATGACGGCAACAGGTAATCAACCGCTTATTCCACAAACAGCCGAAGACATTACGGAAGTTGTCTGGCTTGGCCGTGAAAACAGCCTGGCAGCCCTGAGCGAAAGCTACCGTTCGTTGCATGATATTTTATTGCCTTTTTTCCGTTGACAGGTCGGATTATGTTATTTTTATCTTTTTAAAAATCAGGTTATGAAAAAAATTGCTGTTTTCCCCGGTTCTTTCGATCCCATAACATTGGGGCATGTTTCGGTAATCAGCAGGGCGCTGCCGTTGTTCGACCGGGTAATTGTTGCCATTGGCCGGAATGTTGAAAAAAAACACATGTTCCCCATCGAACAGCGTAAGCAATGGATTGAAATGTGTTTTGAAAATGATGACAGGGTGGTTGTGGAAATGTATGAAGGACTGACCATAGATTTTTGTAAACAGAAAGGTGCCCGATACATTTTGCGTGGTTTGCGGACGGCTGCCGATTTTGAATTTGAAAGGGGTATCGGACAGGTTAACCGGAAACTTGCCCCGGATATTGAATCTGTATTCCTGCTTACCGAAGCTCATTTAACACCTGTCACCTCATCTATTGTGAGGGATGTAATACGGTATGGTGGCGATGTTTCGGGTATGGTTCCCGAAGTGGTTAAAATACCTTAAACTGCTTTTTTGAAACAATACGAACCGATTTAAGGCGTTAACGGGTCATGAATAGAAAAAACCGGAAATATTTATCTTTTTCCCCTGCCCGGATACTCGTTCTGTGTGCCTTATTTTCAGGGACATTACCGCTTTTTTCACAAACAGCCCTGGTCAAAGGTAAAGCCGAAGGACAGCCAAATGAACTGGTCAGGGTGATTGTGTATGCCGACCAGTTTTCAAAGTTGCCCAAAACACTTGCATCAGCCTATACCGACAATAACGGGTTGTTTGAATTAAAACCGGAAATCAAACAAACCGACTTTGCCTTTTTGGCCCTGGGGCTTAAAAAAGGTGAGTTTTATCTGAAACCGGAAGCCGGTTATCAATTCCTGATACCTAAAGATACGACCGAAAACAGGGGTTCTGTTTTTGACCGGCTTCCCTTACAGTTTACGCTAAAAGCATACGACGGCGGGCTGGCCGATGATATCGGTAATTTTAATGTGGAATACAACACTTTTATTTATCAGAATTCAAACAAGATCTACCACGGGCGTGATAAACGTTTTGTTACGGATTTTATCAACAAGGTCAATTTGCAGTATGATTCGCTTGAAGATGAATACGTTAAAAACTATGTTAAATACTCGTTGATTTCGTTGCAATGGGTGGGCAGAATGATGACAAGTGACTCGGTTATTTCTGCTTTTTTTGTCAACCAGCCCATTTTATATCATAACATACAGTACACCGAGTTTTTTACCGACCTGTTTCAGAGTTACTTCGGTTATCAAAAAATATTCTCTTACAGCGAAATAGTAGGGGCTATCAATAGCGGGAAAGGCTTTCAGGCCGTTGATGAACTTTTAAAAAGGCAGGAAAACCTGGCCCGGGATGATCAGTTGCGTGAACTGATCGGTATTTTTCTGATCGCACGAAAATATTATAGTGCTGATGTCATCAGAGGCAGGGCAATCAGCCTGTTAAAAGAAATAGCACAAAACAGCCGTTTTGAAGAAAACAGAAATGTTGCCGGCAATTACATCATTAAACTAAGATGGCTTGAGCCGGGGACACCTGCGCCCGCTTTCTCGTTAAAAGATGCATCCGGAAAACAGGTTAGTTTATCTGAATTGAGTAACAAAGTGCTGCTTATTTCTTTCTTCCGATCCGATTGCAAAATATGTCTTGAACAACTGGCCGGCCTTCAGACAATTCAAAAAAAGTTTGGAAACAAACTTAAAATGGTTACACTGGTTTACGGCAAAGAATTTAATAATGCGGTTCAATATGCCAACGACCGGAATATCAGCTGGCCTTTTTTGAACATTGAGAACAACATCCTGTTGCTTGAAGCATACAATATCAGGGCTTATCCCACCTATATAATCGTAAAACCCGGGGGTAACATCGCCATGGCAAACGCGCCCATGCCTGATGAAAACCTGGAATTATATATAAGGAGATATATTAATGAATCCGAAAAAAACAGCAGCAACGGATCGCATTGAATCGTTTCTTGTATTTTTAATTCGATTACCTTTGCAATCCCTTTTACAATACAAAAAAACGCATTGGAATAGTTATTGATAAACAACATGGTTTAACGAAATATAAGCATGGCAAAATTTTTGAAAAAATTATTGGGTGATAAGGCAACCAGGGATTTAAAAGTCGTGAAGCCCATAGTTGAAAAAATTCAGGAAGCTTACAAAACCATCAGCCTGCTGAGCAATGATGAGTTGCGTGAAAAAACCCATGAATTTAAGCAACGTATTGCCGAAGCAATTGCAGAATACCAGAAGGAAACAGAGGCCCTCAAACAAAAAATTGAGGATGAGCACGACATGGATATCAATGAAAAGGAAAAGTTGTATGAATCCATTGATAAGCTTGAGAACCAGATTTATGAAAAAACCCAGCAGGTGCTCGATGAGATTCTCCCTGAAGCCTTCTCCGTGATGAAAGAAACAGCAAAAAGGTTCGTCGAAAATGAAAAGGTGGAAGTTACTGCCAATGATTTCGACCGTTATCTTGCCGCTAAGATGGATAATGTAAATATTGAGGGTGACAAAGCTTATTACGACAATCAATGGATGGCGGGTGGCAACCTGATCACGTGGGATATGGTTCATTATGATGTGCAGTTGATCGGTGGCATTGTTTTGCACCAGGGAAAAATTGCCGAAATGGCCACCGGTGAAGGAAAAACGCTTGTGGCTACCTTGCCTGTTTACCTGAATGCTTTACCAGGAAAAGGGGTTCATATCGTTACGGTGAACGACTATCTGGCCCGGCGCGACAGCGAATGGATGGGAATGCTTTATATGTTTCATGGTTTGAAAGTGGATTGTATTGACAATCATCAACCCAATTCCACCGAACGCCGGAACGCTTATCTTGCCGATGTAACTTTTGGGACGAACAATGAATTTGGCTTTGATTACCTCCGTGACAATATGACAGGAGACCCCAATGAACTGGTGCAAAGGGCACATAATTATACCATTGTTGATGAAGTGGACTCGGTTCTGATTGATGATGCACGGACGCCATTGATTATTTCAGGTCCCACACCCAAAGGCGACAACCAGGAATTTGATGTGTTGAAACCGGATGTTCAAAAATTGTACAGTGCCCAAAAAAGCCTGGTTTCATCCCTTCTGGTCGAGGCAAAAGCCTTGTTGAAAGAGCGTTCAGGCTCTGACAATGTAAAAAAAGCCGGAGACCTTTTGTTCACGGCATACCGGGGGTTGCCCAAAAATAAAGCGCTAATCAAATTCCTGAGCGAAGAAGGCAATAAAAAACTTGTTCAGAAAACCGAAAATTTTTATCTGCAGGAACAGGCAAAGAATATGCACGTCATTGATGATGAACTCTTTTTTGTGATTGAAGAGCAACAAAACTCGGTTAACCTTTCCGAGAAAGGCATTGACCTGTTGTCGGAGTCGTATGAAGATCCCAATTTCTTTATCCTGCCTGATATCAACCTGCGTATTCACGAACTGGAAAAACAAAACCTTCCCGAAAAAACATTTCTTGAAAAGAAAAGTGAAATCATCATGGATTATGCGGTGAAAGCCGAACGTGTGCATACAGTCCACCAGTTGCTGAAAGCTTATACCCTGTTTGAAAAAGACATAGAATATGTCATTATGGACAACAAAATCAAGATAGTGGATGAGCAAACCGGGCGTGTCATGGAAGGCCGGCGTTATTCCGACGGCCTGCACCAGGCCATCGAAGCCAAAGAAAATGTGAAAGTTGAAGCAGCTACGCAAACTTATGCCACCATTACACTCCAGAATTATTTCAGGATGTATAAAAAACTGGCCGGGATGACGGGTACTGCCGAAACAGAAGCCGGCGAGCTTTGGGATATTTACAAACTGGATGTTATTGTTATCCCGACCAATAAACCGATTGTGCGGGATGACCACCAGGATCTTGTTTATAAAACAAAACGGGAAAAATACAACGCCGTAATTGATGATATTGAAAACCTGGTAAAAGCAGGAAGGCCGGTATTGGTCGGGACTACCTCAGTTGAAACTTCCGAACTTTTAAGCCGGATGCTTCAGCGGAAGCATATTGAACACAATGTACTCAACGCGAAACTTCACCAAAGGGAAGCTCAGATCGTAAAAGAAGCCGGACAGGCAAGTATGGTAACCATTGCCACCAACATGGCAGGCCGTGGTACCGACATCAAACTGGGGCCCGGTGTGAAAGAAGCCGGAGGGCTGGCCATTGTGGGTACCGAACGTCACGAATCAAGACGGGTTGACCGTCAGTTGCGTGGCCGTGCCGGACGTCAGGGTGACCCGGGAAGCTCCCAGTTTTTTGTTTCCCTGGAAGACGACCTGATGCGTATGTTCGGCTCGGGACGGATTGCCGGAATTATGGACCGCCTCGGCCTCGAAGAAGGTGAAGTGATTCAGCATTCCATGATCACCAAATCCATCGAAAGGGCTCAGAGAAAGGTTGAAGAAAACAACTTTGGCATCCGTAAACGTTTGCTTGAGTTTGATGATGTGATGAACGTGCAGCGTGAGGTGATCTATAAAAAACGCCGCCATGCTTTGTTTGGTGACCGTTTATCAGTGGATGTTTCCAACATGCTTTATGATTTGTGTGAACAGATTGTTGCCGACTATCAGGAAGACCGTGATTTTGAAGGTTTCCGTATGGAACTGTACAAAAGCCTTGCCACCGAGTCACCTGTCGATGAAAAAGAATTCCTTGCCATAAACAGCGATGAACTTACTCAGAAGTTGTTTGAAAAAGTGTATAAAAATTATGTTGAAAAACGTAATTCCCTGGCTCAAAAAACATATCCTATCATTAAAAATGTATATGAAAACCAGAGCCAGTTCGAAAACATCGCCATCCCTTTTACTGACGGGATAAAAAATGTGCAGATTGTTGTCAACATGAAAAAAGCAGTGGAGTCGGAAGGGAAAGAAGTTCCGCTGGCTTTTGAAAAGGGGATCACCCTGGCCACCATTGATGATGCCTGGAAAGAGCAACTTCGTGAAATGGATGACCTGAAACAATCGGTTCAAAATGCAAGTTACGAGCAGAAAGACCCTTTGCTGATCTATAAATTTGAATCTTTCGAATTGTTTAAAAAGATGATCCAGAAAGTGAACCTCGAAGTGGATTCATTCCTGATAAAAGGGGATATCTATCTGCAAGACGAATCGGAAGTTCGTGAAGCCCAGGCACCAAAAGGACTCGACCGTTCCCAAATGCGTGAGGAACGCGGGGATATGCTTTCGCAGGCTCACAGCGATACCCAGACACAGGTTAAGACCCGGCCTGTTAAAGTAGAGAAGAAAGTAGGCCGCAATGACCCGTGCCCCTGCGGAAGCGGAAAGAAATACAAACACTGCCACGGACGGGTGGGAGTGAATTAATGATCGGTTTTTTAGGGTGTGAGAACCGGCGATTCTTAGTTGGTTTTATAATTTTTTTTTTTGAATAATTTTTCATTGATACCGTAATCAAAGATTTTCGGGTTATATTTGTTTTTCAAATCTAATACGGAAAAACCAACATGATCCTGAAAAAATATTCTTGTCTGTTTATTGTTACCTTGTTATTAAGTGGTTTTGTTTTAACAACATCAGCCCAAACCCTCCCCACTGAAAACCCGAAGCCCGAAAGGCCGAAAGTGGGTCTGATTATGAGCGGGGGCGGGGCCAAAGGGTTTGCCTATATCGGGATGCTGAAGGTGCTTCAGGAAGTGGGGCTTGAGGTGGATTATATCGGAGGCACAAGCATAGGCAGCATCGTTGCGGGATTTTATGCCATGGGGTATTCCCCCGATTCCATGGTTTCCTATATCAGGGCACAGGACTGGGATGCCGTGCTTACCGATAAAATTGCCAGAAAATACATAGCTTACGAAGAAAAAGAATTCGGGGATAATTACATCCTTGCCTTACCGATTAACAAAAAAAAGATATCCATCCAGGCCTCCATGTACGAAGGTCAGGAGGTCAACCTGCTGTTGGACCGCTATTTCTCTGCTGCTTACAAAAAACGTAATTTTCGTAAATTGCAAACTCCTTTTGTTTGCGTGGCTACCGACCTGCTCACCGGTGAAGCCGTCCCCCTGACCACAGGATATCTGCCCTGGGCCATCAGGGCAAGTATGTCAATCCCCGGATATTTTTCCACGGTAAAATACGACAACAAGTATTTGGTGGATGGTGGCGTAGTGGATAACTATCCGGTAAATCAGGTATTGAAAATGGGCGCCAATTATATTGTGGGGCTTGATGTTCAGCAGGGCCTGGTCAAGTCAATTGATGACCTCAATACAATCCCGGCCGTCATTGACCAGCTTGTTTCGTTTCACCGGGTCCGTGCCAATGAAGAAGGCTATAAAAAGACAAACCTGTACATCAACATCCCCATGCCTTATAAAACCATGGACTTCGATAGTTACGATTCCATCATTGCCATTGGCGAAAAAACGGGCAGGGAGCATTATGCCGAATTGAAATCGCTGGCCGATTCATTGAATGCCATTGAATACCGTCCCCTCAAAAAATATAATTCCAGACCGCTGGATTCGATTTACATTGATAGTGTTGTTGTGGAAGGGAACAAAAGGATATCGGATGCTTATTTTGAGAATTCTTTCGGTCAATATAAAAACTCAACGGTTTATATTAATGACCTGGAAACAGAAATACGTATTGTTTATGGTACAAAATTCTTTTCGCTCATATCCTATGAATTCAGGGAAAATAAAGAAGGGGGAACAGACCTTATTATTTCCGTTAAGGAAGCCGATCCCGGTTACCTGGCCGTAGGCGCACATTATAACGGTGATTACTCGGTAGGCATCTTATTGAACGGGACATTCAGGAATGTGCTGGGGAAAAACTCTAAAATATTTGTTAATCTCATCATTGGACCGAATGTTTTTTTCAGGGGACTGTATATGAAAGATAACGGGGCAAAACCAGGTTATGGCGCCAAAATAGAAATTTATTCCTTTGGCTTTAAAGATTACGAAGGGAACGAACTGATCGGAAGGATTAATTTCACCAATTTCAAAGCGTCTGCTTTTACCCGTTCCATTTTGAAAAACAGGTATAGTTTTCGTGTAGGGGGAAACTTTGAATATTTCAGGTTCAAGTCGAAACTTAAGTCCGAAGACATTGATTCCATTAGCGATTATAACAGTTATGGCAATATTTATTTTGCTTTCAATTCGGATACACGGAACCGCTCCTACCTTTCAACCAAAGGGTCTGTTTCCGAATTAAGGGTGGAATATGTCGTGCCCTTTGCAAAAAACTGGGTGCAGGATTTTTTCTCCAATTCCCTGGTTTTCTGGTTAAATTACAACCAAAACATCCCGTTGAACAAGCGATGGACATTCAAACCGGGGGTGTTTCTCGGTGGCACTTATGTAAAAGGGCTCCCGACTTATTCCGACCAGCCCCACCTGAATTTCAGATTGGCACCTGCACAACACTGGTTTTATATGGGGGGACTGACTTCCAAAAATTATGTGCACGGTTTCCAGCCGTTTACGGGGGTACAGTACATTCAAAGGTATGGACAGTATATGGCGATCTTAAGGGCAAAAATCCAGTATAACTTTTACAAGAAACTCTATTTCACCTTACGCGGGGATGTGGGATCTGTCGAATGGTATGTGGAGAATGTTTTTGACCCTGCCAATTATGTTGCAGGTTATGGCGCAACGGTAAGCTACGATAGCTTTATCGGCCCTGTGGAATTATCGGTTATGGGATCAAATATTTATCCGGGCGTTTCATTTTTTATCAATATCGGCTTCTGGTTCTGATTGAAAAAAGATAATTTAGCAAGCGAATAGATAACGGTTTGAAATAGTTATTCTATTTTGAACGTTGTGAAATTAATTAAAAATCCGTTCTCATGATGAAATATACAAGGATTCTGCTGAAATTAAGTGGTGAAGCCCTGATGGGTAAACAAAATTACGGTATTGACCCCCAACGGCTTTCCGACTATGTTGATGAAATCAAACAGGTTGTTGAGCACAAAGTCCAGGTAGCCATTGTTATAGGTGGCGGTAATATCTTTCGCGGGCTTCAGGGTACCGGTCACGGTTACGACAGGGTTCAGGGCGATTACATGGGGATGCTGGCTACCGTTATCAATTCGCTGGCCTTGCAGGCGGAACTGGAAAAAAAGGGGATGAGAACAAAACTGCTTTCCGGATTGCCGGTGGAGCCGGTTGCCGAAGCCGTCAGTGGGTATAAAGCCATCCGGCACCTTGATGACGGTAATGTTGTTATCCTGGCAGGTGGGACAGGGAATCCGTTTTTTACAACTGACAGCGCCTCGGCTCTGCGCGGTATAGAAATCAATGCGGATGTGTTGCTGAAAGGAACCCGGGTTGACGGTGTTTATTCGGCTGACCCGGAAAAAGACACTAGTGCCGTCAAGTTCGATACCCTGACTTTTGACGAAGCGTATGAAAAGAACCTTAAAATAATGGATATGACGGCATTTACGCTGTGCAGGGAAAATGATCTGCCGGTTCTGGTCTTTAATATGAACGAGAAAGGTAATCTGTTAAAAGTTGTTGAGGGAGAGAACGTAGGCACACTGGTTAATAACCGGAAAAAAGAGGAAGAAAACCAAGATTTGAAATTGTTTGAGTAAATGATTAATTAATATTACATTTGCGATACAAAAATTAAAATGTTATGACTGACGATGCCATTTTATGTCTTGAAGAAGCTGAAGAAAAAATGCAGCATGCCATTCAGCACCTTGAAAAGGAATTTCAGAAAATAAGGGCAGGCAAAGCCAACCCCAATATGCTCAGTGGAGTAAGGGTGGAATATTACGGGGTTTCCACACCCATCGAACAAACATCAAATATCAATACCCCCGATCCCCGGCAGATCATTGTGCAGCCTTTCGACAAGAGTACAATCCATGAAATTGAAAAAGCCATCTTGAATGCCAACTTGGGTTTTAACCCTCAAAACGAAGGCGAACTCATCCGGATTCAAGTCCCGCCGCTTACGGAAGAACGAAGGATGGAACTGGTGAAAAAAGTCAAACACGTAGGAGAAGAAACTAAAATTGGTATCCGCAATGCCCGCCGCAGTGCCAACGAAGAAGACAAAAAACTGGAGAAGGAAGGCATGGCTGAGGATGAAGCCAAACACCTATCGGATGAAATCCAAAAGCTGACCGACAATTATATTGAAAAAATAGAAAGCCTGGTTGAGGCCAAAGAAAAAGATATTATGACGGTCTGATTTTTTATGAATATGCTTTGTTGTTTGGTATGTTTGTTTTCCCTTCTTGCCCGGCATACAGGATTTTACATACCTTTGTGCTCTTGAATAAGTTGATCCGTTTACAGCTTTATTGATAACGATACCGGGGATTGAATCCACACTTTCATTTTTATAAAACCCGGTGGTATTGAAAACAATGATCGTGGATTTACCGGAGATGACATAAATTCAAAAATAACTTAATGAAAACTGATTCAAAACAAAAATGGCTGGAAATCGGATACGATCTTTTTGGTGACTATGGCCCCGACGGATTGAATATTAAACTGATATCTGAAAAAGCGGGCTTGCCGAGGACCAACTTCTATTATCATTTTGCCGACAAAGATGATCTGATCGAGCAACTGCTCTATATGCATTCCCGGATGTCTGAAGACTTTAACACAGTTTTGAAGAAGCAACTGCAGGTATTCATCCCTGATATGTATAAGCTTTCAGAACCCTATGTGAAAGGGTTTAAATTTCACAGACAGCTTTTCCTGAACCGGAGTGACCCCAGGTTTAACCTTGTTTATGTGAGTGTCAACATTTCCAGCAACCCGATCGTTCTCCCGAAAATCATCGAATATTATAAACTGAATGTACCTTATTCTGTTATCGAATCACTCTGGACAACCGTTACCGATACCTGGTATTCCAGATTTGATGTCAATAAATTTGAAGCAGCCTATTTATGCGGATTAACCGAAGAAATAATGAAGACAGTCCTTGATTTCGCCAAAACCAAATTGTTCGTTAATTCGATTGAATAGGACATTTTGCAGAACACAGATTAGGTCGGCCATCCCCTTTCTTATTTATTTCTTGACACCAGTGTCTAAACATTTGCACCCGCAATGTTTTAGTTTTACATTTTTATTCTCAGGATTATTTCCTGCACAAAACAAATATGGAAACTAAATACCGGCAGTTAAAAACCGCTTACAATAATTTCGGGCAGGAAGGGCCAAAAAGCCTTGTGGACAGCTTTAGGTCATTTGGCACCAATGAATTTGAAAACGAGGGCGATCTTCTTGGCCAGTTGATAAGGAAGCACCTTATCAATAACGAGATTTTTTTCCTGGCTTGCGAAAAAGAATTTGTTGCTTTTCCTGATATTTTTCAATTGTTGGCCTTGTTCCCCAAAACCCTGAGATTCACCAAACAAATTTTCTTGCACCGGTCGAACCCTGTATACAATGAATTGTTTTTACAGCTTACCAAGTTATCACCGAGCAGAATACTGTCTTCATTTTGTGACTATTACCAGATTAGTTCAAATGAAGAAGCCGTAAACTTAATAACGTTTTGTTTAGAATCATGGTTCTCGAAGATAGACACAGATCATATTGACGGACAAAAAATGTTCCGGCAATTTGATGGGATCATAAAACCGCTGCTTGAGTTTAAAAAATTAGCTGCGCTTGACAATAGCAAGGCCAGGTTTTAATTATGATAAAAGAAGTTTACTCAAATAGGAACAATCAAAATGAAAAAAGAGTTTAGTACTAATTTAATAGAAAATAAAATGAAAAAAATTACAATCGGCGGCTTGGTAGCATTGCTTTTTTTAATCGCGTCTTGCGGAAGTCCCGTAAAAAAAGAAAATAAGATCTCTGATGAGAAGGTACTGGAGATTGCTAAAAAAGCTTACGTTTTTGGATACCCCATGATTTTAATGGATTACACCAAAAAAGTATCGACCAATTACGAGAAGCCCAAATCTATGTTTGCCCCGATAAATCAATTGGGTCATTTCAGGGAATTCCCGGACGATAAATTTACTACCGTGGTAAAACCCAATGTTGACACCTACTATTCAATGGCATGGTTTGACTTAAAGGCAGAACCCATTGTGTTTACTGTTCCGGCAACCGACAGATATTACCTGTTGCCGCTTTATGATGCTTATTCCAATGTGTTTTTTGTTCCGGGACCCAGAACTACCGGTACCGGTGCGCATACCTTCTTATTGACCGGACCCAGCTGGAAAGGAGATGTTCCGGAAGGAATGGAACAGGTTAAAGCCCCGACAAATACAGTGTGGTTGGTTGGCCGCACCCAGGTGAACAATGCAGAAGACGGTGCTACTGTTGTCGCTGCTTTTCAGGATGGTATGGGCCTTGTTCCTTTAAGCAAATACGGCACCGATTATACAGCTCCTTTGGGTAAAGTCAATAAGGAGTATGAAAAAATAGTACCTGTAGAGAACACAGGGGATTTATCAACTTCAGCGTATTTTAATAAGCTTGCCGAATTAATGGTTGACAACCCGCCAGCTAAAGCTGATGCGCCTTTAATCAAAGAAATGGAATCAATAGGGATTGTGGCAGGGAAACCCTTCTCAATAAAAGAGTTTTCACCTGAATTGCAAAAAAAGTTGAATGCAATTCCGGAGGAAGTCCATGAAAATTGGATTGCAATGCAAACTGGCAAAAAAGATGCCGGAGTACCCATCGTGAATAATTGGATGGTTGCCAGGGATCATATGGGCGTTTATGGAACTAATTATGAACACCGGGCATTTATTGCATTTATTGGTCTTGGTGCCAATTTACCCGAAGATGCGGTTTACCCTACAACCTCACTCGACAGTGATGGGAACCCTATTGAAGGTCAAAATAAATACATCCTTCATTTCACTAAAGAAGAAATACCTCCCGTAAATGCATTTTGGTCGCTTACGGCTTACAACAGCAAGGATTTTTTAGTAGCAAACCCCATTAACAGGTTTGCCATTGGCGACAGGGACGATTTAAAGTTCAACAAAGACGGTTCTTTGGATATTTATATTCAAAACTCCGATCCGGGCGGCGACAAAACTTCCAACTGGTTGCCATCAACACAAGAAGGGCCAATGACTTTGACTTTAAGGTTATACTGGCCCAAAGAAAGTGTATTGGATGGAACCTGGGTTGTGCCGGGAGTTAAAAAGGTAGGGTAACAGCCAATGAAATTATTTAAGCTTATAAAAGAATTGCGGGTATTATCACCCCTATTAAATGAAAACTAATTAAATGAAGTATATATTTTTTAAATCTAATGAAATGAAAAAAATATCAATTAACAGTTTAATTTTCGCAATGCTATTTTTCTCGGCATGTGGAAATTCTACAAAAAAAGAAAAATCATTATCTGATAATAAAATCGTTGAAATTGCAACAAAAGCTTACGTTTTTGGTTACCCTCTGATTTTAATGGATTACACCAAACAAGTATCAACCAATGTGGAAGAGCCAACATCGGTTTATGCTCCGGTAAATCAATTGGGGCATTTCAGGGAATTCCCGAATGATAAATTTACAGCCGTTGTCAAACCCAATGTTGATACCTACTATTCAAATGCGTGGTTCGATTTAAAAACGGAACCTATTGTATTTACCGTTCCTGCAACCGACAGGTATTATTTATTGCCCCTTTATGATGCATATACGAACATTTTTGCCGTTCCCGGCCCACGGACAACCGGTACGGGTGCGCATACTTTTTTATTAACAGGGCCTGACTGGAAAGGTACAGCCCCTGAAGGAATGGAGCAGATCAAAGCACCGACAAATACAGTTTGGCTGGTTGGCAGAACACAGGTAAACAGTGGCAAAGACGGTGCGACTGTTGTGGCCGTTTCCAGGATGGAATGAGCATCGTGCCTTTAAGCGAATATGGAAAAGAGTACCAACCTCCCAAAGGGGTGGTTTCTGAAGAGGTCAAAAAGATTGTTCCGGTAGAAACCACAAGAGCCTTAAGCTTTGAGAAATATATTAATAAAATGACCCAATTGATGGTTGATAATCCGCCTGCCAAAGCAGATGCACCTTTGATTGCAGAAATGAAATCAATCGGTATTGAAGCGGGACAACCCTTCCCGATGAAAAACTTTTCACCTGAACTACAAAAGAAGCTAAATGCAATTCCGGAAGAAGTTCACGAAGACTGGATTGCCATACAAACCGGTAAAAAAGAATCTGAAATGCCTGTTATTAATAATTGGATAGTGTTCAGGGATGTGATGGGTACGTATGGTACAAATTATGACCAGCGTGCATTTATCGCATTTATAGGTCTCGGGGCAAACTTAGCCGAAGATGCCATTTACCCGGTCACAACACGTGATATCGAAGGAAACCCTATTGAAGGAACGAAAAAATATATATTGCATTTCGATAAGGACGAGATACCTCCGGTAAATGCATTCTGGTCGCTTACAGCCTACAACAGCAAAGATTTTTTAGTTAAAAACCCGATTAACAGGTTTGCAATTGGCAACAGGGACGATTTGAAATACAACAAAGACGGATCGCTGGATATTTACATTCAGAATACCGATCCGGGCGGAGACAAAACTTCCAACTGGTTGCCATCAACGCAAGAAGGATTAACAAACCTGACTTTAAGGTTATACTGGCCTAAAGAAAGCGTTTTGGACGGAACATGGGTTGTTCCCGGTGTTAAAAAAGTGAAGTAAGCAACCGATGATTAAACATTCTTCAAGAATATTTTATCAATCTAAATTTCAAAAACTAAACACATGAAAACACCCACAAATTTCTTAACACTTTTCCTGATTGGTCTACTCCTCGGCACAACGCAACTACAAGCACAGGACACGCTTCCATTTCGTGAACCACCGTCGGCAAGTACAACCGGGAAAACCCTGGCCGACTCAAAACACCAGTGGAGAACAACAGAAAGTCACTTGCCGGCAGATTCTCCCAATATCGTTATTTTTATGACGGACGATGCGGGTTTTGCCAATGCTTCAACCTTTGGTGGCCCTATTAACACGCCCACCCTGGATCGCCTGGCAGCAACCGGGATTAGTTATAATGAATTTCATACTACGGCTATGTGTTCACCTACAAGGGCTTCCTTGCTGACCGGGCGAAACTACCACCGTGTGGGTGCCGGGCAGATTGCCGAACTGGCTGCGGACTGGGACGGCTATGTGGGCAAAATACCAAAATCAACCACCACCTTTGCCCAGGTGCTTTCTTATTATGGATACAATACGGCTGCTTTTGGCAAGTGGCACAACACGCCGGTTACCGACATTACACGGCTTGGCCCCTTCGACCGCTATCCCACAGGAATGGGGTTTGACTATTTTTATGGGTTTCTGGCCGGTGAAACTTCGCAGTATGAACCAGCACTTTTTGAAAATACCAATCCCATTGAGGCTCCTCATGACCCAAAATACCACCTGACCGAGGATATGGCAGAACATGCAATTCAGTGGATACGCACCACGACCACCATTGAACCGGACAAACCGTTCTTCGTCTATTTTACCCCGGGCGCTGTGCATGGGCCCCACCAGATATTTAAAGAATGGATTGATAAATATAAAGGCAGGTTTGATGAAGGCTGGGAAGCGCTCAGAACAATGACTTTTGAAAAACAAAAAGAGATGGGCTGGATACCACAGGATGCTGTTCTCAATCCATTGGCCGAAAGCATGCAAAAATGGGAAGATGTCCCAAAATCGCAACGCGAATTTCAGATACGGTTGATGGAAATCTATGCCGGATTTCTGGAACATACCGATGTACAGTACGGAAAAGTACGCTCACAGTTTCACCACGTCAATGACATTGCTGCCACCATCTATGATATTCTCGATATCACACCTCCAAAATTTGTCAATGGGGTAAAACAACAACCTCTGGATGGTGTCTCAATGGTCTATACTTTTGATAATCCCGAAGCACCAACCACCAAGAAAACCCAGTACTTTGAGATTATGGGGAGTCGTGGCATTTACCATGAAGGTTGGTTTGCCGGCGTCTTCGGCCCCAGGACACCCTGGTCAACAGATATGTCCAACATGATGAACTGGAATCCTGAAACCGACGAGTGGGAACTGTACAATCTCGAAGAGGATTATTCACAGTCAAAAAACCTGGCCAAAGAAATTCCTGAATATGCGGAAGGTGTACTCTTTGCATTGGGTGGTATTTCATCCGGTTTTACTGTGTACATGGATAAGGGCTTCTTAAAAGCAGAATACAACGCGATGACGCTGAACCGCTATAAGATTTCCTCCGAATCACCTGTTGCGGCCGGCAAGGTGAAGATTGAGGTAGAAACACTGTATGACGGTCCGGAACGTCTTGCTCCGGGCAACCGTTACTCTGAGGATCAATGGAAAACAAGTTGGACAGGGACGCATTGAACGATCTGTTCCTGCCGCCCACACCGCCTCTGAGACTTTTGATGTGGGAGTGGATCTGGGTTCACCGGTTGCGCTGGATTATTTTGACAGGGTGCCGTTCAGGTTCAATGGTAAAATCGAAAAGATAAACATTAAATATATTGAGTAATGAAGATTAAAAATGTAACAATCGCCGGCGGCGGAACCTTGGGTTCTCAAATCGCCTGGCAAACAGCCTTCCATGGCTTTAACGTAACCGTTTATGATGCTTTCGACAAGGGTTTGGAGGCCAGTAAAAACTTTCATAAGCAATTTGCCGATCTGTTTTTGAATACCCGTGGGGCAACGCAGGAAGAAATTGACCAGACTTTTTCAAGGCTCAGCTATACAACAAATCTGGCGGAGGCGGTTAAAGACGCTGACCTGATCAGTGAATCGGTACCAGAAAATGTGGAAATTAAAAGGGGTTTTTATACGGAACTGGCAAAAGCTGCCCCCGAAAAAACCATCTTTACCACCAATTCTTCAACCACCTTACCCAGCGAATATGCTGACGTAACCGGCCGTCCCGCAAAATTTCTTGCCCTGCATTTTGCCAACGGGATTTGGGATGCCAATGTTGGCGAAGTGATGGGCCACCCCGGAACTGACCCTGCCGTTTTTGACCGGGTTGTTGAATTTGCCAAAGAAATAGGCATGGTACCCATTCCGATACACAAAGAACAGAATGGCTATGTATTAAATTCATTATTAGTGCCATTGTTGTCTGCTGCCGGAAACCTGCTGGTCAATGGCGTTTCTGATGTGGAAAGCATTGATAAAACATGGATGATTTCTACAGGAGCGCAGATCGGTCCGTTTGGTATTATGGATATGGTGGGTATGCAAACCATGTATAATATTGATATTTTATGGGGAGAAAAACTTAAGGATCAGTCCATGCTGGACCGGGCTGCTTTTATCAAGAAGAATTATATAGATAAAGGAAAGATGGGGGCTGCCAGTGGCGAAGGATTTTATAAATACCCAAACCCCGCCTTCCATGATCCTGATTTTTTGAAATAATGCTTTCATAATTCTTTTTGCACTTTAGAAATTTTTAAACACAGAATATCGATGGGAAAAAAGTTAATGAACAGGCAATGGTCGTTTTTGGCGATCCTGATGATACTGACTTTGAATGCGTGCGTACCGCAAACGGCGACGGGGCAAAAAACAGTCACATCTTTATCCAAAGAAATCCCGGAGATACGTCCGGGAATCCTTCAGGGTTATTTACCCGAAAATGAAATTCCCAACAGTTTAAAATTGCTGCCTCCGCCACCGCCGGAAGGCTCAGCAGCTTTCAAGCTGGATCAGGCAATAGCAACAATGTGGGTGGCCTCAGATGATTCAGCAAGAAAAGAACAAGCTGCAAAAGATGCCGTATTGTCGTTCCCCGAAGCAACCGAAGCTTTTAATATCGTGCTGGATACAAAGATAACGGAAGAAACTACCCCGCATTTGTATATGATACTTCGCAGGACCCTGGCCGATGCCGGATTATCAACTTACGGGGCGAAAAACTATTATCAGCGTGAACGTCCGTTTATGGTAAACAAAGCGCCTACATGCACACCGGAAGAAGAGAAGGACTTACGTAAAGACGGCTCTTATCCGTCAGGCCATGCAGCTATCGGCTGGGCCTGGGCGCTTATACTTACTGAAGTTTTTCCCGATCAGGCTGAAGTTATTATGGAAAGGGGCAAAGAGTTTGGAATCAGTCGAAATGTGTGCAATGTGCACTGGCACAGCGATGTGGTTTACGGCAGGATGATGGGGGCCTACACCGTGGCCGTCCTGCACGCCAATGCAGATTTTCTAAATGACCTGAAAGCTGCCAAAGCAGAAGTTAAATCAATTCATCAGACAATACACAATGAGTAAAAAATCAGAAAACGCCAAAAACCTTTACCTGAAAGGGATTAAAGAAGGTAAAACGGAAGTAGTCAAAGAATATACCGGCGAAAGATATACGCAGCACAGCACAGGCGTAAAAGACGGCGCTGACGGGTTTATCGAATTTTTCAACGGGTTTATCGAACGGACTACCGACAGGGACATCAGGGTTATCAGGATTATTGAGGATGGGAGATTTGTATTTGCGCATGTGTATCAGGATATTGACAACGGCAGCGCAAAATGGGTAACTACCGATCTGTTTGATACGGATGAAAACGACAAGATCATTGAACACTGGGACGTGATTGCAGCATACAAAGAACCAGGAGAGGCAGTTTCTGGAAACGATATGATATTGGGTGATTTTGAACTCAAAGATCCGGACAAAACCGAAAAAAACAAAGCTTTGATCCGTTCTTTTCTGGTGGATATTTTTCAAAACGGGAACCACGACAAAGTGGGAAACTATATTTCTTCCGAAAAATATATTCAGCACAATCCTGCAATCCCAAATGGAATTGAAGCGATAAAACAATTCCTGGCAAATCAGGATTTTATTTACGATTTTGTTTTTAATGTGATAGGCCAGGGCGATCATGTGGTGAGTTACTCAAAAGCCACATTCGACGGGCAGGAACTGGCTGTATTTGATATTTTCAGAATTGAAAACGGAAAGATCGTTGAGCATTGGGACAATATGGAGCCTATTCCTCCGCGAAGCGAATGGGCAAATACAGGAAAATTTTAAAGATTAAATAAAATGATGATGAAAAGAATATCAATTGCGTTGCTGCTAATGCTTTTTACCGTTAGCCTGACAAATGCCCAACAATCCAGTGAAGAATTATCAAAAGAAGCTGCAAACCCATTAGCCGATCTGATGAGTTTCCCCTTTCAAAATAATTTAAATATGAATTACGGCGAATACAACCGGAACATGAACATCTTGAACATTCAGCCGGTACTTCCTTTCTTCAAAGGCAGGTTAATCACCAGGACAATATTTCCTATCGTTTACATTCCTGATTTTAACGCTGAATCAGGCAAGTCCGCTTCGGGGCTGGCCGATATTGTATTTACCGCATTTTATGTTCCAAAAAGTAAAGGGTTAATGATGGGGTTCGGACCCGTAATTGAATTTCCTTCCGGGGGCAGCAAGCGGGGCAGCCAGAAATGGAGTGCCGGGCCTTCGATTGTGTTAATGGCTAACCCGGTGAGTGGACCTTTGGTATATTGGTAAACAATGCATGGTCGTTCGCAGGTAATGCTGACCGTGATGTGGTAAACCACATGCTCATGAATATATTCATTGTACGTCAATTGGGCAATGGCTGGTATGTGAACAGCGCACCCATCATTACAGCCGACTGGACTGCCGGTAAGGGGGACCAGTGGACCGTTCCGCTGGGTGCCGGAGGAGGAAAAGTAGTATTGATCGGCGGAAAACTACCGTTAAACCTGCAGACCCAATTGTATTACAATGTGGTACGTCCCGATTTCGGCCCCGAATGGCAATGGCGTGTACAGATGCAGGTATTGTTACCCTACAGCATTTTTAAGAATTCAAAAAAGTCCGAATAATTTTTCTTACCTTTATCTTCCATAAGCAGGAATTGTTTAAGTATATCACGATTGACTAAATAAAATTTTAAACAGATGAAAACTACCAATCTTAAACCGCATTTTCTTTTACTGATATTTCTTTTAAGTGTAATCACAACTTTCTCCCAGCCGGCCGCTTTTACACCTGCTAAAGTGGGGGCTGAAAATTACCGGCAGGATGAACAGGGAACCAAGCAAAAAAAGGATAAAAAAAGAAAGGACGAATTCAAGGTATTCGGAGGTGTCAATTTCAATAAACTGACCATGGACGAAAAGATATTAAAACCAACTTTGGCTGTCGGATGGGATGTGGGAGCTTCTTATAAACGCGGGAAATTCTTTTACTGGGGGATAGGCGCAACCTATAACAATTCTGTTTATTTATAACCTAAAGGATACCACATTAATACCGGGGTCGCCTTTTGAAGGTGTTTTCAGCATCAGGAACATTGATGTCCCGGTAACGGTTGGCCTGAACTTCCTCTCTTTTGTCAGCCGGATAGTGGGCCTGCGGGTCTATGTGAGCGCTGTGCCTGCATTCACGTTAGGGGTTGGAGAAAATAAAACCGGTATTACTATGAGTAATATCAACACATTCAATTTATATGGGCAGGCCGGTGTAGGTGTGGATGTGGCATTTATATTTGTGGAAGCCGGTTACAATTACGGATTTATGGATCTTTTTAAAAACGAAATCAAATCCAACCCTAACCAGATATTTGTGAATCTTGGTTTCCGGTTCTGATCAACGAAATGTTCCATTTGGAACACCTGCAATATTATTGATTTTCTTACCTTCGCAGCAGGCAGGTTGGCTGCCGGATTTTTCTTTGGCCAACAAAAACACTGTTTAATTAAAATACATTTGTAAAAACTTCAAATCAATAATTCCACAACCGATGAAAACCAAGATCATTCTTATTCTGACCCTTACCCTGGCTGCATGCACCCAGGTAAAACAAGCGCCAAAACAATACTCCATTGAAGATTTCTACAAAAACATCAGATTCACCGGCGGCAGCTTTTCACCGGATGATACAACGTTGCTGGTTAGCAGTGATGAATCCGGAATTTTCAATGCCTATGAAATCAATATCGCCGACGGCTCAACAAAGAAGATCACCTCCTCGGATACAGAGTCAATTTTTGCTATCGATTTCGTTCCGGGAACTAACCAGATCATCTATTCTGCCGATAAGGGAGGAAACGAGATCAACCACATTTACCTCCTGAAAGAAGACGGCAGCGTGGTTGACCTTACACCCGGTGAGAAAGAGAAAGCGCAGTTTGCCGGATGGAGCGATGATAAAAAGTATATGTTTTATCTCTCAAACAAAAGAGACCCCAGGTTTTTTGACCTCTATAAAATGGAGATCGGCGAATGGAAACCTGAAATGATCTATCAGAATGATGAGGGTTACGACATTGCAGGCATATCCCATAACGAAAACTATTTGAGTCTGACAAAAGCCATCACCACGAGTGAGAACAAACTTTACCTGTACAACAGGAAAACAGGTAAAATGACTGAAATATCCAATAAACCGGGCAGTTACAGCAGCTCCGGGTTCAGTAAGGACGACAAATACTTTTTTTACATCACCAATGCAGGAAAAGAATTCGCTTATCTTGTGAAATATGAAATTACTACCGGTAAAAGGAGTGTGCTGTTTGAAACCAACTGGGACGTGATGTACAGCTATCTGAGTGAAAAAGGGAAATACAGGGTCATTGCCATCAATGAAGACGGAAAAAACAAGCTGATCATCGTGGACAATAAAACCGGCAAAACGATAGACTTCCCGGAAATCCCGGATGGCAATGTGGTTGCCGTCAGAATATCAGACGATGAACAGATGATGCGGCTGACCATCGGCACTTCAAAAACCCCCAACAACATTTATGTTTATCATCTTAAAGACAAAGCCCTCAAAAAACTCACACATAGTCTGAACAAAGACATCAACCCCGATGATCTGGTTTCAGCCGAAGTTGTCCGTTTCAAGTCATTTGACGGTCTGGAGATCCCGGCCATTTTTTACAAGCCAGAGGTTGCCTCTAAAGACAATCCGGTGCCTGCCCTTGTCTGGGTGCATGGCGGGCCGGGAGGGCAATCACGTATCGGCTATTTTGCCCTGATACAATACCTGGTCAATCACGGATACGCCATTCTCGCTGTTAACAACCGCGGCAGCAGCGGTTACGGGAAAACCTTTTACAAAATGGATGACCGGAACCACGGCGACAAAGACCTGAAAGACTGCATCTGGGGTAAAAAATGGCTCCAGTCGCAGGATTACATCAACCAGGAAAAGATCGGCATCATCGGCGGCAGTTACGGAGGGTTTATGGTGATGGCTGCCATGGCCTTTGCTCCCGATGAGTTTAAAGTGGGCGTTGACCTTTTCGGCGTGACCAACTGGCTAAGGACACTGAAATCCATCCCGCCTTACTGGGAGTCTTTCAGACAGGCATTATACCAGGAGATCGGCGACCCGTTTACAGCCGATTCGGTGCGGCTGTATCAGATATCACCCTTGTTCCATGCCGGCAACATCAAAAACCCAATCATGGTGCTGCAGGGCGCCAACGACCCTCGCGTCCTGAAAGTTGAGTCGGATGAAATTGTGGAAGCAGTAAGGAAAAACAATGTCCCGGTGGAATATGTCGTATTTTCCGACGAAGGCCACGGATTCAGGAAAAAAGAGAATGAAATTGAAGGTTACGGAAAGATTTTGCTATTCCTCGATAAATACCTGAAAGGAGAAAACACTGAATGATAAAATTTAACCGATATCAGGTATCCCCCCTGTCATAATTTATTCTTCTTGTGTGTTTTTCCCCTCCAGCTTTTTCTGATGTTCTTTTTTGTGTTTTTTAAAGAAAACCGAGCCCAGTTTGGTTTTGATGCTGTTCATTATAAAATAGCTCAGCCTGGCCATATTTTTAGCTGTCATGAAGGACTGATAGGTAGCCCGTGCAGCATTCTGAATTATTTTGGGAAAAGAAAAATCGGATCCCAGTTTGTCAAATTTATCCTTTAAATCCTTCTCCTGGGTTTTGATGGCTTTTTTATATTTATGGATGCTCTTGTTAAGGGTTGCTTTGGTTTTAAAAACAGAAATTCCATCTTCATCCGTTTCCGACGATAACATCATGCCGAGAAACCTTCTGACCGGCTTTTTGATAAGGCTTTTTCTAAATAAGAAGACAATAAGCCCCACAACCAGATAGAACACGCCAACAATCAGGCGACCAGTAAGCCGGTCGCCATAATGTGCTGTGTACCATTCAACAAATGCAAAAGATAAAAACAATAAGGCAAAACTGAAGATGCCCGTTAAGAGCAGGAATGTGATAAAGAACGAGGAAAATTCCCCCGTTTTTTTTGCAAACAGCAACTTGTTATACTTTACCTGGAGATCAACATAATACTGTAATCCCGCCAAAGTATCTTTCAGCGAATCCTCCAAACGATTACTTTCCATAAAACGATGTGTTACTTGGTTGTAACACTCTTTTTAACGTCATCCAGGACTTCTGCTGTTTCCTTTTTTACGTCCTCAAGTACTTCGGTGGCCCCTTTTTTTACATCAGTCATTACTTCCGTAACACTGTCTTTCAGGTCATCGAATTTGTTGAGGAATTCATCGGCCAACTCTTTCGATCTTTCAGCCACTTTTTTACGGGTTTCTTCGCCCGTTTCGGGGGCAAACAATAATCCGGCAATAGCGCCTATTGCGCCACCCACCATGAGGCCTGCAATAAATGCAAAACCTGAACCTGAACCGTTGCTACTCATTGTATTTAATTTTTAAGGTTAATTATTAAAATATCAGTGTTACAAATATAACGAAAAACGTGCCATTTAGTACTTTTTTTTTGTTAAAAAGTTAAAATGCATAATATGAGCACTGTTAACGAGGCATTGAAAAATTATCTTCTAAAATTATCTTGAATCCAGATTAAAAAAACTTTAGTGTGGGCCTTCAAACCAATGGTTTTTGTTCGGGTTTTGTAACTACTTGAGATTTAACTATAATAATAGATAATCCCGGCACTACATTTTACGCGTTAAAAATTTTACCAGTTTCATCTGATGGGCGAATTCCCTGGCTATCACTTTGATAATCGTATAGGTTGGAATGGCGAGGATCATGCCCATAACACCTGCCAGTTTGCCACCTAAAATAATGACCAGAAAAACTTCAACAGGGTGGGCTTTTACTCTTTTCGAATAGATTTGCGGTTGAAGGATAATGTTGTCAACCACATTGGCCCCTGCAAAAACGGCAACCACCGTAATAATGGAAATAAAAACATGCTCGTAGTTACCGACACTTAATTCTGACAATGAAGTGAGAATCACACCAATGGTCGCCCCTATTATCGGTCCAAGATACGGGATCACATTCATCAGCCCGCCAAAAAAACCAATAAGGACGGCATTGGGAACGCCAAAGATGAGCAATCCTGCCGATTCAAGGGTCATCATGATGACGATCTCAAGCAATATCCCCTGAAAATATCTTACAAGGAGCAATTTCGACTGATGCAGAATGCGTTCAACGTTATCCATGTGGCCTTCTGGAGTAAGGAGCAAAATGAAATTTTTCAGAAGTTTTTCGTCAAGTAAAAAATAAAATGTAAGAAATAAGATGATGAATGTACCCATTAAAACATTGCCCGTTGCCGATACCAGGTTTGCGAAAAAGTTGGTAAAACGGGTAAGGTTTAAAACGTCGGCAAGCTGGCCTTGAAGATACTGTGCAATAGTTTCCCCACTGCCGATCACATTGTATTGAATCAAAAATTCATTAAGGCGCTTCATGGGTTCCTCGTAATGGCCAATCAAATCATCAAAATTTATGGAGGCAATAACGTTGGCCTGTTGAATGATCAACGGAACAATGATCAAAACAAAAAGCCCGAAGATGATGATCATGGTAATCAAAGTAATTGATGCGCTTATTCCGTGTAACATCCGGTATTTGCCAAACCTGATGTGGTTGAGGCGTTTTACGAGCGGCAAACCCAGAAATGACAGAAATGTGGCAATCGCAATGTAAGCAACGATACTTGAGAAATACCATATCATAAAAGCCAGAACAGCCAGGGCGGTGATGGGTTTGATGTATTGAATAAAAAAATCTTTCACAATATAATTGATATTCGGTTCATCATGCAAAAACCTGTGTAAATTTATAAAATATCAGAAACTGAAAAATATTCCGATTTTATAAGCAAAATTGAGTGAAACATTTTTAAAACTATAGGGCCCGTAACGATAAAGCACACCCACGCCAAGGTCATAAATACGCAGATCAACAAGCTTACGGATTAACAATCCCGATTCGTAATAACCCTTTTCCAGTGTGTTAAAGGTTAGGTTGTGATGGTTCTCTTTGTTTTTCATGGTACCGAAAGCGATGTTTGTTACCACCAGAAATTCCGGATGCCATTTCGGTAAATTGAAAATAATATTTCCGAAATTCTGGGTCAGGAAAAGGGAAACATACCTGTCGGAATAAAATTCGTTCCGGCGCATGGTGCCAAAACTGTAAGGGGCATACAATGTGAACATGTTGTAAGTCCCCCTGCCGTTGTAAGTATTGCTGAGCGGCACCTGACCCATGATATACCCGGCCATAAAACGGTAATTGAACTGGCCGAGATATTTAAACTTGATTTTCTGACCTATTTTCAGGTCAAACCGGTTGTATGCATAATCTCCGTTTAAAAAGCCCTGAAACCCCCGCGTATAATTAAATTGGACAACCGGATAAGCAGTACCCAGTGAAAACTGCCCTTTTGTGGTTTCAATGGTCTTTTCGCGAAAAGCAAAACGAAAGCCAAGTGAAAGGTTGGAAAAATTAAATACGGTTTGTTTATTATCGGGGTCGGTAGTAGAAGTAAAATAATAGTCATTGTAGTTTTGTTTTTTTTGAACAACATATCCCACATCCCAGGTAAAATCGCGCAGGGCCCTGATTTTGAATGTGTAATTTATTTCGACTCCCTGGGTAACATTCATCCGGCTGACGAAAAAATTATAAAAACCGGAAGGTTGCCAGAGCTGGGATTTTTCATCCCAATACTCAACCCCGCCACTGGCAATTAAAGTATTGTAGGCATCAAGCCGCAAGCGGGATTGTGAGCGTTCATGAAGTAAGAAATTCACGTCAACCCCATAATTTGCCCGTTGTGCACCAAAAGCATAACCTCCGTAACCGCCAATATTAAAAACTTTTGACAGCCGTTCGTTGGTGTGCAGGCCAAAACCGAGGTAAAATCCTTCATAGCCGTTATATCGAATGATCTGGTTAAGGTCAATATTGATGAAACCAACGGGAATACGGCCGGTGAGCAGGGTGGTAAAAGTATTGGCCATCTTATCGAAATCGGAGGCTTTCCCGATAGAGTCAATAACACGGTAAGTTTCTTTTTCGCGTGCAGTCAGGCTGTCAACCCTGTAATCTTTCCAGAATTCAACTTTTTTGTGTGCGGCACCGGGTTCAATCTCCACTTCGCTGTATCCAAAGTCCCGGTTTTTCAGATCAGGGTTTAAATTGATGTTCTTAATATAACTCCGTCCGGTGCCAACCAGGTGAAATCGGTTGGTACCTGCGGCAACTTGTGCATTCAAAAATATGACATCGGTGTGCAACTGCGAAGGGAACCAATGATCCTGAACCAGATCATACGCCTGTTCTATTTTAATGATGATCCCTGTTGTATCGTTTGAAGGCTGGGCTTTTACATTCTGGATGGCCCAGTGGTATGAGTTTATTGAAAGAAAACCCTTCATGCCATCAAATTTGCTGTTTTTAAACGGCCTGAACGAAATAACAAACACAGTGTCTTTCCTGGCGCCATAAAGGGTGTCTTCAATCTGGAAAAAATATTTTTTCGTACTTCCCCGGCTAATGGGGTTTACATAACTTTTACCGGCTATTTTAATCAGTTCATCATAAAATGAAGTGGATTGAATTTGTGAGATCATCATGGCCATCATGGGGTTTTTGAAACCGGATACTTTGGTGGCCAATACGGTTTCCTGATTAAGGCCGGGTGATTTGTATTTCCGCTCCGTAACGGTTTCCATAATGAAAATATCACTTTTTTCAAGAAATGCACGCAATTTTCTCGTTGTGGAATCCAATTGAGCCGTGTCACTTAACCTCAGCGAAACGGCATCCACCGTAACGATCATTTTGTCGTAAGATGTGTAAGTAAATGCTTTGAGCTTTTCAGGATTGTTGCGGTCCCGGTTGGCAATTACACTGTCAATAATCCGGTGGGCGGGGTTTATTCCGGGATAAATCTTTACTTCTTCAAGCTGGTAACTTTTGGGGGATAAAAATATTTTTTGTTTGTCTGTTTGGTAGTTAATTAAATAATCCAGCGTTCCGTATCCCACATAAGTCAGGTTGAGGCAGCATTCTTTTTTTCGTAACCCGAGAGTGAACTTCCCGTCAATGTCGGTGGTTGTACCGTAACCGCTTTTGGAAAGGATATTGACAAAAGCAAGGGGTTTTTTTGACGATTTGTCTTTCACCACACCTGATACCACAACGTTTTGTGATAGCAGGGCAAAGGGCCAGAGCAATATCAAAAAAAGAATAAAGCGATAGTTCAGCATGACGGCATGTCAAATAAGTTTGTTTTTGTATTGAGGTAAAAATACGGGTTTTCTGTCATATTAGAATCACTTGTTCAGCTTTTCAATGTTCCGGTGCCGCCGCTTGTCATGGGTTTCCTTTTTTATGAGTTTCTTTTCGGATACTTTTTTCCATAGCAAACGCTGTAAATTACCGATTCTGATTATCCAGCATCTTTTGGCAGATAAACCGTGCAGCGTGGCCATCACCAAACAGTGATGGATATTTAATGCTATCTTTATTGCTTTTAAAATAGCTGTAAGCTTCCATGATTTTATCCCCGTCCGTATCCGTCACTTTCCCGGCGCCAGCTTTAACAATTTCCACCCATTCGGTTTCGTGTCGCAGGATGATGCAGGGTTTTTTAAAAAAGTAGGCTTCTTTCTGCAATCCGCCGGAATCGGTAATTACCATCCCGCAATGGTTTTCAAGGTTGATGATGTCGAAAAATGAAACCGGCGGGATAATTCTTAACCCGGGGTTGTTGTCCAACATTTTGTGAAGCGTTGCATCAAGGTTCTTTCCGAGGGCTTTCCGGGTCCGCGGATGAAGCGGCAGGACAATATCCGTTTTTCCCTGTCCTGCAATCCGGTTGATGGCATCAAAAATTGCATTCAGCCGTTCGGGCCGGTCCGTATTGTTGTCCCTGTGAATGGTGGCCAGGATAAACGGTTTTTCCTTCAGTTCCAGCTTTTCGATGATGTTGCTTTTACGTGCAGCAATATCTTTAAAGTACAGCGTATTATCAAACATCACATCACCGCAGTGAAAAATGCCCGGGTTGTCAGCCGTAAAGGGCGGCTTGTTATCCGGATTGAAACCTTCTTTAAGCAGATTGTCAAAACCGGTTTTTGTCGGAGTAAAGAGCAGGGTGGAGGCATGGTCGCACAAAACGCGGTTGATCTCCTCGGGCATGGCCTTGTTGAACGAGCGTAACCCCGCCTCGATGTGCACCACGGGGATGTGTAACTTGGAAGCGGCCACGGCGCCGGCCAGTGTGGAATTGGTATCGCCGTAAACCACGAGGTAATCCGGCTTTTCACAGAGCAGGATTTCTTCGATGCCCTTGATCATCCCTGCCGTCTGAATACCGTGCGAAGCGCTGCCAATCCCCAGGTTATAATCCGGTTCGGGGATTTCCATCTCGCTGATGAACACCTGCGACATCCCTTCATCGTAATGTTGCCCGGTGTGGACGATAATTTCCCTGATCTCATTTTGAAAACGATCTTGAATTGCACGGCTCAGGGCGGCAGCTTTTATGGTCTGGGGCCGGGCGCCGATGATGGTTATGATTTTTAGCATTGGATTATTAAAAAAGGTTATGTCGTGTTTGAATAAGTATCGGAATATATTTAATCAATAAATTAAACGCTGATGAATAATTTTTAATGCTCAAAAGTAAAAAAGATTATTTAAGCGAATCAAGGGTTGAATAATGTTAGTTATCAGTAATTCTTATAATTTCCACCCTGCGTTCGCGGGGTTGCTTTTTGAACTTTTTACCAACCCCCGAGCTTTGCATGGGGTTATTCACATTATTGTCCCTCGGACAATCTATCTTGCGGAGGCGGGATGAACATGAGTAGCCGCGGGTGGAAAACCCGTGGATAATAAAACAATGAACTAAAGAACCCTGGAAGGGTTCAACCCTTACATCATCCCTTCGTCGGCAAAACTGTAATAGGAATCATTGCCGATGATCAGATGGTCGAGCACCTGGATGTCGAGATGGTCTCCGGCCTTTTTCAATTTGTTTGTTAGTTTGATGTCGTTGGGGCTGGGCTTCAGGTTGTTTGAAGGGTGGTTATGCCCCAGGATCAAGGAGTGGGCATTGGATTCCAGCGCCAGTTTGAAAATCTTTTTCGGGTCGGCTACCGTGCCGGCCATCCCGCCTTCACTAATGCTCACCGAACTGATTACCTGGTTGGCCCGGTCCAGGAAAATAACCCGGAAGGCTTCATAAGGCTTATCCGACAGGTCTGCATAAAACAGGTGAAAAGCATCGGCACTGGATGTGATTTTTTTCTTCCTGATCACCTCTTCCGCCAACCTTCGTTTGCCCAATTCCAGCGCAGCCACGATGCTGATGGCTTTGGCCTGTCCGATGCCTTTGAATTTCGTCAGTTCCTTAACACTTAACTGAGCGAGTTCGGCCAGGTTGTTGTCCACGCTGGTGAGTATTCTTTGTGCCAGTTGTACAGCCGATTCCTCGGTGTTGCCCGAGGCGATCAGGATGGCAATCAGTTCGACTTTGGATAACTGGCCTTTTCCTTTGGCCATCAGTTTCTCGCGCGGGCGGTCGTCTTCAGCCCATTGGCTGATAGGGAGTTTTTGGTTTGCTTCAGTCATTTGGGTGTTGTTTGCAGGAAGATGTAAAATTAATAAAAAAAACCCGGCACTTTACTGATGTCGGGTTTTTTCAAGATTTTTTAAAATATTTTACTGCAGGCTGTTAGCGTGTTTGTTAATGCTTGATTTCAGGTTGGCTGCCTTGTTTTTATGAATCATGTTCTTTTTTGCCAGTTTGTCAATCATCGAATTCAGTTTGGGCAAACTTTCGTCTGCTTCCTTCTTTTCGGTCAACGACCTGAATTTTTTCACTGCATTACGCACCGTCTTCATGTAATACCGGTTGTGCAACCTTCTTGCTTCGTTTTGCCTGATCCGTTTAAGCGCTGATGGATGATTAGCCATAATTTTATTTGATTAAATTTTGAGGGTGCAAAAATACGACATTTTTTAAATCATGAAAATTATTCGCCTTTTATTTTGTTACATTTTGGCTAAATCCGTGTGAAATGGCTAAAACGATAATCAAAATACAAAAAACCATCCGGTTAACGTCTGGCAGTATCTTACATCAACACCATTTTTTTTGTGTCCGTTAGTTGACCGTTTACAAATATTGAATAAAAATAAATACCAGATGGCAAACCGTTCATGTCCAGTTCTATTTTGTTCAGCCCTGCATTTTGGGTTGTTTCATTTATCCTCTTTACTTCCCTGCCGACATGGTCAAAAACTTTAAGGGTAACAGAGCATGGTTCGGATAACCTGTAATAAACAGTAGTTGTATTGGAAAATGGGTTGGGTGCATTTTGTAACAATACTTCCTGCTTTGACGTTTCAAAAATATTGCCCGGTTTCTGCCGGTTTTTGGCAGCAGGCAACAAAGAAAGCAGGTAGTTCCGCCTTGTCGCAAATGCTTCTCTTGATTTGGGTATGTATTGCAACATCCTGCCACGGGCTGTTCCCCGTTCCGTACTGTCTCCCATCAGCAAATAGGTGTTCCCCAGGTCAATAATGGCAAAAATACTGTCTTCGGTACTTTCGGGGTTATCAATGATATCTTCAAAATGGTCAATGGCTGTTTGCCTGTTGAGGCATAAACTTCGTAGCTGTCGTTGTCTGTAATATAATTTACCTCATCGTACGTTTCAGCGCCCGGGTTTCCGCACAAAGCAACATTGCAATTATCATAAATACTTAAGGCCTGCAAGTTCTGGTCTGTTGTAAATACACAATTAGCAACTGATACGGCATTGGAGTTTTTTTCTGTGTTTTCGAAATATAAACCTGAATTGTTAAAATGAGTACCGGAAATATCAGCTTCACCCCTAAAAGAATATGCCATACCGCAATCATTTAATGATGAGTTGTTTGTAATTTTCAGGTTTTGTGCATAGCTATATATATTACATCTTTCAAAGGTGGTATTGTTGAAAGTGGGTTGGAGCATATTGTTATCAAGATGAATATCTAAAGTAGTTTCCGGATTGGATTCAAATTTAATGCCTGTTCCTGCACTGAAGTCTCCATTAACATTAAATGAGGCGGCCTCCTGAAAATTTCGTATTTCCATATCATCTCCAAGAATTAAATTTGAACCGTCTTCCGTTGTAAAATCACCATTCACAAGAAACAGTTTGCTTTCATCTGCAATTGTCAAAGAGGTATTATTTGTGAGTGTTAAATCTCCTCCTATTAAATAATTTCCCGTTATAGTTTGATTGTTAAAAATTTCTCCTGAAATTCCAGTAGGGCTTAGTAAATCTTCAACAAAACCTGAAGAATAATTAAAATCACCTCCCTGTTGGAATTCAAGATCGATATATTTACCATAATTTATTATTTCATGAACTTGAAATACTTCGTCATCATTACCACTCATCTGAGTATCTGGATTAATATCGAAGTCAATATAAGGAATTATAGAATTAATATCTTCTTTTTCCCCGATCGGTTTATCTGGTATATACGGATGATCCTTATCTAAGGGATGAAAACCCCTAATTGCGGTTATTATCCCGTAATCAAATGGAAACATGCCAGTATTTTCTGATACGGTAACATTACCCCAATAATAGTTATTGCAATTAACAACACTTATTACAGATTCATGAGGATTATCAAAATCATCAATCATACCTCCAGCATGACATGCAGTAACAAAATATATCAAATGTGAATAAGGTATAAGATGAACCATAGAAGCAAGATCGGAATCATATAATAGATCGTAATTCCAAAGTTTTAGCCTTGTACCATTTTCGGCATATTTTTCACCATGTGAAATAGAATACATAAACAACAAATCATCATCATGCATAATGTCTTCAAGTTGAATAAATATGTCATGAAGATTATCTCTTGTACATAATTCATTCATTATATCATCAGAACCATCGCCATCCAAATCGGGATTAATCATATAGGGATTTGAGGGATCTCCGTCATTAAATAATACATATATATTCTCATGAGGAAAACCTAATTCTCTGAGTGCACTGTACAAGTGACTCAATGCATGCCAGTTCGCATCAACAGCAAATAATACAGCATATAAATGTCCATTTTCAAGTGTTGTGATTGTTCGAGTTTGTGTTATGTCCGCTGTCGGGATCGAGAGTTGATAAACTATTGAGACTGAATCTAACCTTAGCCTGTAGTCAAATGGAGGCATATTGTGCGGAATGATTGAACTGTTTCCAGAGATTGTATCAATTAAAACATAATAACAACTGTGATCCCATGCTAAAATATAAGGCGCAGTATCGACAAAAAAAAGCCAATATTGGTTATAAGGTGAATATATCGAATCTGAAACTCCTAATTGATAATAAGTGTCAAAAATTGGATTTGATTCCATATAAATATTCACACTATCAATGTTTTTCCCGACAATTGAATCTGTCACAAAATCGATAGCTTCTTGTTTTGAGACTTGGGAAAATGAATTTTGATTTACTAACAACGACATTAGTAAAATAAGAAAATAAAATCTTTTCATTTTTAACTTAGTTTTTGATTAACAATTTTTTTATAATAGTTTTATTTTTTTCAAGTTCAATTAAGCAAACATACAGTCCTGGTTCACAATCTAAATTACTTAAATCGATGTTTATATCCTGACATGAAAAATTAACTTTAAAGATGATTTTTCCAGATAAATTAAAAATTTTAACTGTTTTAATTTTCCCGCTATAAGACTGTAATTTAAAACATCCTGTTGGTGATGGATTTGGAAAGAGATGAATTAATTCATTCATCCTACGTTCTTTTACATAAACATAAACATTATTAGTATCAATAAATCCTCCGTTTCTATCATTCCACAATATTTGAATATAATCTACTGTAGGATCAAGGTAGCCAATAGCTAATATATCTGGATATCCATCCATATTCAAATCTCCAGAGATTAATGAGGGTAAAAAATGTTCTCCAATGTAATATTCATGAATTAGGTTGAAATTCCAATTTTGGTCATTATGATAAATAAAAATTGAATCTTCAGCGGGATCTGGAATCCAACTTGAGACTGTTACAGATAAATCGGGATAGCCATCAAGATCAAAATCTATAATATTATTTATTCGACCACCTCCGATCAAAAAAGCCGAGTCTTCAAGAGTTATTGTTTGATTAACATTTGAGAATGTATAAACAGTTGTGCTATCTAGTATTGAGGACGATTGATTAATTAAACCAACATCGTTTTCTGATTCATTATCAAGGTTTACGATAAATCCTTGAGACCAATTTTCATTTACGATCATGTTCTTATCAAATGACTCAATATTGTTTATCATAGCATAAGCTCCTTCTTCTTTCAAGTTGGATGTAACAAGAACATCACTAATATCGTTATTGTTTAGGTCCCCGACAACCGCTCTTAATAATGCCCCTGAATTACTTGAATAAAAATAGTCATCAAGAAAGACATTATTACCCTCATTATAAACTATACCCCAGCCATAAGGTTTTTGTATATCAAAATAAACAATGTCAGAAAAACCATTTGTATCCATATCTGAAATACCGCCAATTCTTCTATTACCATCGGTATTACAGATTGAATAATAATTACCAAGTCCTCCTTGCTGATTGTTCTCGTGAAAGAAAACACTATCAGCATCTCTTGAAATGATATCAGGATAACCATTATTGTTCAAATCTTCACAATAGATGAAAATATCATTATTTGCTTCAAAACCCTGTATGTCAAAATTTCCCCAACCGTCATTAAACATGATAACTATAGAATCGATATCATTAGAACCAATTGCCGAACACCCTACTATTAAATCATTATCGCCATCAAGATCGTAGTCAACAATAACTGCCCCATAGGGTCTGGTAGGCATTTTAAAAATTGTTTGGGAATTTAAATAATAGCATTGAGTTAGAAACAGAAGTAAAATGCTAACAAAAAGTAATGATTTTATATTTTCCCCGTATTTCATAATTAACCTGATTTATTGAATATTAATTTCTTAAAAACTATAACTTCATTTTCCAGTTGAATGATACAAATATAAATGCCCGGTTTTATTTGTTGCTGAAGTAAAATTTCGTTTTGGTGAACATAAACCGAATTGGTATCAACAAAATGCCCTTTCCCGTCATTAAACAAAATGATGACATTGTTATAGGTAGCAGCATTAGGGCCTGTTCTTCTTACTATTACAATATCGTTAAAACCGTTGCCATCCCAAGTCAGCAGTGGTTGCCCTGCGGTAAGCCTCACCGTCATTGGGGATTTCAACAAACACAGGCTCTTCAAAAGTTTCTTCTCCTTTGTTTTCAAATATTGTAATATCGGTTTCTATACCAAATAAATCAAACAGACCGACAATATCGTTGTCGCCGTCATTATCCATATCGGCAATGTGTACCCTCGAAGTATGTCCTCCGAGCTGTTGGTTTTGAAAGCCTCCATCCCTGCTAAAATAGATCTCCGTACTACCGCCTATAACAATGTCGTCGGTACCGTCATTGTTCAGGTCTCCCGTAACAATGTTTTGTGGGAAATAATTAAGGTTGTGATATTCAGGAGAACTGAAATTACCAAATCCATCATTATATAGGACACTCCAATATTGGTTGTTATTCGAAATAAAAACAATATCTGTTGCAGCATCATCGTTTAAATCTCCTGTTTCGATATTATCAGCATAAGACTCAGTACCAACGTTGTAAATATTAGACATTGATGTGTTTAAGTTAAATACAATGCCTATTTGTGAATTAGTACCATCCCAAGACTGAGATATAAGATCTGGAAAAGAATTATTATCCAAAAATTGGATAATTACTGAGCGATGTTGGCCATTTAGAAAAAAACTATCTAATTCCATTGGCACTAAGCTATTATTAATTAAAATTGATATTCCTGTCCAATTAGTTTGTGAATTAAACAAATGCCCAACGACAATATCATTATCCCCGTCCATATCAATATCTGCAGCGCAAACTGATGCGGCTTCGCGGGGCACTTTATACATGCTTCTTATTCTGGCTGTTGTAAAAGCAAGAAGGAGTAAGCCGGCAACTATAATAAGTGGCTTTTTCATGTTTATTGTGTTTTAATAAGTTTTACGGATTTAAAAGCGAAAAGGGCGAGCAGCAACAATGTGACGAATAACTTTTTCATAAATTTTTGGTAAACTTGTAATCAACGACAGGTTAACTAATCCCAAAAATAATCCGAAAAACGGGTAAATGCAAATGGGGAAAACAGATGACAGGATATTGTGTAATGGGGGGGGTAAGCTATTGCTTACTAAATATATAACACCTTATTTAATCCGTTATAAATATTGAAAAGTTATGAACCGGACAATAAATTTTTTATATAAAGTTTTTAAGGCATCATATCCTGATAGTGATTTTAAGATAATCACACCGGCCAATTATTATGAATTTTTATTTTAGTAAAGTTTATTTCGATCCATTGGCTGTCAGACGTATGAGCGTGGAAAATTTAACCCGGATTCAGAACAAAAAATTCAATCCCACATACAGCCCCGAATTGCCATCCTGAGGATTTAATGCCTTTCCGTAGTCAAGGGCAATGATGAAATTCTGGTTCATGGCAATATGAAGCCCTAAGCCTGCACTGTTATGAAATGATTCGGCACCAAAATTAAAATAGTCCGATTCATTTTCTCCGGACGGATAAACGATATTTGTGCTTTCAACTTTATTTTTTACATCAATAAACTTTATCACCCTGCCGGTGTCGAAAAATCCGTTAAGGGCAAGGTACCAGTTTTGTTTGATCCAGTGAAACCTGACAAACTTCCATCGCAGTTCAAAGTTGCCCAACACCCAGCCGTCACCCACCAGACGGTTTCTTTTTATCCCCCGGATGGTTTTTGCACCGCCAAGCCCTTCATTGTAAGCGCCCACCATTCTTGAATAATACATCAGTTGCTGTACATACGTGGGGGCATAACCGGCTATTGTTGATTGAAATGCCAGACGATAGGCAAAGGTAAGTTTGTCTTTGACCAATGTAAAATATTGCCGGTAGGTGATGGCCAGTTTCAGAAACCCCTGATCCATCGAAGAAGTTAATTTCGGGGCCGCCACAAGAATCAGTTCAGCCCATAAACCCCGTCCCGGATTGGGTTCGTTGTCGCGTGTATCGAATACCACGCCCGCCTTAATTGCAGTAAAATAACCCCCGTCTTTTTCCGAATCGGGTATAATACCCCAGGTTTTGTATTGATCATATAATGTAGCGGTATCGGGCAACTTTTTATTATCCGATTTGCCTTTGTTTAGCCGATCAATGTCCACCGTGGTTTGATTGATATTATAAAAGTCGGCACCGGCAAGCCATTGTATCTTTTCGTTGCCGGTGATCTTCCCCTGGAAATCCAGCTTTACCCTGAAGAACTGCCTTTTCAGCCGGTAAAACATCTTGGTTTTGTATTGCGGGCTGTCGGGGTCAATCCATGCCTGTTCATAATAGGCTTCGTAACCGTTGTACCCGAATAAATAAAACGCCTGATCGGGCATATAACTGATGTCCAGTGAAGTGCGCAGGCCTTTGATCAGCCGGTCGGAATCATAATAGAACCGGAAAATACCGCTGCCTTTAGTAAACCATGATGCTTCCAGATAAAAAGAATGATTGTATTTGGGATACCGGCTGCCGTCACCATAATGGTAAAAGTTGACCAATGCGCCGAATTGAAAGCCCAGGTCAGAGTCGTAAGACAACACGGGCAGGCCGCCGAAGTTCCACCCTTTTTTTATTTTGTCTTTTTTGTCTTTTACTTTTTCGGTTTTGTCCTTTTCCAAAGCATTAAGGGCTTGCTGTTCATCCTCTTCCTGGGCAAAAAAACTGAGTGAAAAACCCACGGAAAGGATAAATACAAGAAAAATTCTCAGGTAAAAATCCTTCATAAATTATTGGTATAAAAGGTTATTGGTAATTTCGGTTTAATTTTTAATGAAAGTCCCGCTGTTATACAATTTATTGCCGGTAAATATTCGATAAGAATAATTCCCGGAAGGTAACCCGTTGAGATTTAACGGTAAACTTTTTTGATTAAAATCAAGCTGCCTGACAAGTTTTCCCGAAACATCAAAAATATTGACTTTCCTGTTTTTTTCGGGTTCGGTGGTTTCAAAAATGATCCGGTTGGTGGCCGGATTCGGATAAACGTTAAGGTCAATGGTTCCCACATTCAGGTCAAAAATGCCCGTGCTGGTTTTAACCGTTATGCTATCAAGCATCAGTACAGAACCCAGTGGCATAATTTCAATGTTGAAGGAAGCGGTTGACATCATCAGGACATTGAACGTGTCAGGCTGATGGTCGTTAAGATAATTCATCTGCACTGTAAAAGGCGACCATTGACCGGTGTCATGTAAAAACAGAACCCCTATTCCGATGGTATCAATTTGCTCTCCTTCGGGATGACGAAAATTATAAATAAGAACCGTGGCCGAATCATTGTTTTGTCCTGTATATTTATACATGCCCGAAAGGCTGCTTATTCTTTCAGGCATAAGAAGCCCGCCGCTAAAGCTGGTTTCCAGTGTTTGATAATCCACGTGAAAATCAGCATAGGTTACCAGGCCGGGCGACACATAGGAAATGGTTCCGACTTCAATTTTTTTGGTTGTGAGTTTAGCAGAATAGTTGCCGCTATAAGCGTCATCACTTTTTTCAACGGTCACCACACTGGCCAGCGAAGTAAGTGGATTGGGAGTGTTCCAGGGTAGCGGCTCTTCATAAGAGGGGGTCTTTACCCAGTTTTCAAAACTGTAATTGGGAAGCGTTTGGGCTAAACCAGAAAAGGTTATGGCAAGTAAAATGAGGGAGCATGTAATTTTTTTCATTTTTTTAACGTTTTAAAGGTCAACTAATGTACAATTTTATTACTTCGTTGCGAATTTAAAATATAAATTCGTTATTTGAAAAATTTATTTCATTACATATTGAACGCGAACCATCATAAAACCCTGATATTAAGTATTATACTTGTGTTGACATTGATTTTGTTTAAATCAGGAAACCTGAATGCTCAGCGAATAGATGATCGTTTGTTAATGCTGGATGGTACGGTGCTGACCAGTGACAGCCTGCTCCCGGTTCCCGATGCGCACGTTATAAGCAAGTTTAATCATTGGGGTACGATTACCAACAATCAGGGGCGGTTTGCCATGTATGTCAGTCCTTATGATTCAGTGCTTTTTACATCCATCGGGTTAAAACCGGCCATTGTTTATATTGATGATTCAGTTCAAAAACAAATTGACCATTTCAAACTGAGGATGGAGGTTGATACCATACTGATCAATGAAGTAATTATCCATGCATTCTATGATTATCGTACTTTCAAACAAATGATCATCAACATGGAGCCGCTCAGCCTCGAACAGTTTTATCCTGATTGGGAAGGAACGGAACTGCTTTACAAACAACCTACGCCCATGGGATTTAAAGGGCCGGTGCAGGCATTGTACGATTGGCTGAACCGGAGTGCCCGGCTTCAGCGGAAACTGATAAAGAACCGTAAGGAATACAATAAATTAATGATGCAGATGGGCAGGACGCAGGATACCATACCGGCTATCCCGGACTATATGCGAGAGTCGCCGCACTAACTTTTACGTTGTCAATATCCAGCAATATCGTAGCACATGCTTCGAGGGTAGCACCCGTGGTCAGCACATCGTCAACCAAAAGGATGTGTTTGTTGCGAAAAGCTTCCGGGTTGACAACCGCAAATATCCCTTTCACATTTTTCCAACGGTCGTAACGTGATTTTTTTGTTTGGGAAGTTGTGTGCACCACCCTGACCAGATTGTCTTTCTCAACCGGTTTCTCCATTGACTGCCCCAGTCCGGTTGCAATGCAATCGCTTTGATTATATCCGCGAAATCGTTCTTTTTTAGGGTGCAGGGGAACAGGTACGATGAGGTCAATTGTTTGGAAGAACGGACTTTCTTTGAGCGCAAACCCAAACAGTTTTCCTAAATAAACCCCTGTGTCCTTCCGGTTTCTGTATTTCAGCAAATGAATGAGGTGCTGCACGTTTCCGCCTTTACTAAAAAACATAAATGACGTAACAGATTTCAGGTTTACCCTACCCCAAAAAACTTCCGAAACCGGATTGTCTTCATGCTGTTCAAAACCTGTTTTCGGTAACCTGGCCTGGCACATCAGGCAAAGAACCTCTTCCTGCCGGTGAAGAGGATGGCCGCAAACCTGACAATTTCTTGGAAAAAACAGATTCAGTACATCGTTGATCCAGGGCAAAAGCATAGGTTAAAAATATAACATGCACAAGATAGTCATTTTTAATTAAAACAAGACGGCCGGTAAAAAGTGTACCGGCCGTCAACCCAAACAAACACACTATGAAAAAGTTATCAGTTGATGCCCTTAATCGGGTTACATCCAGAGAAACCGATCGGTGGGCTAACGCGCAATGGGCCAGCTTACCCTGAATCAGCCTGAGTTGTTCCGGAATAGCTGTTGTCCAAGATATTATAGTTATTGTTAGTATCCAATGGGATCATGATTCATTCCCAATCGCCATTGTCAGGGTAATAACCGGCTTCGCGCTTAAATTTTAAACAAAATTACATTTACTGATTTATCAAAATGTTAATTTTTATTTTTTAGCATTTTTTTAACATTATTATTAAGAAGTGCTTACCTGCCCCGAAATCACTATCTTTGAAAAGATTTTTAAGCATGAACCCTATTGTTGCAGATTGAAGACCTTCAGATAGTTTTTAAAAGTGAAGATACTGTAATCAAAGCAGTTGACCATATTTCCCTGAACCTGGGAAAAGGAGGTTCATTGGGCCTGGTCGGAGAATCGGGTTCGGGGAAATCGGTAACTGCCCTCTCGGTGATGAATCTTTTACCTGCCGCTGCAAAAATTACATCAGGGAAAATATTTTTTCAGGGACGTGAGTTGCTCAAATCAGGAAACAAGGTAATGCGAAGCCTGCGCGGTGGAAATATTTCCATGATCTTCCAGGAACCCATGACCAGTCTTAACCCGGTGATGCGATGTGGCGAACAGGTTGCCGAAAGCATCCGTCTTCATCAAAAAACAGATCATAAAAGGGCAGCAAAACAGGTCATGGCACTTTTTGAAAAAGTCAGGTTGCCCCGTCCCGAATCCATTTATCGTGCCTACCCCCATCAGATTTCGGGAGGGCAAAAACAACGGGTGATGATTGCCATGGCCATAGCCAACAATCCTGATCTGCTTATTGCCGACGAACCGACAACCGCACTGGATGTTACGGTTCAGAAAGAAATCATTCAACTGTTGAAAGACCTGAAGGAGGAATATGGCATGAGCCTGTTATTTATCAGCCACGACCTGGCCGTGGTTTCGGAAGTAGCCGAACAGGTGGTTGTGATGCACAAGGGATGCATTGTTGAATCGGGAGATATCCACCGGGTTTACCGCCATCCGCATCATCCTTACACGCAGGGATTGTTGTCATGCAGGCCACCGTTAACCGGACGGCTTAAAAAATTGCCCGTTATCAATGAGTTTATGAACAGTGAATTGAAAAATGATGGGTACCAAACTCCGGAAACGGAAAAAGAAAGAAAAGAAAAACTAAAAGTAATTTACGCTAACCCTCCGTTGTTAACGGTTCAGGATATAAAGAAGGAGTTTCCCCTGAAAAAATCATTGTTTGGAAAAACAAAAAAATCCATAAAGGCACTTGATGGAATAAGCCTCAAAGTATTTCCCGGTGAGACCCTCGGTGTGGTTGGTGAATCGGGATCGGGAAAAACCACCCTGGGCATGGCTATCCTCCGCCTTGTGGAGCCTGATGAAGGCAGGATATTTTTCGATGAAAAGGAATTGTTGCAGTTGTCACCGGCAAAAATGAAACAGGAAAGACAGCAGCTCGGCATTGTTTTTCAGGACCCCTATTCATCATTAAACCCGAGGATGAGCATCGGCAGGGCCATCATGGAGCCCATGAAGGTTTATCATTTATACCGGAACAACCGGGAAAGGACACAAAAGACCATTGAACTGCTTGAAAAAACAGGCCTGAAGGCCGAACATTTCAACCGCTATCCGCATGAGTTTTCCGGCGGACAGCGGCAACGCATTGTCATTGCCCGTGCCCTGGCCCCTCAACCCCGGTTTATCATCTGCGATGAGGCCGTATCGGCGCTTGATGTGTCAGTTCAGGCTCTGGTGCTTAACCTGCTCAATCAACTGAAACAGGAATTCGGGTTTACTTATATCTTTATTTCTCACGATCTTTCCATCGTCAGGTTTATGTCCGACAGGATTGTGGTTATGAAAGACGGGAAGATCGTTGAAACCGGCGATGCCGACGAAATTTATTTTAACCCGAAAACAGAATACACAAAACAACTAATTGAGTCAATACCAAAAAGAATTGAATAATGGGACGAAAAAACAAAAAACAAAGAAGGCCTAAAAGTGCGCTTACCGGTGTTGTGCTGAGCATTTTTGCCGCTAATCCTTTCAGGAAATACAATTACAAACAAATAGCCCATCTGCTGGGCATTAAAGATAACGCTTCGCGCGATCTTTTGCATACCATCCTGAGTGAACTGACGATGGCCGGTGAACTGAAAGAAGTAAAACCCGGCAAATACATGCTCGAAGAAGGGCGGCTACAGGAACTGGCCAACAAGAAAAAATACATTATAGGCACTGTAGATATGAAAAAAACCGGCAAGGCTTATATTATCTCAGACGAAGGGGGGGAGGATATTTATATTGCCCCCAACAATGTGGGCCACGCCCTGGATAAAGACCATGTGAAAGTTTTCATTTTTCCCAAACGTCCGGGCCATAAAACGGAAGGCCAGATTGTTGAAGTACTGAAACGTGTTAAAGATACTTATGTCGGCATCCTGGAACTGGGAAAGAATTTCGGCTTTGTTGTTGCCGACAGCCCGGTGATGCCTTATGATATTTTTATCCCCAAAAGCCGGATCGGTGATGCCGGAAACGGACAGAAAGTGCTGGCTAAAATTACGGAGTGGCCCGAACATGCCAACAACCCTTTTGGCGAAATAACCCAAGTGTTGGGCAATCCCGGTGATAATGACGTGGAGATGATGTCCATCCTGGCCGAAAGGGACTTCCCGCTTTCTTTCCCTGACAATGTGGAAGAAGAAGCCGGAAAAATTAAAGCAGGCATCCAACCGGAACTCCCCAAAAGAAAGGATTTCCGTAATACCTGGACCATCACCATTGACCCTTTTGATGCCAAAGATTTTGACGATGCCCTGTCACTGAAAAAACTGGGTGACAGGACCTGGGAAGTGGGTGTACACATTGCCGATGTTTCACATTATGTTACCCCCGGTTCAGTCATTGACAGCGAAGCGTATGAAAGGGGAACTTCGGTTTATCTTGTGGACCGTGTAATACCCATGCTGCCCGAAAAACTGAGCAACGGGGTTTGCTCGCTGAGGCCGGATGAAGAAAAACTTACCTTCTCTGCCGTTTTTAAAATAAATGACAATGCAGAGGTGCTGGAAGAATGGTTTGGTAAAACGATTATCCGTTCTGACAGGCGGTTTGCTTATGAAGAAGTGCAGAAAATTATTGAAAACGAGGAGGGTGAATTTGCTGATAAAATCCTTCAACTGCATAAAATGGCATCTGTCCTGCGTACGAAACGTTTTCAAAACGGTTCCATTAATTTTATGACCGAAGAGGTGAAATTCAAACTGGATGAAACCGGTAAACCCATCGAAACGTTTATTAAAGAACAAAAAGAAGCCAATTACCTGATTGAGGAGTTTATGCTGCTGGCCAACAAAAAAGTGGCCGAACGGATTGGCAAGCCGGCATCCGGAAAAACTCCCCGGACTTTTGTTTACCGGGTCCACGATGAACCCAACCCCGAAAAGCTGAACACTTTCGTGCAGTTTCTGAAACGACTGGGATACTCGTTAAATGTTGTTTCACAAAAGTCGCTGGCCAGTTCCTACAACAAGCTTTTTACTGCCATACGCGGGAAAGGGGAAGAGCACATGATCGAGACCATCGCCATCCGTACCATGGCCAAGGCCTGTTATTCAACCGACAACATCGGGCATTACGGGTTGGCTTTCCCCTTTTATACCCATTTTACATCACCCATCCGCCGCTATCCCGACCTGATGGTCCACCGTCTGCTGGAACGTTACCTCGAAGGCAAACGTTCGGTAAAAAAAGAACTGCTTGAAGAAAAGTGTAAACATGCTTCCGAAATGGAACGTAAGGCCATTGATGCCGAGCGCGATTCGGTAAAATACAAACAGGTTGAATTTTTGATGGATAAAAAAGGGCAGACCTTTGACGGAGTGATTTCCGGTGTCAGCAAGTGGGGGTTGTTTATCGAATTGGTTGACAGCAAAGCGGAAGGCCTCGTCAGGTTTAACGAACTGAAAGATGATTATTACTTTTTTGACGAAGACAATTACCGCATCATCGGCCGGCAGCATGGTAACGTCTATCGCCTGGGTGACAAGGTAAAAGTATTGGTTAAAGAGGTGAACCTGGAGCAAAAGCAACTGAATTTCGGGTTGGTGGAGTAA
>CAJVWU010000019.1 GCA_913009755.1 uncultured Bacteroidia bacterium
TTTAAAATGTTTATTGACCTCTTCCGGGGCAATTAATTCTATCAGCTTTTTATGCAATTCTTCTCCCATTTTACCTTTTTCAATCAAAGGTAAAATTTAGTCCAGCACATCAAAATAAAATTTAGCCTGTGATTTCTGTATTCATTGTATCCGTTGCTTTCCATCATGCCAAAACATCCATACCTTTTTTTACCTTTGTGCCAATCAAAAAATCAGCAAAATGAAAAAAACTGCACTGAACCGGATGCACCATGAGATGGGTGGCAGAATGGTTGAATTTGCCGGGTTTGAAATGCCTGTGCAATTCGAAGGAATAAATGTTGAACACGAAACCGTAAGGACAAAACTGGGCGTATTTGATGTGTCACACATGGGTGAGTTTTGGGTGGAAGGTCCCCAGGCGTTCGACCTGGTGCAGAAGGTGTCAACAAACGATGTGGCCGCCTTGCATGACGGCAAAGTACAATATAGCTGTTTTCCCAACGGCAACGGGGGCATCGTGGATGATTTTTTGTGTTATCGTTTCAAAGAGGACAACTATCTGCTGGTGGTCAACGCTTCCAATATTGAAAAGGACTGGAAACACATCAACGAACAAAATACGACCGGGGCCAAAATGACCAATGCTTCGGATGATATTTCGCAGCTTGCCATTCAGGGGCCGCTGGCGTTGAAAGCCATGCAGAAATTGACGGATGAACCGGTTGAAGATATGGAGCATTACACTTTTAAAGTGATTGAGTTTGCCGGCCTAAAGGATGTGATCTTCTCCACGACGGGCTACACCGGTTCGGGCGGGTGCGAGATTTATATGAAAAATGAAGACGCCGAAAAAATTTACAAAGCCGTGCTGGAAGCAGGGGAGGAGTTCGGTATAAAACCCATCGGGCTTGGCGCCCGCGATACCCTGCGCCTGGAAGCCGGTTTCTGCCTTTATGGCAACGACATTGACGATACCACTTCGCCCATAGCTGCCGGACTGGGGTGGATTACAAAATTTGTTGAAGGAAACGATTTTATTGACCGTCCGTTATTTGAAAAACAAAAAGCCGAAGGGGTCAGGCGCCGGCTGAAAGGTTTTGTTATGCAGGAACGCGCTGTCCCGCGCCGGCATTATGATATCTGCGATTCAAGCGGGCATTACATCGGGGAAGTGACATCGGGGACCATGTCGCCCATGCTGAAAAAAGGCATTGGTTTGGCCTATCTTGACAAACATTATTGGAAAGAAGGTTCGGAGATTTATATCAAGGTCAGGAATAAATTGGTGAAAGCGGTGGTAACACGGCCTCCGTTTTACAAGGGTTGATATATCACGAAGTGAGGTAACAACTTTTTCACGCAAAAGCGCAGTGTCGCAAAGAAGAATACTTTGCATTTTATGGGGGACCTTTAGGGGATGCAGGAGTAGCAAAGGCCATTTATTTTATATTACATGAACAGTTATCAAACAGAGACGCAGGGATTGTTTTACCCGATCATTTTCTGAACACTATCCTCTTATTCACTATCCCGTTTTTTGTTTTTATCCTTGCAAAATAAATCCCCGCTTTTAACCCGGTTGTGCTGAGGGTTACATGGTTGCCGTTTACCCGTTTTATCAGGACGGTTTGGCCGGTGAAGTTGATCAGTGTGATTTGTTGTATTGTTTCTTCCGATTTAAAACTGAGTTTGTTTGTGGCCGGGTTGGGAAAAATGGAAACTTTATCCTGATCGCGAATATCCTGTTCCAAACCGGTAAAAACAATATCAATGCTGTCGCAGGCGAACAGCGATTCGCCGGTTTCCCCGGGAAAGCCGTAAGGCGTCAGATCGTAGTTTGCTTGTACACACAATTCATGTTCACCGGAAGTAAAATCAATGTCATTGAGTGTTATCGTATCGCCAATGCCCTGGCCGCCATAAGGGATAGTATCGGCAATTTCATTATCCATGTAAACATTAAACCGGGTTAGCCCTTTTGGCACCGAATCGTTCAGGGTGGGCACCGTCCAGCTTGCCGCCAGGTCCAGTTCATCCTCGTTGAAAATCGTATTGAAATTTTCGCAGGGGGGAAGAAATCCTGAATTAAATATCAGGAAATCTTCAGCAGAATTCCCGCAATAAAAAGAGTGTAGAATCAGATTATACTGATTGCCGTATTCTAAATCGGGGGCGAACCATTCATTGGTGTCCACAGGTATTTCATCGGCGATGGGATTATAATTCAGGTATAAATTGTAATAGTCGGGATAAAACTCACCTGCATCAGTCCTGACACTGTCAATGGCCCAGCCGGAGCCGGTTTGCCCGTGATCATTGCCAAGAAATAAAAATACAGCATTCCACAGTCCATAAAATCCGCTTAAAGATGACAGGTCAATATCCACGTTCTGCCATGCTGTGTCCGGCGTCATTTCATACAAAGTATCCCAGGCTTTTCCCCCGTCGGGAGAATAAAAAACAGTGCCTGTTTGCCCGTTCGCTCCGGTAAAAAAGCTGTCAAACAGCAAATGAAAATGGTCTCTCGGCTTCAAGTTAACACCTAATGCAATTAACGAATCACAACACCCGTCATTATTTTCACCGGCAAGGTCATTATTCACTACCGCATAATAAGCATCATGGGGCGGAATGGGAAAACCTTCGCTGCCACCGTCATCCGAGCGAAACCAGCCAACGCCGTTACTACCCGAAATCCATGACCACGGTGGGGGAAACAGGGTGTCCTGAAAACTCTCATTCAACGTGATTACACGCGGAGTTTCCCATGAAAGCATTGAAGAAACGGTATCCATCTCCATATTTCGGGGCGGAAAAACGTAAGGCAGCATTATCGGGTTAATTGAGATATCTGTGGTAACCACAAAGCTCGCATTTTCCCAGATAACAAACCCCTGCACCTCAACGTGTGCATCATACATCCCCATGGGAACATTGTCAAAATATACGCTTCCGCCATATCCTTCCCAATAAAATTCCGAATAAGGCGTACCTCCTTTTAGAAAAATGCGGCCTAAAGAGTCCTGCATATTAATATCACACCCGACAATAGAATATATTGATACACCATACCAAAAATACAACGGAATGATTTGTGAATAGACCCAGCCGGAAGTCCCTCCGCCGGAATACACTTCGCGGACACCGTACGCATAATACCCTGGCGGTTGCTGCCAGAGCGCGGAATCATGGTTAGGGCTTGTTACATCGGAAAAGATGGTAAAAGTACCGTCTTCCGGAGTTTCTCCCTGATTGGGGTCAAAATCCGAAATCCTGGCCAGATCAAAAGTACAATTCGTACAATCGGAAGTCCATGTCACAATACAATCCGGATTGGCCAGTTCAAATGTGATCGTGTCTATTTCCCTTGATTGCCCGGTTAGTTTTCCGGCCATAAGGAAAATGAGTAAAATAAGTGTAATAATTGATTTTTTCATTGTTGTCGTTTTTTTATTTCAGAACGATTTTCTTGATCTCAATCCCTTTCTCCGTTTTTATCTGCGCAATGTATATCCCCGGTTTCAGCCCGTTCATATTCAGGGTTACCTCTTTGTCATTCATTTGTTTTAACAAAACCGTTTGCCCGGTGTAATTGATCAGTTCAATCTGCCGGATTGGTTCTGTTGACTGAATATTCAGTTGACCGGTAGCCGGGTTAGGGAATACAAAAATATTGGGTCCATCATTAACCCTTTGCGACAGACCGGTAAAAACAATATCAATGCTGTCGCAGGCGAACAGCGATTCGCCGGTTTCCCCGGGAAAGCCGTAAGGCGTCAGATCGTAGTTTGCTTGTACACACAATTCATGTTCACCGGAAGTAAAATCAATGTCATTGAGTGTTATCGTATCGCCAATGCCCTGGCCGCCATAAGGGATAGTACCGGCAATTTCATTATCCATGTAAACATTAAACCGGGTTAGCCCTTTTGCCACCGAATCGTTCAGGGTGGGCACCGTCCAGCTTGCCGACAGGGTCAGATCATTCTCATCAAAGTGTGCTTTGAAATTTTCGCAGGGGGGAAGGAATGCGGAGTTAAATGAAAAATATTGATGTGCCCACCTGCAACAGGCATAAGCGCCGAAATTTACCACATAGTTTTCACCATATTCAAGATCAGGAATGTAAAATGAATTGGTGTCGGCGGGAATGGAATCGTCAACCGGTTTGCCGCCGATATAAAGCATATATTTTTCAGGATAGAACCGTCCGGCTTCCACCAGGACATTGTCAACAGCCCATCCGGAACCGGATTGTCCGTGGTCATTGGCAAGGAATAAAAAAGCTGCATTATCATAACCGGAATATCCACTTAGAAATGACAGGTCAATATCAATCTGTTGCCAGGAAGTGTCGGGTGTCATTTCATACAGGGTATCCCATGTAATACCCAAATCGGTCGAATAGAAGACTGTTCCCGTTTGTCCGTCATCTCCTGTAAAATAACTATCGAAATGAAGATAAAAATGATCCCTGTACCTTAAGTTTACCATAATGCGGGCCAATGAATCGCAACAGCCGTCATTGCCTTCCCCTGCCAGGTCATTGTTAACAACAGCATAATATCCGTCATGCGGCGGCACCGGAAAGCCGCTGCTTCCACCCGCATTCGATCGAAACCATCCTGCGCCATTGCTGTTAGCATACCAATAAGAAGGGGGAAACTGGATGCCGGAAAAAACTTCATCAACAGAGGCCATCAGCGGATCATCCCAGGTCAGCATGGATGAAACAGGGTCCACATTAATGTGGCGGGGTGGATAAACAGGGATCGTCAGTACGGCATTCATGGTCTTGTCCTGATTGAGATGAATCCCGTATTGTTCCCATCTTTCAAACCCTTTGACATCAACCAGCAAAGTATAATACCCCGCCGGAACATCTTCAAAAATGACGGTTCCGGCAAGTTCCCTGGCAAAGGTCATATTACCGTATAAATAAACCCAACCGGTTGAATCCTGAATGTTAATATCACAACAGGATTCAATTTCAACAGTCAGGTCATACGTTTGCCCGTAAATTGCTCCTGCAGATAACAGGAGGACAATTAAAAATAAATGAGTAAATTTTTTCATGGTATTTGGTTATTTATAGTTCATTTTTCATATTCTCAATTTCAACTTTTTTTCCCGTTGTTGGTGTCCCCACCAACAATATGACTCATTCAATTGCAGTTGGTGAGGTCACCAACTGCTGTATGTTGTTTTTATTTAAGCACAACTTTCCTGATCATAATCCCTTTCTCCGTTTTTATCTGCGCAATGTATATCCCCGGTTTCAGCCCGTTCATATTCAGGGTTACCTCTTTGTCATTCATTTGTTTTAACAAAACCGTTTGCCCGGTGTAATTGATCAGGTCAATTTGCCGGATGGCTTCCGATGAATTGATGCTGACCTTATCCTCTGCAGGATTGGGGAAGATATTTACCTGGAAGCTTTGATTATTTTTATGTTCCTGATTGCCAACCAGCGTAACACACACATAGTCTTCATCGGGATTGTCTTTTGCCGTGAACGGTGCCGACTCACAATAATCGGTTTCGCTTTCGTAAACTGCAGTTAACTTATAGCAGCGAAGATTTCCATCAGGACCTTCAGGGACGGGATACGATACCTCACCATCTATATAAACTAAAAAGTCTTTCCATTCATAATCACCACCGTTAATGCTTTCATATAAATTAAATCCGGATAAATTAAATTCTGATAAGGTTCGTAAGTTCCCTGTGTTTTGCGGGTGGATCTCAATTTCCCGCCCGGAAGTGTCCTTAACATAAAAGGCAAGGTTCCAGTTGTAATCCAAACCAAAATCCGACAGATTGTCCCAAGTGTCACTACCGCAAGTTTTGATCATATCTCCATAACCATTTATTGCCGGTCCTGAATCGGCACCCATTGGAAAAACATAAGTTCCAAAAATATTCAGCCGGTATCCGACCCAATATTCCAATGAAGCATCAAGAAAAAGCGTTGTGTCAATATTGTCCTCAATCCATCCGGTTTCTTCAGGCTGTTTGTAATCGCTTGTGTAAACATGTGTTGAACCGCTGTCACCGGTACATATCTGAAATTGTAAACTGTCGTACCCCACATCATACATAAATGCTTTTATCTTCGATATTTTATAACCGTTAAGAGAAGTAGGAAGCGAATTTGCATCCCATCTGGCTGCTGCACAAGCTTTTTCTTCACAGGCAAATCCAACCCCGGTATAATTTTCCCCATCATCCCATTCAATCCATTGACCGATAGTGTCTGTATCACAATAAGTAAAGCCAAAGTTCAGTACATATTGGTCGTAACCAACCGTATCAATAATTATTTCAAGGTCGCAAAATGACGGGCACGTCCTGTAAATCTGAATATTGTCAATCAGCCAGTCGCTGATGTTGTCCATGTTTTCGCCGTTGGCATTGAACCTGAACTGAAAAACATTGCCCATGGCGTAAGGAGTAATATTTAGATGGATGGTGTCCCAGTCGAAACTGCCTTCGTTTGCCCGTTCATAAACGGTATTCCAGTCATTACCATCGTTAACCTCAACAGTCATCTTTTCGGTACCTCCTGCACTGACATCGTCAAGTTTCAATTGGAAATCAAGCCAGATGTTGCCTTCGGTAAGCTGGCTGGTGTTTATCGCATACGAAGCCAGTGATGCCGAATAGTTTGAAGAAGATGTTGTGGGATGAAAATTTGTGCTGGGCTTTGCATTGCCTTCATCCTGATTTACGACCCAATCGGAAGAAGTAGTTGTCCAGTCATGGTAATCAAATGAACCCGTACTCCAGTCTTCAGTAAATGGCAAATCGAAGCCATATATTACTTCAACCGTATCGCAAATTACTGATGATTCACCTGTTTGACCAGGAAAGCCGTAAGGCGTCAGATCATAAAGTGCCGTGACACAATAATTAAATTCGCCCGGAATAATGTTGTTATCTATGTAAATAATCCAGTCGTCTCCGGGAATTTCATAAGGCATGGTCCCAATAAATTCCCCGTTCCGGTAAAAATTAAAACTTGTCAATCCGGGTGGGACATCCCCGTCACAGTTTTTTGGCGGCAAAAACTGAAGAAGAACTTCATCAGTACCGTACGTGGAAGAAGCCGTTAATAATCTGGGCAGGAAAAGATAACCTGACGTAAAACTGTATAACACCGTATCCGATTCCCCGCAATCGTAAACGGCCTGTATGCCGGCTGTGTATTCCTGTCCGTAAACCAGGCAGTCAATAAAATAAGAGAACTCCGTACCCGTGACCTGGGCAATGAGCGAATCATCAAGGAAAATATTGTATTGCCACGGATCGGTGTCATCCCCAGCGGGCGAATCCCATGTGGCAATGGAAGATATGGCGTTAACCGTGAAATTGTCCGGGGGCGAAAGTTCATAATCCAGGTTGATGTTCATCACCGTATCGGATACGATATAAACACTGTCGTAAGTTTCAGAATGATCGCCCGGAATGGTGACGGTCATATCGTAAGTTCCGATGGGGACCTGTGGAAAAATGACGGTACCCGAATCGGAAGATGCTTCAAAATATTGATCCTGAATACAGTCGTTGCCGTCCAGCACCACCACCAGCGAGTCAGGCGTGTTCCCGTCGGGACAGGTCACATTCACGGTGACTTCCACATCCATCAGATGGCTGACAACATTGGAATAGGTCCATTCCGAGGTTACCGAATCACAAAACATATTCACTGCATAGGCATAATATCCGGGCGGTAATGAACTCCAGTCGTCAACATAAGGAAAACCGGCGTTAGTAGACAGAATGTTCATTGTACCGTCTTCAGGCCCTTCGCCGTTGCAAGGGTTAAATCCGTCAATAAAAGCCAGTTTATAAGAATCCAGGTCACGGTTCTCTCCCCCTTCCTGAACACTACAGGTATAAGCCCTGATCATTAAATTATTATAAGGCGACAGACTCCAGTTTAAACTATCCACTTCTTTGATATAATACTTGTAATGAACAGGATAATCTTCGTCAACACCGATCGGCGGGCAGTACGGCGGACTCTCCAATTGTTTGATAGCGAGGTAATAATAGCCATCACTAATGTCAACATTCAATCCTTCAAATTCAACCCAGTAGTAATTGTTGACGGTTACCGTTACCGAATCAAGAATGGTTCCGGGGTAACCATCCGGGCCGTCATCATCCAGGACGTAAACCCGGAAATCATGACCGAGAAAATCAGCACCTTCAGGCCAACTGCCGTCCCCCAGCATGCCTGGCACAAAGGGCTGGTATTTTGTGCCCGGATGGCAAGGGGTAAAAAAACAATAAAAACGAGAAGGTAAAATAATATCTTCATAACATTGTGGTGTATTGTTGGTTATGTACATTAATTCGATCATCGTGTTTTGGCGGTTGGAGATTTTTCAGGGCTCTAAATATACGACAATTTTCTGAACGGTTTAGTTGTCAGTGGGCTAAATTTTATTTTGAAGTTCCGGAAATTAAATGTTATCAAAATTTGACGAAAGGATTGCGACCAGTTTTAAAGACGCTGACTATGAAAGTCGAAAATAATAATCTTTACACCCATTTTGTTTTTACAACGTTATCAGCAAAATCTCAATAAAATAAGCAGAAATCTTTCAAAGATTTTGACAGGTCAGGGCCGGATATAGAACTTCAGTCGTATTTTTCCTATCCCCCCGCCATTGATCAATCAAACCCTTGAACCCCGGGCAGAAAAACCACATGCCTGTTATTTATAAAAGAAAGTATTCACATCATTAAATCCGGCCTTTTTGGCTTTTTGTGCTTCGATTTGTGCTTCGAAACTACTGTCGTATCCGCCGGTAAAGATTAGATACTCCCTGGAAACCGGATCATAGCTATAATAGGCCATTACACCGTTATCCCTTAATGACCGGGTAAATTGTTTGGTCTCGTTGAGATCAGGTTTCCGTCCGAAGACCACATAATGTTTTGCAGTTTCCAGCGTTTTCATCATCGCATTGTTCATGTCAAAATCAGGTTCTTCGCCTTTTTTCACCCGTTCATCGGTATTTTCATAAATTTTCCCTTCAAGGACTTTGATCTTTGTTGTCTGGCTCCCGCCTTGTTGTTCATTTACCTTTTTAAAGTTAACCTGGCGTGATCTTTCAACAACATGGAACACAACAGGCCTGTAGGTTGTGTCGGGCACTTTTTTGGGAATGTCGTTTTGCAGTATCCGGTATTGTTTACCGAATATATCGTTCAACCTGATGAAATAAGTTGTGTCGCCGGGGGCATAAATGGTAAAGCTGCCGTCTTTTAAAGTAAAGGAAGAATAACTGTTGCCCTGCCCGTTGAAGGCTGTTACTTTAATATTGCTCAGGTCAAGCAACGTTACATCGGAATATTTGCTTTTCGACACTTCCATTTTTCCTACAATCCGGTTTGCTTTCTGGAAAGCGATAAAGTAGGTCATGTTTTTGGTCAGTTCAATGTAATTGTTGTTTTCATCAACATAAAAGTATTCTTTCAGTTCCGACAGCGCCTCAACATCCAGTTGATAAATCCCTTTGGGTATCCTGTTGAATGTAACACTGCCTTTATCGTTGGTGAGCAGCGACAGGTTAATGTGCATGGCTTTGGTCATGGGTTTGTTGTCATCATCCAGTTGTTGCAAATGGATCTTGATCATCTCAATGCCTTTTTCGTTGGCATCTTTTTTCCCGTTGCTGTTTTCGTCTTTAAAACAGATGACTTTCAGCCGGCGCAGGTTTTTTTCTTTATTATAGAAATCCGATTTCCCCCATTTCTTTTTGATACCGATTTCGGCATAATAAATTGAGTTATGTAAATCATACTCGTTGGTCTTTTGCCGATACCAGGTATAGCTGCCTTTTAAATTCATATACCAGTTGCGGGCAAGATAAACTTCGGCCATGGGAAAAACATTGGCATAGGCATAATTCAGGTCGAAACGATAGGTAAAGTTGGTATAAAGCTGAAAATTTACCCGCCGCTTCCAGTAAGAATGAAAAATATAGGGCGAGAGGATGATACCGTTATAGCTGAGGTCCTTTGGAAACTGGTACAGCCCGCGGTTTACCAGAGGGCCGTAATTGTAGTTGATGCGTACTCCATATCCGCGATAGTTATAATCGGCGATCAGGTTGATAACCGGTTTGGTCTCGTTGATCAGCGTGTATCCCTGGTAAAAAATATCGCGCAGACCCGCCTGAAGGTTCAGGTGAATGTTTTTCAGAATTATGGCATCAAATTCTACAAAATATTTTTTCACTTTATAAACCTCATATTCAAAATCACGAAGTGACGGGCGTCTTGAGTGGTACTGTTCATAGCTGGGCCCGATGTAAAAAGTAAAATCAGGGTTTTTATTGGAGTTATAAAGCACATTGGCATACGCATCCTGTAAAAAAACTTCCGGTGTTTCTTCGCCGAGCAGGTTATAGTCTTGGTATTTTCTCCGGGTATTGTATATCCTGGAAGAGAAATAATTAAACGGACTGTTCAGTTTAAAAATAACACTGCCCTCAAAACCGAGCAGGCCCCTTTGGTATCCCGGGATATTTTGTGAACCGAAATTATTTTTCAGTTTGAACCTGAACCGGGAGCCGATCCTGCCAAAATAGCGGATATCCCAGGCTACGCCCTGTTGGAAAAATGGATTGGCATAATAATAATCTTCCCTGAAAAAGTTGGCCATGACCCCGAGGGAATGGCTCTTGAACAGGGGGATGACCGGAGCGCCTGCATATATTGTTGAGGTATTGATCTTTCTGACCCGGTCGGAATTAAAACCGGCAGACCCGAAAAACTGATATTTCCCGTCGTTATACTTATATCCGGCTGCAGCACTGGTTATGGGATCCATAAAATCCTGGCTGGCAAACCCTTCAAGTGTACTGGTACGGGTGACTTCGCTTTTGTAATCCAGCATCAGGGCATTGCGGCTATAAATGTTCCGCCCCAGTTGTGAACCGAAATTACCGATGCCGGTACTGATGTTTTTTCTTGTATAAAGAAACCGGTAGTTGCTGTTCCGGATAATATTTCCCGGTTTGTTGAGCATATAATTTGAATAATAATACCGGAACGTACTTTCATTCTTAAACTTTGAAAAACCCCTGGCACTGATAAACGGGGAATAGCTTTGTAATGTGGCAAAATCCTGGATGCGCACACCCGCTTCGACGGAGTGGGGCAGGGTATAATCAATAAAAAACGGATCGTATTGATCACTGTATTTTTCGATGGTTACCGCCCGGTAAACCTTCTTGTCCCCGGCAACAGCGTTCACATTTACTTTGCTGATGTCGAAGGTGCGGTTTTCGTCCGAATTGTACCGGGCCTGAAACCGGATGACCGTATCCCGGTTGGGGCCGACATAAACAGTCTGCTCAGCTATCCAGGGCCCCCCGTTTATGCCGGTAAGTTTCAGTTGCTTGTCGGGTTCTATGTTCAGTGATATCAGTTCAGGTGTGTTCCCGTTGTTTTTCACCACCACTTTAAATTCTGCCGTGTTGTTGTGCGGGGAGAAGGTTACGCTGTTTTTCGGGATATCAATATCCCAGTTGTGGACGGTAGCCGTTTTTACGTACAATACCTGTTCAAGAATGGGCGTACTGTTCTGATCAAAAACCACCAATTTTACTTTTTGTCGCTTTGATGCATCGGCCCGGTTCGAAATACGCAGCCTGAAAGGCAGCATCAAACTGTCGCGGGCCGGGATTATCGTATCGTTAAAGGCGGTTGTATAGATGTCGAATCCTTTGGGGAGGTTCAGGACAGGTTTGATCCTGACGGGCTGATCGCCGTTGTTATTGATTCGTACAACATCAAAAACAAGATCACCCACCTGGGCTTCCAGTTCCGGTTTAACGAAAAAGGCTGTCAGTTGCGGAAGGTTTCCGGTTTGGGCACTAAGCAGCAGGCCTGCGATCAACAGGTATAGTATCAGTCCATATCGAAGGATAATCCGGATCATGGGTGGTTTGTGTAATGAATTTGCTTTTGCAAAAGCTTTTAATTACACGTGCCGCACAAAGTTTCCGACAGGGTAAGCTGAACGTTTACCTTGAAACGTTCGTCCGTCAAAAAATATTGGGAATAATTACGCATACGCAGGGCGTTGTTTTCGAACAACAGTTTCCAGTGCAGGATGAACGAGTTCATATCGGCATCGCCCATGTTGTTTCGGCGCCCGTTGGTTAAAACCTCCGTATGTTCGGGTGATAGTTCCAGCACCGTATCTTTGCTCATGTTCTTAATGTTGGAATAGCTGCCGTTGTCCCAGTTTGTCCCCAGGTCTTCAATGGTATAGCCTACAAATTCAACCGGTATTTTGTGTTCCGGGTTCTTCTCCCCGGTAAAATAAGGCTGAACGGACGAAACAGACAGGTTCCAGTTGGTAGTGGATTCAACACTGAACATTACATCCTCGGGTTTTTTTGTAACATGATACAGGTCCTCGTTAACCTCAAGAAGTCCGAACTCAACCACCACATCCGGGTTTACATTGAGTTGGATCATGGGCTGCAGGGCCACGGTCATAAATACCTCCCGCGGGCTCTCTTGGGCAGTCAGGCTTTTGATCATTAGGGTAACCAGTATGATTATTACACCCAATCTTATATTATATTTTAACTTTTGTGTCGGCACGTTAAATTTAGTCTAAATGTTTTTTATAATAAATTTCATGATAAATTTAGAAAAAAAAAGGAAACACAGTCATAATACACCATGTTTCCTTCTGTGTTGTTGCATCTAAGCACCTACCTTACTTTTATTTTGACGTAAGTGTCAAAAGAACAGTAGAAGTAAAGGTGTCGGCATTGAAGTCCCCGGCAGCCACATGCTGAAGCATGCTGATTAAATTCATGGGGGCTGTTTGTGTACCACATTCCCAGTTGATGGTATAGGCATTGTTGGTAACATCACCGGCATTGCCCGTGCCATTGTCAATCAGTACGGTAGTTGCATTTTTCAGTTCCAGCGGGCTGCCCACTGCCGTGTAGACGCAGGTTACTTCACTACCAAAAGTGTAATTGCCTGTTGATTCGCACCAAACACCAATATTGTCCGGGGTCATGTTGTTACCACCACTGGACGGTGAAAGGTCAGGAGACTCAATTGAAAGGTCCCAGTCTGTGGAGGAATTCATTGTAACTGTACTTACTGTTCCACCATCAGGGGCCGTCATACCGCTGTTCCACTCCGCAGGAGTGTCAAACGTAAAGACGATAGCATTACCGCCTGTCAGGTTAAGCTCAAGCACATTCGTGAGAATAACCGTCATACTGACGTTTTGTGTCACTTGTGCCTGCACGCTTGTTGCTGCGAACATTAAAGCTGCAGCAAAGAGGATCATTAATTTTTTCATATTATAAAAATTTAAAGGTTTGTGAGAGGTTATACCTGAACCAAAAGAAAAGGTTACGGTTTTTTTTAAAAAAAATTAACATTTCCAAAACCTGTATTATCCGGTAGGGATGAGGAGCGAATTTTTTTAGGAATAATTGGAAATTGCAGGGAAGCAAAAATACCCAGGTAAAACAACTCTCCTCCTTCATAAGGAGGGGTGTCCCGCCTCAGGCGGGACGGGGTGGTTCGCCCCAGCAAGATCAGGTAGTTCGCCTCCGGCTTTAAAAACTTGCCCGAAAGCCCGGGGTTTCAGACCACCCCTGATCTTCACCCTGACGGTATCGTCAGGACTTGATCTGTCCCCTCCTTACTAGGAGGGGAGTGGGGAAAGTCCGAAAAATAGAAAGAAAGCTTTGAAATGATTTTGTCCCCTGTAAAATCAAAAAACAGGTGAAAGGGTAAGGATAACGTTGAGGGTATAGATATCGGCTGCAAGGTGTTGCTCAAGCATGTTTTGCGGGTTCATGTTGCCCCGTTGTGTGCCGCATTCCCAGTTTAAAGTAAAAGAGTTCCGGATAGCATAGCCGATGTTGGTCTGCGTCCCTTTTGTCATTAAAGTTACATCAGTACTTGACAGGGCAAGGGGGAGGGTTTGGGCATAATTGATAATATTTGTTCCGTCGTCCTGATTTGTCCCTGTGGATATCACGACTACGCCAATATTATCAAGTTGCATCGTGTGGGCAGCATTATTGGTGCCGTAAAACATGACCTGGTCAGCTGCAAAATCAAGTTTCCAGTTATAAATGGAACCAATGCGGATAAAGGTGGACTGTCCTCCGCCAAGTATTCCGTTTATATATTTGTTCATGGTGTCAAAAGTAAAAACAATACTTTGACCGGAAAGGATATTGATGACCAGATCGGGATTGGGTGGGGGTATATCCTGTGCTTTGACAACCCCGTTGCTCAAAAAGAGGGTAAAAACAACTATCAATATTTTAAGTCTGGCTTTCATGATTCAAACTACATCAACATCTTCTCTTACTTTATCTTCCGGATAAGCTGGTTGTCCTTGAATTCTGCTTTTTCCACAACAGCCCCTTTTTCATCAAAAGCGGTGGCCATGCCGTTCAGGTTCCCTTTTTCATAATGGAGTTCCAGTTTTGCTTTTCCGTCTTCATAAAATTCAGTCCATACGCCTGTTTTCAGGTCATTTTCATAATTCCCCTGTTTAAACCGGTTTCCGTTTGGATAATAAAATAACCATCTGCCGGTTGTTTTTCCCTGAATGAAATTTCCGGTTTGTTTCAGGTTCCCGTTCTCATAGTAAACAAGCCATTTGCCGGTAGGCAGGCTGTTGGAATAATTCCCTGTCATATATAATACGGAGTCGGGATAGTACGAGTCCCATTTCCCTGTTCTTTTCCCCGAAGTCATCTTTCCTTCTTCAAACAATGCCCCGTTGGGGTGAAACTGTTGCCACAGCCCGTTGGCTTTTCCACCGGAATAGGTTGTCTTGATCAGGATGTTGCCATTGTCGTGATATACCGTGTACGGGCCGTCAATCTCATGGACATTGTAATGGTAGGTTTCTTCAACCTGCCCGTTTTTGTAATAGGAAGTGTAATTGTCAATAAAATAAGGGTCGTCAATGGTTGCTTTTTCCTGAAGCTGGCCGTTGTCGTAATACTTTTCATAAACACCGTGTTTAATGCTGTCGGCATATTCAAAACGGTAATGTAATTTACCATTGGGCCAGTAACCGGTGACCATGCCGTTTAATTTGTTATGTTTATACATCCTCGTCTCGATCAGCTTTCCCCGGGCATCATAAAATTTCATCTCCCCGGTCAGTGAATCATCCTGATAAACCCCTTCATAATTTACCATGCCGTTATCGTAGTAATTGACAACCGGTCCGTTTAAGCGGCCTCCTTTGTAATGGGCTATCCTTTTCACAGTACCGACAGGATAATAAGTTGTCCATGTGCTGTCAAACGCATTGTTATGATAATAGCCTGTTTGCCATAAAGCGCCTGTGGAGTAATAATACAGGGCAGACCCTTCTTTCAGGGTGTCGTTTCCTGAAACGGTGTAATGAAAGATGTTTGTAATTGTCTTTTTCGCCGGGCTGTTGAAAACCGTGTCAACAGATAGGCCTTGTTGTGCAAGGATAATCCCCGACAAGGACATGATGAAAACAAGAAATCCTGATTTTTTAAACATAAGCTATTTTACTTCAATATCCAGTTGAACACCTTCCAGTTGGTCGTTGTATCCATAATCGAGGACAGCGGCTACGGAATACCGTCCGGGCTGCAGTTTTTTGTCCAGTGTATAGGTGATTTTTTTGGTTGATTCGGGCAACAGCGAAAATTCGATGGGCTCCGAAGTAAACTCCTCGGCAGTGGCAATGTTGGAAACGGTGAAGAACACTTTGCAGTTTAATATCTTGTCACCGAGGTTGACTACTTGTGATTGGTAAGTTCTTTTATTGTCGTTGCCGATGGTTTCGGTCAGCCCCTCAATGGTGGCCTTGTAAAGGGTGTTGCTTGCCGGCGATTGAAAGATGGGCACGGCAATCCTGGCTGCCACATGGATGCCCATCTGGATGTTTTTGTCAATGGCACCGGGGCCGGTTTTTTCTTCAGCCGACTGGATAAACAAGACCGACCATTTGGTGGAATTGTCATTTTCAGGAACCAGGATGGTAACATTAACCGTTCCCGTCTGGTTAGGCTGCAAAGTGACCAGTGGCGGGGATACGGTTAGCCATTTTGAGCAGGAACGGCCTACCGTACCGGGTTCAAAATATTTTACGTTCCCGTTTTCATCGGTTAACCAGTCGCTTAGGTTAAACACAAAATTTTGTTGTGTTGTCCCTTTATTGCGCACATGTACCTGTTTGGTCTGTGAGGTACCGGGGTTGGCCGTAAAATTTAATTTGGCCGGCGTAACCTCTATCTGCTGGGCAATGACCGGTGCCGTGAATAAAAGGATAACTGACGCCATCATCAGCATGTTGATTTTTTTCGGAATTTCCATGATTTTTGTTTTTAAATAAAGCATATAATTGAAGGTTGATACATTTTCAAACTTAATTAAATATCAAAACTTTTGAGTTAATTACCGACTGATTTGTCTGGACCCTGACAATATAATAACCCGTCGGACCATTGATTTCCAAGTGTATAAGTTTATTTTCCGGGACCGGTTGTGTTGCCACCACCTGACCCTGCAAATTATATACAATTACATCGCCTTTGAGTCGGATCACTGTATTTTTAATGATGAATATTTTTTTACCGCTCGAATATACGGTAAAATAATCATCCGGTGTAATGTTGTTGATAACATCTTGTGAAGGGTTAAAAAAAAGTTTAAACCGGGCATTGTCGTTCGCCGGGTCATGATAAAAGCCATACGACTGTTCTTGTTTCAGATCAATGATCTTTTGTTCGAGCATATCTTTAAGGTATAACCCGGTTTGTGGTTCAAGGTTAGTGCGGTCCGACAGATTAATTGTATAATACCCGGCTTTGGCACATTTAAAGTCCAAAGGCACGGAAAGGTTATCTTTAATTTGTGGCAGGGTGTTCAATGCAAACTCATAGCCCTTGTTTTCAAAATAAAGTTGCGGTACATCGGGGTTCATGCTGAACAGTTTGGTGGCATCCCAGTTTCTGTCAAAAGCATTTGTTGTCCCCTCAATGAAGCGCACAATGGTTTCGTCCGAGTGGCCGTCGCCTTCAGCAACAAGGCTGACCAGGGGATAATCAAAAACTTCTTCCGATTTATAAAAATCAGGGGTCCCGGTAATAAATCCTGTTCTCACCGCATTGGCAATCCCGAAATTTCCGTTTGATGTCGCTTGTACCCAGAACCCCTGGTTTGAAGGGATGTACTGTGTTCCCCCGTTGATGCCGATGGGCGATCCCCCGCCAAGCCATATTGTATATAGGTCGTTGGTGCCGTCCCAGATATATTTTGCATCGTTGATGCTGGTTTTTGTCCAGCCTGAGGCAGCCTGCCAGTCCACCGGCGAAGGGTAAGGGTTGGCCACGAGGTTCCACCCTTTGTGCGAGGCTATTTCCGTGGGAGTTGAATTGGTGAGGCTAACACCTATAGTATATGAGCCGGTATTCAGGGCTGCAGGGCCCGACCCCGTGTAATCAACGGTGATTTCCGTGCTGTCAAGCACATCATATCCTCTAAAAGGGGTCAGTGCCGTGCCGGTATTCATCAAAACCCACCCAAAATTCCAGTCGTTGTAAACCATGCTTTCATCATAATAAAAAACCAGGATCGTTCCGGTATAAACACCGGAGTTGGCACTGCTCACCGGTGAAGCCACATTGTGCCATATATCTTTCTCCAAAAACCTTTCCACTGAAACGTTTCCTGTGATGGTCACATCCCCGTTGGTGGTCTGGTCGGAAAAATACCCCGAAGAACCGCTAACGGAGTTGATCTTGAAATCGGTTCCGATGTACATTGAACTTCCCTGCTTGATGCTGATCAATCCGCCGGGGTCAATGGTGAGCTGGGCAAATGCAGGAATAATGACGAGCAAAAAGCCGATTGTACTGGACAGTTTTTTCAGGCCCACTATATTTTTTAACTTTTTCATTTTCCTTGATTATCGTGGCTGTCCTGCTTATTTTTTATTGGTTTTAGAGTTTTAACCTTTACATCCTTAATTTTAACTTTAATTGCTTTTTCAGCAACATTGGGTATCAAAACAGGTGCAGCATTTCTTTCCCCAGCATTACCATCATAAAATATCCCTTTTTCAGGGGGCTGGTTGTACAGTTCAGGCATTAAGTATTTTCCCCTTTCGGTTTCATCCTTTTTAACTTCAACATCCCGTTGGTGGGGTTGCCGCATATAGCGATCGTTTCTCTCAGCATACACTACCCAGGAAACCTTTTGCTGCGGATTTCCACCGGCAATTGTAAATTCTCCGTTTGTGTCAATTTCATTTTTGATATATAAATCAGGTGCTTTTTGACCAATAGGGGTGAGATCATAAGAGAAGTTTATATTTATTTCAAGGAAGTAATCCGGTAATTGCACAGTTGCTTCACCATTCGCATCCAGAACCACATTTCCCCTGTACATATTTAAGACTTCGGGTGATTCAATGGCAAAATGTTTTAAAAATTTATTTTCCGGGTCCAACGGATCATCAATTACAAATGATTTGGTACCACTGGCTCCAAGATTTCCATTGGCATATACGCCGTATCTTGTACTTCCGCTTGTTCCTTGTCTGCCATACACTCCATACTTGTTCCCATAACCATACACTCCGAATCCTCTGCCAGATGCGGGTCTTGAATAGCCATATACCCCAACACCATTGGTGCTACCTCCTCCCTCATATCTACCATATACACCACGACTGGATGTACTATTTGTAGTTGCCCATCCGGCAACACCACAATCGTTCCCTGTAAACGCACCACCACTACCGTTTGAATACAAATAATAGCTCCCCCCGTTTCCAACACCGATAACTCCTGTACCAGAGGCATCGAATGCTGTTGAAAAGGAACCGTTGTATCCGGTAAACGAACCTCCGCTTCCAGTTGAAATTGTATTGTAGGTTCCGTAATTATTTCCAACACCAATTACCCCAATACCGGCAGTTGCGTTAGTTGCAGTAGCATAAATACCATGGTATCCCGTAAAAGCGCCTCCTGTTCCTGTTGCAATTGTTGAAAAAGTAGAAACACCATTTCCTCCGGCAATGATACCAATGCCCGTACTGTTTTGCCCTGCAGCAAAAATTCCATCATTCCCTGAGGCAGATATTCCTGCGGAATGGCCGATTAAGGTAGAAGCATTAAGATTGCTGCCGGCAAAAATGCCCCCCCAACCACTGGATGATATGCCAGCCGCAAAAAGTCCATCATTTCCAATTGATGATATTCCTGCGGAATGGCCGGTTAAATAGGTCAACCCCTGGCCACTTCCTGCAAAAAGACTTCCCCATCCGTTTGCATCCTGATTTTGACCAGCCACAGCGTAACTGGCACTATTATTTACTGATCCAATCATACCAAAAGTTCCACCTGCGCCATAAACACCATAAGATCCACCTGAACCATATACACCACCCACATTACCATAGCCATTCAAAGCCCACGTGAATGTAGCATCGCTTACAGCACCAAAAAGATCAGTTCCGCTGTTAGGGGCATTTTGCCCAACCACAATCTGCCCGTTGGCCATCACCCGCAACCGTTCCGAATTGTTGGTGTAAACGGCCATGTCCTGGTTATCGGTTGTCCCCAGGAAATTAGTAGCAGGGTTAGTGCCCGCATTACCTTTTACATTCCAGTAATCAGCACTAACAATACCTACATTGAATAATTTCCAGGAAGAACCGTTCCAGAAATAAAGCCCCACCGGCTGGTTTGCCCCGGTGTTGAATACCAATAACCCCGTAGCCGGATTCGTTACCGGGCTGGAGTTGTTTAAATTGCTCGTCAGCGTCACCCGTGGGATCAGCAACCCTTTATTGGTGGATACAATATCCAGCGCTGATGAAGCATCCGGCGTATTGGTCTGGATGCCAATCTGGGCATAAGAGCCTGTTGCGCTTATTACTAAAAAGAAGAGTAAAAATATTTTCAACTTCATCATCTTTTTTTAAAAGTTATTCTGTTGTCCAGCAAGGGCATTGCTGCAACCCCGGTTTTATTGTCAAACAATAATAATCATTAATATTGTTTTGAAATCGGTTGCAAATAGCCACTTGTAAACAAGGTTCTGTTAATAATGATTGTGTTTACGAAAGGAATGCAAATCAGTTACAACAATTTTGAGAAAACGCGTATGAAAAAAATTAATTTTGTGGATTGGAATGAAATGAAGTGTTTAAATGGGTAGATTAAGGTGTGTAAGGCAATAAAGGTAAATAGGGTATATAAATGTATATCAAGGGTATAAATGGAATATCGGCGTATCAGGGGGCATAGGATGATGCGTTTTATGCAGTCTGGTCCGGTGTTTTGAAAAAGTATGTGCATGGTTCATGAAAAAAAATATTAAACAAATGAAGAAATCCGTTGTATTCGTTTTATCGGGCCTGCTGGCCTTATTGCCGTTGGTCGCCTTATCGCAGGGCAACACGCCCATCCCCTTGAACATTAAAAAAGCTTATGTGCAGGGAACAAGATCGGTAACGGGAACCCCGGGGCCAAACTACTGGCAAAACCATTCAAAATACAAAATAGAAACCGAGCTGCTTGCCGGAAGCAGCGACCTGCATGGCAAAGAAACGATCGTTTATTTTAATAACAGCCCGGATACGCTGAATAAGATCGTTTTACGCTTGTATCCAGATATTTATAAAAAAGGCAATGCCAGAAGTTGGCCCATCAAACCCGATGCAGCGGGTGAGGGAATGGTCATGGATCAATTAAAAATTAACGGAAAAGAAATTGATTTAAAAGACAGGAAATCCGCAACACGGTCGGCTACAAATTTATATGTGTCTTTAACAAATCCTTTACTGCACGGTGATTCGTTGACAGTTGAGGCTAAATGGCATTTTCATGTTTCGGAAATTAGTCCCATACGAATGGGCAATTATGGCGACGACAGGTTTTTTATCGCCTATTGGTATCCGCAAATTGCTGTTTATGATGATATTGACGGATGGGATCAGGTGGAATATCACGGAACGGTGGAATTTTATAATGATTTTAATGATTATGATGTGCAGATTACCGTACCGTCAAATTTTGTGGTTTGGGCGACCGGTACCTTAATGAATGAAGATGGTCTCTTTACCCGCGAAGTGCTAAAACGGTTGAAAAAAGCCCGGTCGGGTGATGATGTGGTCAATATATTTACGAGCAATGATAGCAGAAACAACAAAGTGCTGAGGACAAAAGCAAAGAATCTCTGGCATTTTAAAGCAAATGGGGTTCCCGATTTTTCATTCGGAACGGCGCCTCATGTCAACTGGGACGGTTCTTCTCTGCTTGTGGACAGCGCAAGCGGGCGGAGGGTTTTCGTTGAAGCGGTTTATCCCGATTCTACCCGTTCATTTTTTAAAGGGGCAGGGGTTACGCGAGCTTCTGTTGAATATTTCTCACAGCAGATGCCTGCCTGGCCTTTTCCTTATCCCCACATGACCTCTTTCTGTAATGGCAGAAAAGGGGGTGGAATGGAAACCCCGATGATGGCCAATGATGGTGACCCGTCCAGTGTTACAGGGCTTTACGGACTGCTGGCCCATGAGATTGCACATAGTTATTTCCCTTTTTACATGGGCATCAACGAAAGGAAATATGCCTGGATGGACGAAGGCTGGGCTGTTTATCTGATCGCCGGTTTGATGAAGGAAAAAGCCCCGGATTATCATTATATTGAACGGAGGGTTTCCTCATTTGAAAAGATGAACGGCCAGGAAAAAGAGCCAAACCTGATGACATTGTCTTATCTTATTTCAGATTACAGCAGCTACCGCTATCATGCTTATCAGCGTTCCACGCTGGCGTATTATTTTTTAAATGATGCACTGGGCGACAGTGTTTTTCTGAAAGCCCTGGATACCTATATCAAACGCTGGCACGGAAAGCATCCCACACCCTACGATTTTTTCAACACCTTTAATGATGTGGCGGGCAAGTCGCTTTACTGGTACTTCAAACCCTGGTTTTACGGCCCCGCCAGGGCCGACCTGGGGATCAAAAAGCTGACAGTCAACAATCAAATTGTAATTGAGAACTATGGGGGGCTGCCACTCCCTGTTGCGGTGAAATGTGATTTTGATGACGGGACAACCGATACATACCGCCTGTCAACTGCGGTGTGGAGCAGCGGCATGCCGGCTGTGGTCGTACAGGCGAATCCGGATAAAAAAATCACCAAAATTGTTTTGGGCAATACAGGAATACCCGATATCAACAAGGGAAACAATCAAATGACTTTAAATTAAATGCCGGGGCAACCACTTCTTGAATATCTTTGTCAGTTATTTATTTGATCACCTTACTAATTTCCGGACATGAACATTTCCAGACTTTTTATCCTTATTTTTATTTTGGCTGCCCTGCAGGTTACGGCCCAGATAGCCCCTGATAAATATTATATTCAGTTTACCGATAAAAATAACTCCCCGTATTCTATTGACCACCCTGAAGATTTTTTGACAGCCAGGGCCATACAAAGGCGCGATAAACAGGATATCCCCATTATAGAAAACGATATTCCTGTAAACCCACAGTATTTACAGGGTGTTGCCAATGTGGGCGTGCAGTTGCTCAATGCCACCCGCTGGCTGAACGGGGTAACCGTTTTTACCACAGATTCTACCAGGATTGACGAAATACTTGCGTTGCCTTATGTCGAAAATGTTTTGATGCTGCAGAATGAAGGAACTGGAAAGAAAAAAGCATTTTTTGAAAACGAACATATACATAAAGGGGTTTTTTCCAATGCCGGTTTTAAACAAAGCAGGGTTACAGATGAACTGGATTACGGCGAGGCCCGGTTCCAGATCAATCAAATCAATGGCATCCCCTTGCACAATGCAGGATATCATGGTGAGGGCATGGTGATCGTCGTGCTTGACGGTGGATTTAAAGGGGTACAGGAAAATCCGGTTTTTGACAGCCTGTGGGCCGACAACCGGGTGCTGGGAACAAAAGATTTTGTGAATATCGGTGGCAATGTGTTCACTGAAAGCCAGCATGGTAAAAATGTGCTTTCCACCATGGCTGCAAACTATCCCGGCCTGATGATCGGCACAGCACCCAACGCTTCTTACTGGCTGTTGCATACTGAAGATGTGAAATCGGAAAATGTTATTGAAGAATACAATTGGATGTCGGGCGCAGAGTTTGCCGACAGTGTGGGGGCCGATGTGATCAACAGTTCACTGAGTTATGTGGATTTTGACCTGCCCCAATGGGACCACACTTATGATGACCTGGACGGAAATACTGCGGTTTCCACTATTGCCGCCGATTTGGCTGCAAGCAAAGGTATCCTGGTGTGCAACAGTGCAGGCAATTCGGGGGGCAGCTCTTTTCCCTGGAACGGGGCCCCGGCCGATGCCGACAGTGTAATGTCGGTGGGTGCGGTGGGCTACGACAACCAGCGTGCCGGGTTTAGTTCAATTGGCCCCACGGTGGACGGGCGTATCCGTCCGGTTATTATGGCACTGGGATCAAATACGGTGGTAGCCATTGGCAACGATACAATCGGGCATGGCAGCGGAACCTCTTTTTCGTCACCTATTATTACCGGCATGAGTGCCTGTTTATGGCAGGCTAATCCCAATATGAAAGTAATGGATGTTTATAATGCCATCAAACAAAGCGGCAATTATGCACAAAATCCCAATAACTATATGGGATGGGGTATCCCCGATTATGAGCTGGCCAATTCAATATTGACGACTGTTGAAAATAAAACAGATAAAAATGATCATCTGGCCAGGGTTTCACCTAACCCGTTTCATGAAACGCTGAACCTCAACATTAAAACAGAACAACCATCCTCCAACGTGAAGGTTGAACTGCTGAATGTGGCCGGTGTAGTCATTTATTCCGAAAGCTTTTATCTTTCAGCCCTTTCCAAAGAAATCCGTTTAGGGAATAAGCTGGCGCTACTACCCGACGGACTCTATCTTTTGAAAGTGGCCGCAGGAGACCGTGTTGACGTCCTGAAATTAATAAAGCAATGATTTTTCATGGTTTATTGCCATAACCACCTGTTCTAAACTTAATTCCGGGGTCAGGAATTTTGAACAATAAAACAACTGAAACCAACAAATAAAAAAAATACCGTTAGCTGAGGAAACCGGACGGGCTTGGGCGGTGGCTTACGTGGGAGCCCGGAGGTGCGAATGGTAAAAACATTCGGTATCAGAACTTCCGGATTGTCACGGCATTTCTCCCCGCTTGCCCGTCTCAAAAATGCCTCACAATTAAACGCAGTAGTTTTGGGCAGTTTCATAACTTACTTTCCAGCCTCTCTCCTTTTTGCTCCGCCATCTGTAAAGGGTTAAAAATTTTAGTTAAAAACAGGGTAGAGGAGGAACGCTATTCATTTCCATTTTTCCCGAATTAAATGACAAGTTCCATTTTTTGTTGGTGACCTTATCCAGGCTCGCAGACAGGTTATTCAAAAAAATAAACCTCAGGAACTCAAAATTCATAGTTGTAAACTCATGTACCGAATTTCACAGATGTAAACTCTAATAAATAATAAGTATTGATTTACAGGCTATTAAGATGCTGATTACAAATGTAAAAACATACAATAAATTTACATCCGTAAACTATAAAAACCAAATTATGAATATTGTTGAACAATACACAATATAATGTTATATACCAGTCCTATCTATTAAATAATATAGAATAAGGTTTCAATATATTTTAAACCCTGGCCGGAAGAAATCAGGTCTCAATACATAACAAAATACGTTGATTAAAAGATTGTTGGATATTATTATCAGGAATTACAGTTAGATAATAGCCCTGTTACAAATGTAAAATACAAAATTATTGTTTTTTGTTTACTTTTGTTATGTAACATGTTTATTTTTGTAAACAAAGAAAAAGAAAATGACCGGAAGAATAAAACATTTGATGGAAGCAAAAAAAATATCAGCAGCACAGTTTGCTGATGAAATCGGTGTTCAGCGTTCGTCCTTATCGCATATTTTATCAGGAAGGAATAAACCCAGTCTTGATTTTATGTTGAAGGTAAAAAAACAATACCCTGAAATCCGGCTCGACTGGCTTTTACTTGGAGAAGGGAATATGAACAGCGGCAGGGAAGAAAAATCCCCGATACCGGATGAAAAAGAGGAAGGGAAGGTTGAAGGTCAGCCCGAACTGGATTTTATACCTGAAGATAAAGGCGTTATGTCGGAATCGGACAAGGCGCTTTACCAAAAAGTGCGTGATAAAGAACAAGCCTATTATACGACAAAAAACAAATTATTGGACAACACACCCGAACGCGTGATCCTGATCTTTAAAAACGGTACGTTCACCTCGTTTGTCCCGTCGCAAAAACCCTCTTTTGTTTAGTATTTATTTTAGCCAACTTCAATACCTTTCCCTTTCGGAGAAGAAAAAACCGCTTTCAACCAGGGCATTTTCGTCACTATCGGAACCATGGACCGCATTGGCTTCAATGCTTGTGCCATATAATTTCCTGATAGTGCCTTCTTCAGCTTCTTCCGGGTTGGTCGCGCCGATATAATCTCGGTAGGCCTGGACGGCATTTTGTTTTTCAAGGATTGCCGCAACAATCGGGCCTGATGACATAAAAGTTGTCAGGCTTTCGTAAAAGGGCCTTTCTTTATGAACAGCATAAAACCTCTGTGCTTCTTTTTTGCTCAAACGTGTGTATTTCATGGCTTTTATCCTGAACCCGCCCCGGATGACCTGGTCAATTATTTTGCCCGTATAACCTTTTGATATGGCTGTAGGCTTGATCATTGTAAATGTGATGTTTCCTGACATTGCTACTGTGTGTTAAAATTTGCGCAAAAATAAAAGATTCATTCAAACTTGTACAAGAATTACGAAATGACAAAATATTTAAATTACCAATTTGTATAGCAAATGCAAAAAAGCCGAACCCCGGTTAAAACAAGTGGCAACGGGGATGTTTTCCACTTATCCTTTGTCCCGTACAGGCGAAAGGGCATGCCAGACGATTTAAGATCAATTAACATTTGGTTAATTTGATACCGGTTAAACCGGCAGATAATTCCCTATCTTTGCGGCTGTTTTTTGAGCCCATGTTAAATATACAACAACAAAGCGAACTGAGGATACTTTTGGGAGAGAGTAAAAAAATTGTTGTCACAACACACAACAACCCTGATGGCGATGCAATGGGCTCATTGTTGGCCATGTATCATTATCTGAGAAAAAAAGGCCATGATGTATCGGCTGTTGTGCCCAATCAGTTCCCCGGCTTTTACAGCTGGATGCCCGGTACGGATGATATCCTGATTTATGAAAAGACGGCCAAAAAAATACAAAAACTGCTGGCGGGGGCCCAATTGATCTTTTGCCTCGACTACAATGCCATTGAACGATTTGGGGCTCCTTCCGAAATTCTGGCCAGGGTTCCGGGTAAACGGATAATGATTGACCACCACGTTGACCCAAGCCCCGATCACTTTGATTATAATTTTTCAGTGGTCAATACTTCCTCATCGGGTGAGCTGGTCTATGATTTTATTGTAATGATGGGGGATAAACCCTTGCTTGACAAACCCATTGCCGACTGCCTTTATACAAGCATAGTAACCGATACGGGGTCGTTTAGTTACGCAGCCAACAATGCCAAAACCTATCAGGTAACCGCCGAACTGGTTTCGCTGGGCGTGAATGCTTCGCAGGTCCACCGGTTGATTTACGATACGTTTACTGAAAACCGTTTGCGGCTGCTCGGACATGCCATCAGCAACCGGATGATCGTTTTGGATGATTTTCATACCGCACTGGTATATCTTACCAAAGACGACCTTAAAAAATATGATTTTAAAGTGGGCGATACGGAAGGTATCGTGAACTACCCGTTGATGATGGATAAAATCAATTTGTCCATCTTATTAACGGAAAAGGAAAATATGATCAGGATGTCCTTCCGTTCAAAAGGCGGGTTTCCTGCTAACCAACTGGTCAGTAAGTATTTTAACGGAGGAGGCCATCTCAATGCTGCCGGTGGGAAATCGTTTGCCACCATGGAAAAAACCATTGAAAAGGTGAAGGAAGTTTTACCGGAATACCGGAAAGAACTGGACTTTAAATTGAATTACTGATGAATACGGCTGTTTATATCAATTTAATCATGTTCCTGATGTCTTTTTCAATCAGTTGCAATCAAAACCCCCGTCCGGTGAATGAAGAGGCCCACCCGAAAGTATCGCAGCAGGAGACACTTATAAAAGCCAACCGTTACCTGGTAAAATCTGAAAATGAAGAAATTGACAATTACATTGCACGCCACGGGTGGAATATGGAAAAAACAGGCAGCGGACTGAGGTATATGATCTATCAGCACGGCAACGGCCCCCTTGCAAAAAAAGGGCAGGTAGCCGTACTGAATTATAAACTGATGCTGATTACGGGCGATGTACTTTATTCATCCGACTCCACCGGCCCCCTGGTTTTTGAGATCGGGCATGGCGGTGTGGAAAGCGGGCTGGAAGAAGCTTTGCTGCTCCTTAGAAAAGGGGACAAGGCCATGTTGGTCATCCCATCACACCTGGCCCACGGACTGCTGGGTGATCAAAAGAAAATACCGCCCCGGTCAACCGTGGTTTATAATATTGAAGTTGTTAACCTTAAATAGATAAATTAAAGAATTAAAATTTTAAAAACATGAAACGAACAACATTTTTATTAGCTGTTGCCATGGCCTGGACTACCGTAATGATGGTTTCCTGCCAATCGGGCAACAAAAGCAAATTTCCCGGTTTTAAAAAAACACAATCCGGCCTTTATTATAAATTTTATAAAAAAGGCAACGACACCACCACGCCAAAAATCGGCCAGTATATGGATGTGGTGATGATTTATGGTACGGATGACTCCGTGCTTTTTGACAGCCGGAACCTTCCCGAGCTTGAGCAAATGCAGGTGCCCATGATCACTTCTGTTTTCCCTGGCGATATTTACGAAGGTTTCTCCATGATGCATGTAGGCGACAGTGCTTCATTTAAGATGCCGGCCGACTCGGTGTGGCTGAAACTGTTCAGGATGCACCAGGCACCTCCCGGAATGGATTCTGTTGAGTATCTTACCTTTGATATCAAGCTCAATGAGGTAATATCTGCCGATACCATGCGTGCCCGTAAGGAAGCCAAGCAAAAAGCTGCCCTGGAAAAAGAAAAAACAGAGCGGGCTCAATACGTTGCCAAAAACTATCCCAATGCGAAGCCCACTGCCAACGGGCTGTATTATATCAGGACGAAAAAAGGAAGTGGAAATAAACCGGAAAAAGGACAGACCGTAAAAGTGAACTACACCGGTAAATTCCTGGACGGAACGGTTTTCGACAGTTCGGTAACCCGCGGCAAACCCATTGAGTTTGCCATCGGACAGGGTCAGGTGATCCCCGGTTGGGATGAAGGCATTGCCATGATGAGAAAAGGTGAAAAAGCCGTGCTGATCATCCCTTCAAACCTGGCTTACGGACAGGGAAGGGGTAAAATCCCCCCTTATTCCACCCTGGTATTTGATGTGGAATTGGTAGATATTCAAAATGCCGCTAAGGGAAATAAAAAGTAAAGGTTAAAATGATATAACTACGGAAAGCTTTTGTTAACAAGGTTTTCCGTAGTCTTATTAGCTTTGGCAGTTTGGATGGTCTGTTGAGTACAACATGAAAATGGACATTTATCAAGTTTATTCTTTGGGTTTATTTTGTAAAACATGAAATTCGTCGGGAAATGAAAAAAACAGCATTCCAGTTTTTCTTGTTTTTGCTTGTCATTGTATTGGTCGTATCCTGCTCATCTTCTTCTAATGAAAACGACAGGTTCAACGGGTTTGAATATGCCGGAAACGGGGTGTACCGACAGGTGCATTACCGGGGAAACAACAAGCCTGTCTGGCAGGATTCTGACTGGGTCACGGTCAGAATGGATTACCGGCTGAAGGATACGGTTTTATATTCGAGCAAAAACAGCAGTGGCGATTCGCTGACCTTTGCCATGATGACACCCATGTTTAAAGGTGACCTTTATGAAGGCATTAAAACGATGGGAGTGGGCGATTCGGTTACCTTTGTTGTGGTAGCCGATTCATTTTTTCTAAAAACAGCCCATCTGACCGAACTGCCCTCTTTTGTCAGGCCCGGCAGCCCCATGTATTTTGATGTAAAACTGATGGGGCATTACACCGAAAAGGAATATGAAGCCCTGCTTAAAAAGAAAAAGAAGGAACAACGGCAAATCGAAATTGAGAAACTGGACAACTACCTGAAAGAAAATAAGATAGCTATTAATCCTACCGCTTCCGGCCTGTATTTTATCCCCATCGAAAAAGGAAGCGGGCGAAAGCCGGAAAAAGGGGAGATGTGCCGCGTTTACCTCGAGGTGAAACAATTGGATGGCACCTTGTTGTTCAACAATTTTGACAAAGACCCCCTTGATGTGGAATATGGGAAACATTTCGACACACAAGGTTTTCAGGAAGGCCTCGGCATGCTGCGAGAAGGGGGCAAGGCTACTCTTATTGTCCCTTCGCCCATTGGCGTGGGTGAAAAAGGCAGGGAAGGGGTGCCGCCGTTTACCACGATTGTATATACCGTAAAACTCGACAAACTGCGTACGGTTGATGAAGTCAAAAAAGAACGGGCGGAGAAGAAAAAGCGCCGGGATGAAGAACGCAAAAGGCTGAAAGAAGCAGAAAAAAACAAGATTGCCCTTTATGTAAAAGAGCATAAAATCACCCAGGAACCCATGGAAACCGGTTTATATATCATCAGACTGGAAGAAGGCAACGGGCCGAAACCGGAAAACGGGGACACCGTTTCGGTGGACTACACCCTTTACACCCTGCAGGGCAATATCATTGATTCCTCACCTGAAGGAAAGCCGTTGAAGTTTATCGTAGGTAAAGGACAGGTAGTGTCTGCCTGGGATGAAGCGTTACCCCTTATGAAAACGGGTGAAAAAGTACGCCTGATCGTCCCATCCAAAATGGCTTATGGCGGCTGGGGCTATAAAAAAATAGATCCTTATACACCGCTGTTGTTTGATGTCCGGCTGGTGAAGATCAGGAAAGGGAAACAAGAGTAAAGAGCCTAAAAATATGTCCTCGTTTGCAACGAGGACAAGTTTTTATCTGCATTTTCAATGCAGTTTTAGTTTCATCAAATATTGATAGTCAGTGTGCATTATAAATGCATGAATAGCACCATCCTCGTTGTAAACGAGGACGAGGCACTGTTACATCAAAACCTGAAAGTATAAGAAAGTGAAATTTGCTGCCGCCGGAAGAAGCCCAGTTCCAGGACAACAAAATTGTGGTCGTTTACCATGAGCGAGCCACCGAAAATAAAGTTCCATGGATAAGTTGCCCTGACATCCGCCATATAGGTTGCCTTATCGCCGAAAATGATTTCAAAACCCGGTAAGATATCCTTTACGTCCACTTCCCCTGCAAAGTGATGGCTGTCTTTCATGAACAGGGTCCCCAGCCAGAAAGCGCCTTTTGCCTTTTTTCCGTTCCGGCCAAGCAGAATGCCCGCTTTTGCACTGAAACGCTGATAGATCAGGTTGTCTTCCAGGCTTGTGGGATTGGTTACCGAATATTCATAACTAAGGAGCAGAAAAAAACCTTTGTACCCGGTGCTCACGGTAGCCCCAAACCCGTAAACCGGCCCGTTGTAATAGATTTTGTCTGTTAACTCAAAAGTTGTGTCAATTTTAATATCCCCTATCCCCGGCACATTTTCAATAATTACGGAGGGGACACTCATGTTAGGCGTTGTTCTCCCCTCGGTATAACCAAACAACCCGTACACATTCAGAAACGGAAAAAGCCAGAAATCGGGCCGTATGGTTACGCTCACTTCTCCGGATTTGGTATTCTGATAAACCGTGTCGGCCCGGGCGGTCAGGTTGTTTTTTGTGCTGTACATCCGCAGGTTGCTGCTGATGTAAGGTTGCTCAAAAGCGGTGAAGGTGATGCCTGTTCCAAAAGGCAAAGGCAGGATCATGCCGTTGTTCCGCCGTTTTTTACCGCAAAAGGGTGGATGCTGCGATATGGGGTTTGCATTTTGATGCAGGTGGGCTGCTGACTGGTGGCCAAACCACCGGTAGGTTTTTTCCGGCATGCCACTGAAACCTCCCGATTGCCCGTAAATTCCTGTTGCACTGATTATCAGTGCTAAAAATAAAACAATACCAATCTTTCTCAACTTCCTTCTGTTTTCATTTAAAAGCCCGCAAGATAAAAAATCCTGAAAGTAAATTAAAATAACGGTAATCCGATTTGGATATTATGGACTAATCTGGTTAAAAGAGTTATACGAGAACTTACGCGGATTGATAATCCCGTTCCCCGAATATTGCCGTACCGATACGGACAAGGGTTGCCCCTTCATCAATGGCGGTTTTATAATCATGGCTCATGCCCATTGATATTTCATGAAATTCAGGCGATCGGGCGAAAAACTCTTTTTTAAGTTGTTCAAAATACAAACGCAACTGCCTGAATTCTTTCCTGACCCGGTCCATATCATCGCTCAGGGTAGCCATCCCCATGACACCTGCAACCCGGATGTTGCTGAGGTTTTTAAATTCCCCCGAACCGAGCAGTTGAACGGCTTCGTTAATGTCCATCCCGAATTTGGTGCTCTCACGGGCGATGTGGAACTGCAAAAGGCAGGAAATGGTACGTTTGTTTTTTACCGCCTGTTTGTTGATCTCTTTCAACAGTTTCAGCCCGTCAACCGCATGGATCAGGTGAACAAACGGGGCAATATATTTTACCTTGTTGGTTTGCATGTGCCCGATAAAATGCCACCGGATATCAGACGGCAGAAGTGGCTGTTTTTGCAAGAGTTCCTGCGCTTTGTTTTCACCGAAATCCAGTTGTCCCGCATGGTATGCCTCGCGGATGGCCTCGACGGGTTTGGTCTTGGAAACGGCAACCAGCCTTACGTTTTCCGGTATTTCACTGAGGATAGCTTCCAGATTATGTTGAATACTCATGGCAATTTTTTACAAAAGTAGGAAATTCGTAATTCGTTTTCCTAATTGTTAACTTTGCGGCGGTTTTCCTATTCTCACAAACGGGAAAGTATGAAATGAGACAGTTTATCCTTTTGCTCAGGCAGTTGCTATTCTGGATGGGCGTGTTTGCCACCGAAAGGGCTGTGTTCCTGATCTGGTATTCCCGGCAGGTAATCAGGGAACAAATCCCTTTCTCCCAGGTTTTGCTGAGTTTTCTGCATGCCCTGCGGCTTGACCTTTCCACAGCTTCCTATATCCTGGTCGTTCCGTTTTTCCTGCTGTTCATCCAAAGTTTTGTTCATGCAGGTTGGGCAAACCGACTTAACAGGATTTATTCTTTCCTTATCATTTTCATTTACACATTGGTCAGTGTGAGCGAGATCGGCCTTTTTGGCGAATGGAAAACAAAACTTTCATACAAGGCACTGGTTTATCTGCGCCATCCCTCCGAAGTATTCAATTCGGTATCCAACAACGATCTTATTTTGTTTATCCTGATACTCATCATTCAGGTTGCCCTTTTTTATTTTTTTTATCAGCGTTTCATCTTCCGGAAATCTGAAAACATCCAAAAAGGCAGCATTTTTGAAAAAGTAGCTTTTATCATTATTACCCCTATTTTGCTGTTTGTCGGGATAAGGGGCGGGGTGGGGCAGATTCCCATTACGGCCAGCGACAGTTATTTTTCAAAACACAGTACGCTCAACGTGGTGGCTGTGAACAACTTGTATAATGTAACTTTCTCCGTGATTGACGATTATCAGATTGAAGAGCAAAATTATTTTAAGTTTATGCCCGATAATGAGGCACTAGCCATCGTAAACAAGATCCAAAAATCTGAAAAAGACACTACAGTCAACATCCTCAATACTAAAAAGCCAAATATCGTCATGATATTGCTCGAAAGCTGGTCGGCTGACCTGATCGAAACCCTTTCGGGTGACACGGGGATCACCCCCCGGTTTCACAACCTGGAGAAAGAAGGCCTGCTGTTCACACAATTTTATGCTTCGGGCAACCGTACACAACAGGGGATGGGAAGTGTGTTTGCGGGTCTTCCCGGACTCCCCGTTACAACGCTTACCGACCATCCGGAGAAATATGACTCGTTGCCCAGCCTGGTGCGCCTACTCAACAATGACGGTTATTATTCGGCCTTCTATTTTGGTGGTGACCTCAATTACGGCAACATTAAATCCTATCTGGTTTATAACGGGTTTGACCGGCTGGTGGAATGGAAAGATTTTTCCGGTAACCTGCCTGAAGGAAAACTGGGTGTTCAGGATGAGGGGTTGTTCAAAAGGATAGCAAAAGATATGGTCAGTTTACCCAACCCCTTTTTTCTGGCCACACTGACTTTAAGTTCGCACTCCCCCTACGATTTTCCCGGCCCACACCCCATTGACTGGCTGGAACCCGAATCTGAATTTCTGAATTCGGCCCATTATACCGATAAATGGCTTGGTGAATTTTTTAAACAGGCAAAACGAAAACCCTGGTACGACAGCACTCTTTTCATTGTTATGGCCGACCATTCCCATCTAACGAACCGCCATCAGCATATTGACCAGTTTGGTTACCGGAAGATACCCGTATTGTTTCTTGGAGGTGCCTTGAAAAAAGAATACCGGAACACCCGTTCTAACCATTTATGCGGCAATGCCGACATACCGGCCACGCTTCTGGCCCAGTTGGGGATACCGCACAACCAATTTTTCTGGAGCAGGGACATGTTCAACCCCTGGTCACCTGAGTTTGCCTATTTTGAACTCACCGATGGTTTTGGCTGGAAAAGGCCGGACCGATACATTGTTTATAATGTAACGGTCCCTTTTGTTGTTTCAACCGATGTGCCGAAAAAACAACAAAACGCATTCCTGAAAGAAGGGCAGGCTTATGTTCAGGTACTTTTCAGTAAGTTTCTTGGATATTAAAAATTCCAGTTTTTAAACATTGAACCTGTCGCTATGAAACCACCACTAACATTCTTCGTTTAGTGTTTCAGTTGTTTTTCCCACACGCACCATGTAATTCAGCATAAGATAATCGGCACTCATCATTCCCTGCCCCATTCTTTTTTCCACCCGGCGGGAACAAGGCTGCCCGCCGGGAGAAACTGCTACTAACCCGCACCCCATTAAGCGTCATAAGGGAAAAAGCCGGAGTTAATCTTCCTTCTTTAGCAGTTCTAACTGTTTGCTTGCCATGTCGTCAATGTATTCGTAATATTTTTTTTCATACAGTTGTCTGGCCATCTCAAAATAATCAGTGGCCTTTTGCCTGTCTGTTTTTTTATAAATAAAACCCAAACGCAGGGCCGCATCCGAGGCAAAATAATAATCTTCGTCTTTCCCCAGCCTGATGACTTTTTTGTAATAAGTTATTGCTGTTTTTTTCATCTTTTTATGTTCGGAATACCTTCCCGTTAAAAGGGCATATTCCAGTTGCCAGGGTAAGGGATCATTAAGGGTTGGCTTATGCTTGTCAAGTATGGGATATGCTTCGTCGTAATAGCCACCGTCCGTTAGCAGGCGGGCTTTAACAAGTTCGGCATCCGGGGTATAATCCAGGCTGCATTCATACATGGCTTCACGGTCGCGTTCCTGTACCTCCCTGCCCACGGCACAGGTTATTTTCCGGTAATGTTCAAATTTCTTTTGATCACCGTTTATCAGCCAGTAAAGTGCGATATAATAATTTATTTCTTTCAGATAGTTTTCGTTTTTGGTAACCTGAAGATAGTCCTTGAGGTATTTGATGGCTTCCGGGTCAAGCTTACGCATTAAAATGCGCCCCATCATGTAATCATAAGGGGGGAAAGGCATTTCAACATTTTCAGTGTCAAATTCCCGGAATATCCGGAAGGCCTCTTCATTGTGTCCCGAACGGTAAGCGGTGTTGCCATAATAGTATTTGACCAACCGGTAATTCCTGATCGAACTGTCAAGCGATTGAATGAACTTAAACGCCGATCCGGGCTCCCTGTTAATTTTGAAAGCATTCACAAGATAAAGCACTGCGGCAGCATTTAATCCGCGGGTATCTTTTTCAGTAAGAAAGTAGTTGAACAGCAAGCCGAACCCCACGGACTGATCACCCTTCACACCGAAAAAGGAAGAAGCCCAGCGGACGAAAGGGGGTAAATTTGAAATCGAAACATTAAAAAACCCGCTGTTTTTTTTGCTCATCAAAAAATCCGGATAATCATCCAGGTTGTCATAAGTTAACCGGTAGGCCTTATAGCCTCTTCTTACCCCGGATAATTTGTCGCCATATAAAGTATTGACAATACTCGTTTGCAGCATCATATCCGATTCACAGGCCATGTAATAGGGTGAGGTTGTTTCCTTGTCGTCCATGATGTCCCGCCGGTCCTGATAGTTTATTAAAAACCGGGAATAGGCTTCCCCGGAGGGGTTGCACAGCAACTCAATGAATTCATTGGCCTGGTCAAGGTAATACACATAATAATTGGTGGGGTTTTCCCGGATTTCTTTTTGAATAATCTTTTTAGCGGATTTTACCTCCAGGTCCATCATTTTTTCCCATGCATTCAGGCAGCGGTCATTGACAACATACTGGCCTGAAAGCCGGCCAAATAAAAGAAGAAGAAAAAACGGGGTTAAAAGAAAAGCTTTACGGGGCATCTTACAAGTAATTTATCGAAAACAAAAATAGCAACTAATCAATAGCTGTCAATAAAATGATTCTTCAATTGCGCTTTGAAACCTTCAGGCGTATGCATCTACTTTTTTTATACTTTTGTGGCACTTCCAAATAAACGAATAAATTGAGCGATTTAAAAATTACAGAGATCAACGGAAAGCAACTTTACAACAGTTTTGTTTCCGGGGCCCACAAAATTTTTGAAAACCAGAAACTGATCAACAAGATCAATGTTTTTCCGGTTGCCGATGCCGATACGGGTACAAACCTTGCCTCCACCATGCGGTCAATTATTGACATTTCGGTACCTTCCCATAACCTGAAGATTTCGGCAGATTCCATTGCCGATGCCGCGCTAACCGGTGCCAGGGGCAATTCAGGCATTATCTTTGCCCAGTTCCTCTATGGTTTCAGTAATGAACTGAAAGCCAAGGAAACCATAACGGTTGAAGATTTCGCCGAAAGCATGAAACGGGCTGTAAAATATGCTTACGAAGCCATTGCCAACCCGGTTGAAGGCACTATTATTTCGGTGATCAAGGACTGGGCTGAACATCTGGATCAATTAAAGGACAACATCGATGACTTTATCAGGCTTCTTTTCGATGCACTGGAAATTGCTTCCAACTCGTTGAAAGAAACGGCTCAACAGATGGAAATCCTCAGAAAGAAACATGTTGTGGATGCCGGTGCCAAAGGTTTTGTTGTTTTCCTTGAAGGGATGCTCGAATTTTTTAAGACGGGTAAGACCATTAGTGCCGAAATCCTTGAGAATGATCAGGTGGTTGAAGAAGAAGTTATCAGCCACGAAAATCCGGAATTCAGGTATTGTACCGAGGCTTTGATTACCGGCGACAAACTGGATAAGGAAAAAATACGCAAGACCATCGGTGGTTTTGGTAATTCGATGGTGGTCGCCGGTTCGGATAAAAAGATGAGGATCCATATCCATACCGATACACCGTGGAACTTGTTTGTGAAACTGGGCAGGCTGGGAAACATTGCAGCACAAAAAGTGGATGATATGGTGATGCAAAATGAAGTGGCTTCCAATGCCAGGTACAATATCGGTCTGGTCACCGATTCAACCTGTGACCTGCCTGAAAAGATCATCGAAAAATATCAGATTCAGATCATCCCCTTAAACATCCATTTTGGTCAATCATTTTACCTGGATACGGTGACCATGCAGCCCGAACAGTTTTACGGAATGATTGACTCGGCACCGCATTATCCTTCCACATCGCAACCTTCGTTTAAAGAATTTTACAATAAATTCAACTATTTGGCAACACACTACGATAGCATTATTAGTCTCCATATCAGCAACAAACTGAGCGGGACATGGCAAAATGGCCTGAATGCCGCCAACAAAGTTATCGAACAACACCACAAAAAGATTGATGTTGTTAACAGCAACAGGGTTTCCAGCGGACTCGGCATCTTGGTACTCAGGGCGGCCAGGGCACTTGAAGAAGGCATGGCCCATGACGATATTGTTGCTCTGTTGCCGCAATGGTCAAGAAGAACCCGTCAACTGGTGAGTTCACGTACGTTGAAATACCTGGTAAAAAGTGGCCGTGTCAGCAATACCCGTGGGTTTATCGGTACCCTGCTTAACCTGAAGCCGGTTATTGAGGTGAACAACGAAGGGAAAACGGAATCATTCGGAAAGCCGTTCAGCGAAAAGAAAAGTATGAAGATGATCATGGAGGAAATGAAAAAGTTTATTTCGGGCAACAAAATATGGGGCTATGCCATTACCCATGCCAATAACCTGAGCACGGCAAACTGGTTTGCCGGTCAGATTGAAGAGCTGACGGGCAAAAAGCCCGAATACATCCAAAACGCTTCTCCTGTGCTGGTAACCAATGTGGGTGTTGGTGTTGTCTCGGTTACCATCATGCTTGATTAAGTTGAAAGTGAAATGAAGCGGCTTTTCCTGCCGGTTCATCAAACAGTTATTAACAGATGAACAGCGAACAGAAAAACAACGATACCAAGTTCGACCGCAGTTATCTCGAAATGGCCCGTGTCTGGTCTAAAAACTCTTATTGCAAACGCAGAAAAGTTGGGGCATTGATCGTTAAAGACCGGATGATCATTTCGGACGGATATAATGGGACACCTTCGGGCTTTGAAAACATTTGTGAAGATGAAAATAATAAAACCAAACCTTATGTCCTGCATGCCGAAGCCAATGCCATCACCAAAGTGGCCACATCAAACAACAGCAGCCGGGGAGCGACACTTTACATCACCGATTCACCGTGTATGGAGTGTGCCAAGCTGATCATCCAGTCGGGCATTGTCCGCGTGGTTTATAGAAACAAATACCGCATCACCGACGGGCTGGACCTGCTGGAAAGGGCAGGGGTGAAGGTGGAGCAGATTCAGTTATAATGGCAGAAGAAATAGAAAGAAAATTTTTGGTCAAAGGTGATTTCAAGCCTTTTGTAACAACAGAAACAAGAATAATTCAGGGCTATTTGTCATCTGCCCCCGAACGGACAGTCAGGGTGAGGATAAAAGGAGACAGGGGATTTCTGACCATAAAAGGAGCCGGTAACGAAACAGGGACTACACGCTTTGAGTGGGAAATGGAAATTCCGGTGGAAGAAGCTAAATCTTTATTGCAGATCTGCGAACGCAGTATGATAGACAAAACCCGGTACATTGTCCCCGAAAAAAGCGGGTTGAAATTTGAAGTGGATGAATTTTATGGCGACAATAAAGGATTAACTGTCGCTGAAATTGAACTGCCTTCCGAAGACCATCCTTTTGAAAAACCCGAATGGCTTGGAGATGAGGTAACCGGTGATTTAAAATATTACAACGCCATGCTGGTGAAGAATCCGTACAAGTACTGGTAAGACCGGATGCCGGAGACTCCCACCCCAGTTGTTGGTGCCCTCAGCGATAACATTAAACTGGTGGATGTATTTCTATCCTGACCACGCCATATTAAAAAGTCTTGTTGTGTAAAAACCAGTGCTGGGGTCCCCAACTGCGGGATAACATGCTTTCAGAATAACTGTTTATATTTGTAACCCTGCTTAAAACTTTTTACTCATGGTTTATACCCTTGGCGAATCATTGCTTGACATTATTATTGACAGCCCGGAAAGCATAAATGCCCAACCCGGTGGTTCAATGCTGAATACGGCCGTTTCCCTGGGCAGGGCAGGGGTTTCCGTTTCCCTGATCAGCGAACTGGGCGACGATGATACAGCCGGGCTGATCCTCCAGTTCCTTCATGACAATAAAATCAGGACGAAGCATGTCAAAAAGTATTATCACCAGCAAACGACTGTGGCGCTGGCCTGGCTGGATGAGCATAAAGTACCTTCATTTTCCATTTACAAAACCTATCCTGTCCGGCGCCGGTTGGTTGCACCCGCAAGTTTTACAGATAAAGATCTGTTGGTTTTCGGTTCGTTGTATTCGCTTGACCCGACCATCAGGAACCAGTTTGTGCAAATTCTTGTTGCTGCAAAAAGGGGAGGCTCACTTTTAATTTATGATCCCAACATCAGGCAACTTAATCTTGACAATAAATCATTAATGCAATCTTTGAGGGAAAACATCGTATTTGCTGATATTGTGAAAGGTTCGGATGCAGATTTTGAAAACATCTTTGGAAAGAAACCATATCAGGGTTATTATCAGGAAATCAAAAAGATAAGCCCAAATACGGCTTTGGTGCTTACGCTTGGCGAAAAGGGTGTTGTGGGTTTTCAGGATGAGATGGTTGTTCAACTGCCGGCTGAAAAAGTGGAGGTAGTCAGTACAATCGGGGCAGGTGACGCTTTTACCGCCGGGATGGTTTATTCCCTTGAAAAAAAATATGATAAACGGGGCAACGGGCAGGATAAGGCCTCAGCCGGTGCAAAAAGAAAAAACCTGTCAAAAACAGATTTCAAAAATATACTGCAATCAGGACTGCGGTTTTCTGCCGTGGTTTGTGGTGTAATGGATAATTATATTCCCAAACCCTGATTAATTTCTTCTGAAAGCACGCCCGCCTGATCTCATTTTCGTGTCCGGGCACAGGCAGGGGTTGATGTTCTGACACACGATCCCAAATAAACATTCGCGTTGGTTTTTCAAAAGCTAAACCGGTATGAAAATTTGATCAGGTAAACATTGGTTGATTGTGTATTGAGCAGGTTATCAATACGGTCGCCCAGGTTGAATTCTCCCGTACTATTATATCCGTCCTGGCCATGCGACCACACAAAATAAACGGTTGATCCGGGAACATATTCCCAGCGGATGACAAAATTGGAAAGCATATCATAAACGCTAAAATCAGGATTATCATAAGAGTAATCCGGATTGGTTTTCGGATTGCAGCCCGGATTGTTAATCCCCGGGTCGCAAACCTGGTATTTGTCATCCGCTTCATTATACCATATATCTTTTTCACTGAAATGATAAAACTGGTCGTGATAATTTTTATTTCCCGGATCGGAAACCACTTTAAAGTTTGAATAATCGCCGGAAAAGAAAAACGGCTGTCCCCAAAACTGGATGGACAGGTCGGGCGTAATTGAAAAATTAATGCGGAGATTGAGCACAAAAGAACTGCTGGTGAGCGACCCCATGATATATCGGGTATTGTCTTTCAATGCGATGTTATCTACATAGCGGGCATCTTCCTGACTAAAGGAATACCCGGGTTCTATTGAAAACTGGAAAGCATCGAAAGGACGGTAGTTGATTCCTCCGCTTATTCTCCATGAGGTCTTATAATTAAGATTACCCCATTGATAATTTCCATTGACGCTGCCCCAAAGTTTTTTTGAGGTGTTGGTTCCGAAAGAGGAACGGATCATCCACGACCCGGGATAATCAATTGCAGGGCCACCGCGCAACTCAGCCCTGTTTTTTTCTTTAAAAAATCTTCGCACGCCGATGCCAGCAGTATAATAATTCATAAACTGGGCGCTGCCACCTGTAAAAAAGCCGGACCAGAGATTTGTCAATGAGAAATCCCATCCTGACCATTGCCTGAAACTTACACTGTATTTCCTGAAAATACCCACAGGATTGTATATTTGATAGTTCACCCAGACCGATTGCCGGATATTATCAGCCGAGCGCAGATACCCCATATCATTCAGTTCAATTCCGGGGGAAAGCCAACTGAAACGTCCCCCGTAAGTCCAGTTGCCTCCTCCGATTTTTCCCCCTTTAATGCTCCCGCCGGAACCTGACAGGGTGGTCAGGGTGGAATCCACACTGAGGTGTGAAGCATCGGGCCTCTGATAATATCTTCGCGAAGAAAGTTGCTGTTCAAGTATGGCTTCTTTTGTTCCGGTAATATAACTTCCTACAAGGTTAACCTCAAGGCTATATGCTTTTTCATTCCAGAAATTCGTAAAGTCAAAACCTCCGGTGTAAGCTGATGTTGGCAAAAAACCGAGTGCTGTATCGTTGATAAAGCGGTTGGTAGCCGTGATCATGCCACCCACGATGGTCTTCCCCTTCTTGATGTCCTGCTGCAGGCGGGCATTGAAGAAATTGGTAAAAGGCTCCACCGCCACCCTGCGTTTTTCACCATTGTTATCTATTTCGGCTGTTTCTTTGTTGGTCAGGCTTTCCAGAATACCGATTGACAAACCCTTTTTTGTTTTTCCCGAAAGTTTTACCGCGCCGAGGATACGTGTATTTCCTGATATTTTCATGTATTCACCGTCGGCAAGTACGGGTGTATAACTTGGCCTTTTCCCGATTCGCCGTGAATAAAACAGATTGTCCCTGCCTGAAGACCCTCCGCCTTTTGATACGGGGAAATCGTAAATGTTGCTGCCTTCCACAAAAAAAGGGCGCTTTTCTTTATAAAAGGTTTCATAAGAGGTAAGGTTTACTACCGAAGGATCAGCCTCCACCTGACCAAAATCGGGGTTTATCGTGAAATTAAGGGTAAGGTCGTTGGTGACGGCAATTTTTCCGTCGAGGCCTGCATTGTATTCCCACATTTTTCCCGTTGCATAAGGGTTCCCTTCTTCTTTTTCAGATGTTTTGAGATCGCCCATCACATAAGGGGTAAGCGCGATTTCCTTTTTCGGGTTGATGTCATTGATTCCCACCAACTCTCCCCATTTACTGACCCATCCGGCAGATTGGCGCGGAACCATTTGCCAGAGTGAAGTTTCCTGTTTGCGAAAAAGGATACGCAATACTTCCAGTCCCCAGACCTGATCTTTTGCATTAGAAAAACGTAACTGGTTATACGGTATCTTCATTTCGGCGAGCCAGCCTTTGTCATCAATTTTTACTTTTACATACCAGACGGGGTTCCATGTTTCGTCAAAGTCATTGTCATTTGAAATGCGGCCGTCAATTTTCACACCGGCAGCATTTACACCAAAAACAAAAGCGGTAAGTTTGTCGTTATAGCTGTCGAAACCAATGAAAACTGCGTCACCATCTAAATTATCACGCCTTGTCAGCCGCCTTTCAATTTTGTCCGGTTCCGAATCATACGCACGGATGGCTACGTACAGGTTTTCTTTTCCGTACAAAATTTTAAAAGCCGTGGGTTGTGACGGTTTGGCATATTCGTAAGGTTCCTGCTGCGTGAAATCGCCTGACCATTCTGCCATATCCCATACTTCTTCCGAAAGCACACCGTCAATATGTGGCGCTTCACCTTCAAGCCGGACAGCATGATAGGTTCGCAAACTATCCTGTCCCCAAAGGAGATTGACAAGAAAAAATACAGAAAAAGTTAAAATGATCTTTTGTTGAATCATCCGTGCGCAAAATAAGGGCGTAAAATTAGGAAAAAGGCGTGTTCCGGTTACATGCTACACATTTTCATAAGATTAGTTAAGGAGATAAATCCATTAATTATTTATTAACACACCAAGGACACAGAAAAATATTAAGTTGATTGTTATTCGTTGAGAATTGCGGATTTGAAAAAGGAAAGAATAGTTAATAAAAAATCAATTCATCGGCTGCAGAAAAAGATGCAGATATTCCCCCCAGTCCCAGTCGCCATGGCCGTACCAGCACAGAGAATAAGAATAAATCATTTTCAGGTTATACAATGTGAAAACAAATGCAAAAAACAAACCAATATTCAGGAAGGTCCTGTTTTTGATATTGGCAAAAAACCAGGCCAGCGGAATGGCAAACAATGGCATATAATCCACCATGTTACGGCTGGCAAACCCACAACCGAAGTAATACATCCACCATGAACTGAACAGGTAGGAAACCAAAACAAAAACAATAGCCGTGATGTAACCGTCGGTTTTATGGTTGATGATCATCAGCACAATCCCGGCTATGATCAGGATGAACAAAGGATTGTAAAGCAACATGCCGTTGTGTGGTGCAAAGAAGTAGGCCGGTAAGCGTGGATGCTGCCAGTTGGAAAATGATTCGCCGGTATAGGTATCGTAAATCCATGATCCGGACAGATATTTCCAGTAGATCAATTGCGGCAGAACAGTTAGAAATCCCGAAATGAAAAAAGGGCTTAAAAAACGGGGTTGAACCATGAACTGCCATTTTTCCTTCCAATGCCCGCCAATGAAAAATCCGGCAATGACAAGGATAACATTCACCGGCCTGATGATAACGATCAGCCCGGCCAGAAACCCTAAAGCCAAACCGAAAAGCATCCCCTTTTTTTCAAACGCCCTGAAAGGATCTGCCAGATTAAAAAACAAGGCCACCAGGGCAAAAGAATAAATGTGCGACATCCCCGATTCGATGGTGGCGTAATAAAAAACATTTGTGCCCGCAACAACGAAAAACAAGGTCAATAGTGCGATCCATCGTGGAAATCTGCGGGACAGAATTCTGAAAAGAAAAAACAAACCGAGAACAAGATAAAATGCAGCCGATACATCAACAGCCCAATTATAGACCAAAGAAAAACCGTTGTTCTTAAAACCCAATGGTTTAGCCAGCAAATGTGCAGTCAGGAAAAACGGCGTTTGCATCAGCGCTACGCCATAATTGTATTTGGTCCTTATCTTATTGTTTTTCCGGTCAAGCCAAAAACCGTTTCCTGTTTTCATGTCAACGGAATCGGGAAATGCGGAAGCAGCAAAATGATAGATAAATGTTGCGGGCAGATAAACATAATATCCCGCTTTATCCGCGTAAACAGGGCTTTTATAACTAAAAACACCGGTCTTGCTGTGGCGGTTCATGGCCAGGAACAGCATGAGGACAAAAAGGATTCCCCATCCGGCAATGTTCAAGATCCTGCGGGAGTTATTTGTTTTCATGTTGTCTCCGGTTTGTTTAAAGGACAAACTTAAAAAATGTTATTGTGCCGCGACAAGAACCTGATAAAATCCTGAATAAACTTTAACAATTTATTCAACCGGAAAACACTATTTTTGCAAATTCATTTCAAGAAGATCATAATGGAAATTGTTAAAACCAAACTACCTGGTTTATACATCGTTAAACCAAAGGTGTATGAAGACCAAAGGGGATACTTTTTTGAATCGTACAACAAGGAGATATTTTTAAAACTGGGAATTGACCAAAATTTTGTACAGGATAACGAATCCATGTCGCAAAAAGGGGTTTTAAGGGGCCTCCATTTTCAAAGGCCGCCCTTTGCCCAGGGAAAGCTGGTGCGTGTGATGTGGGGATCGGTAATGGATGTGGCCGTTGACCTGAGAAAATCATCACCGACTTATGGGCAGTGGGACTCGGTGATATTAACCCAACAAAATAAATGGATGTACTGGATACCGCCAGGATTTGCCCACGGTTTTGTTGCCCTCGAAGACAATACGGTCTTTTTTTATAAATGTACAAGCCTGTTCAACAAAGAATCGGAAGGTGTCATCAGATGGAACGACCCCACACTCAATATTAAATGGAACATTGAAAGCCCTTTGTTGGCAAACAGGGATGCCAATGCCCCGTTTTTTAAAAATTTCATAAGCCCTTTTTAGTTTATTTCAACTTTCTCCTAAAACAGCGATTACTAAAGTTTAATTTTAATGAATAACAGGATTGTTTCAAGGATACTGCTTCTGTTGCTTACCATTACCTTGTTTGCGGGTTTCGGTATCTGGACGAAAAGGCAGCAACGACAAACCCCGGGAAACAATCAGCAATATTACCGGATTGTAACTCTGCCCGTACCCAATACACTTTCATTTGCCGGTGAACCGGTCCCGCTTGATCTGTTTTATGTAAAAGAAGCCCTCGACCGTGAACTGTCGGTCAACACCTATTGGCATTCTTCCACCTTGCAATTGATCAGGAAATCAACAAGATGGTTTCCTGTTATTGACACCATCCTCGAAAATAACAACATCCCTTCCGACTTTAGATACCTTTGTATTGTTGAAAGCGGATTTGAGAATGTTGTTTCTCCCGCCGGGGCGACCGGCTTCTGGCAATTGATGAAAGGGACAGCCAAAGAAAACGGGCTGGAAGTTAACAAGGAAGTGGACGAAAGATATGACGTGGTGAAATCAACCCGTGCGGCCTGTAAATATTTAAAAGAGAGTTACGACAAATACCACAACTGGACGCTGGTAGCTGCTTCTTATAATACCGGGCGCAACGGCCTCAGCCGGTTGATGGAAAAGCAAAAGGCCCGTTCTTATTACGATATGCTTGTTTCAGACGAAACCAGCCGCTATGTTTACAGGATACTGGCTTTCAAAATGATATTTGAGGCTCCTGAAAGTTTTGCGTTTTACCTTGAACCGGATGATTTTTACCGGCCCATTCCGGTGCATACGGTTGAAGTAACCGGCAGGATAGACAGTTGGGGTGATTTTGCCAGACAGCAGGGGATAAGCTATAAATTGTTAAAATATTTTAACCCCTGGCTCAGACAGACTTACCTGAAAAACAAACAGAAAAAAAATTACGTTATCCGGATACCCGATCCGCCTTATGACAGGACTTATGAAGATTTCAAAAAAGAAATTGCAAATTAGATGAGGAACGATAATGTTATACCGGCCAGTGGTGAGGTGCTTGAAGTGCTGGGGGCAAGGGTTCATAATCTGAAAAACATTGATCTTGTCATACCCCGGAATAAGTTTGTTGTGATCACGGGTTTGAGTGGCAGCGGAAAATCATCCCTGGCTTTCGATACCATCTATGCCGAAGGCCAGCGACGCTATATGGAAACCCTCTCCTCTTATGCCCGCCAGTTCATCGGCCACATGGAAAGGCCCGATGTGGATAAAATAAACGGCCTGAGCCCGGTGATCTCCATTGAACAAAAATCAGTAAACAGGAACCCACGCTCTACGGTTGGGACCATAACCGAGGTTTATGATTTTCTCCGTTTATTATTTGCCCGTGCTTCAGATGCCTATTCATACAACACCGGGGAAAAGATGGTGCATTATACCGAAAGGCAGATCGCTGAACTGATTATCCGGGAATTTGAAAACAAGCATGTTTCTGTTCTTGCCCCGTTGGTGAAAGGCCGTAAAGGGCATTATCGTGAGTTGTTTGAGCAAATCAGGCAACAGGGCTATTTAAAGGTGAGGGTTGACGGACAGGTAAGGGAGATAGCATTCGGATTACAACTTGACCGCTACAAAATACACGATATAGAAGTAGTGATTGACCGTCTGGTGATCAGTGAAAAAAACAGGCCACGCATAAACCGTACATTACAAGAGTCCTTAAAACAGGGAAAAGGAGCGTTGATGGTGCTGGATGAGGAAACCGGGAAGATCAGGCATTTCAGCAAAAAACTGATTTGCCCTTCTACCGGAATTTCTTATGATGAACCGGAACCCAATACTTTTTCATTCAATTCACCTTACGGGGCTTGCCCTGTTTGCAACGGGCTGGGGACTATCAGCGAAGTTGACCTGGACAAAGTGATGCCTGACAAATCCTTATCCATCCGGCAGGGGGGAATAAAACCGTTGGGTGAATATAAAAATAACTGGGTTTTTAAACAGTTGGAAGCCATTGGCCTGAAATACGGGTTTGACCTGAACACCGCCATCGGGAAAATACCGGAAAAAGCCATTCATGTTATCCTGAACGGTACCAACGAAACCATTGAAATCAAAAAAGAATATCTCGGTATCACTTCTTCTTATGCACTTTCGTTTGAGGGCGTTATCAATTACATCATGAATTTCAGCGGGGGAAATGCTTCACAATCATCCAAACGGTGGGCCAATGCTTTCATGAACAAACGTGAGTGCCCCGAATGCCATGGCGCAAGATTGAAAAAAGAAGCGCTTTTTTTTAAAATCGGGGAGAAAAATATAGCCGGCCTGGCATCAATATCGCTTAATCATCTTTACGAATGGCTTGAGAATATTGAAGAGGGGATGTCGGAGAACCAGCGCAGGATTGCCCGCGACATCATCAGGGAAATCCGCAACCGCATTGACTTTTTATTACAGGTGGGTATTGGTTACCTGCACCTGAACCGGCCTGCCCGCAGCCTTTCGGGAGGCGAATCGCAGAGGATACGCCTTGCCACCCAGATCGGATCGCAGTTGACAGGCGTGTTATATATCCTGGATGAACCAAGCATCGGCCTTCACCAGCGGGACAACCACCGGTTGATAAAAGCCCTGAAAGACCTCAGGGATATTGGGAATTCCGTATTTGTTGTGGAACATGACAAAGACACCATCCTTGCCGCCGACTATATGATTGATATCGGACCGGGAGCCGGAAGGCACGGAGGCGAAGTGGTGGCACAAGGTACACCGGAAGAGATTAAAAATTCCGACACCGAAACGGCTGCCTATCTCAGCGGGAAGAAATCAATCCCTGTCCCTGAAAGACGGCGAAAAGGTACCGGAAAAAGCATCACTATTGAAGGAGCTTCGGGAAATAACCTGAAAGACCTCACGGTTGCATTCCCCCTGGGAAAGTTTATTTGTATTACCGGTGTTTCAGGCAGCGGGAAATCCACATTGATCAACGAAACACTATACCCGGTGCTGAGTAATCATTTTTACCATTCGCTTAAAAATCCCTTGCCGTATAAAAGCATCAAAGGCCTTGAGTTTATTGATAAAGTGATTGAGATTGACCAGTCACCCATTGGGCGCACACCCCGTTCCAATCCGGCTACTTATACCAAAGTATTCGATGAGATCAGGAAACTGTTCGGCAATCATCCCGAGTCAAAGATCCGGGGTTATAAACCGGGCCGTTTTTCATTCAATGTGAAAGGGGGGCGTTGTGAAACCTGCAAAGGGGCAGGCGTTCAGACCATTGAGATGAACTTTTTGCCTGATGTTTATGTTTTATGCAAGGACTGCCACGGAAAGCGATATAACAGGGAAACCCTTGAAATAAGATATAAAGGCCATTCCATCAATGATGTGTTGAACATGACCATCAACCAGGCGGTAGCGTTCTTTGAGAACATCCCTTCCATTATACAAAAGTTGACTACATTAAGGGAAGTGGGGCTGGGTTACATCACCCTGGGACAATCCTCAACAACCCTGTCAGGCGGTGAAGCCCAACGTGTGAAACTGGCTTCCGAACTGGCAAAAAAAGATACCGGCAAAACTCTTTATATCCTTGACGAACCCACTACCGGACTGCATTTTGAAGATGTGAACGTGTTGCTTGAGGTACTGAATAAACTGGTTGACAAAGGCAATACGGTCATCGTTATCGAACACAATATGGAAGTGATCAAGGTGGCCGACCACATCATTGACCTGGGGCCTGAAGGAGGTGACGAAGGAGGCCGGTTGATTGCTGAGGGAATGCCTGAATCCATTGTCAATAACAAGAATAGTTATACTGCGTTTTATTTAAAAAAAGAGTTATTATGAGTGATGAAAAGATTACAAAATTAAAAGAGTTCCGTCCAAAAAGCTGGACCGAAACCAAAGCAAACGATTCATGGTCAGTATTCAAGATCATGTCGGAAATCGTGGACGGATATGAAGAATTATCGCGTATAGGGCCCTGTGTTGCTGTCTTTGGTTCAGCCAGGATCAGAGAAGGGGATCATTGCTATGATATGGGGATGGAACTGGCTTACCTGTTGACAAAAAAAGGCTTCGGCATCATTACCGGCGGCGGGCCGGGTGCTATGGAAGCGGCCAACAAAGGTGCCTATATTGCCGGAGGTAAATCGGTCGGGCTTAATATCAACCTGGAGCACGAACAACGTCCCAACCCTTATATTGACCCGGATAAACTGCTTGACTTCGACTATTTCTTTACACGGAAACTCATGTTCATGCGCTATTCGCAGGGTTATATTGTTTTGCCCGGCGGTTTCGGCACAATGGATGAAATGTTCGAAGCCATCACCCTGATACAAACCCATAAACTGGTTAAATTCCCCATCGTGATGGTTGACAAAGAATATTGGGGAGGATTGATTGACTGGATAAAAGATAAAATGTTGCAGGGAGGGAAAATCAACGAAAAAGACCTGGAAATCTTTTATCTCGTGGATAGCGCTGAAGAAGCCGTGGAAATTATTGAGGATTATTATAAAAAGTATTCCTTGAAGCCCAATTTCTAATAATATCCCTTGTCTTTCGACCCGCTGAGTGCAAGGCCACTCAGTGGGTCAGGTTGCACTTTAACCCGCCGGCAGTATTTTTGGACACACCGCTTTTTTTAGCCACACTTTACGGCAATAAAAAATTTCCCGGTGGGTTGAAAAACTATATTCCTGATGCTTGATGATGAAACTGCCCAAAACAAGATGTTCGGGCTTTTGAACTCCTGAGACAGGGCGAACTAAATATCAGTAATTCTTATCGCTCCTTTTACTACTGATGCTGCACGTGTATATTCCCAAAAAGCAAGATATTCATATTTACATTTATCTTCAAGTACTTCCATGAATGCTTTAAATTCCCCTTCTTTCCAGCCATAATAACCCAGTAACTCATCAAAATCAATGACAGAACCAACCTGCAAATAGGGTAATGCATTTTCAAGAATGCATTTGGTTGGTGAGTACGTATCTACGTCAACGTGAAGATAAGCAATTTTATCATCTTTTTCCAGGGCACTTTCTATAAACGAGGGGAGAGTTTCCTCAATCCAGCCTTTAATTAATCGAACGTTGTCTTTTACCTCCGGAATTATTCCATTACGGCTGAAATAATCTTTACTGGCAAATGTACCACCCCATTCTTCTGAAAATCCCTCAAAAGAATCAAAACCATAAATGAGTCCACTCTAAAAAGGTCGCCCCATTCATAATACACGTCAAGTCAACACAACACACGGCCTGAGTAATTGTTAATAAGTAGCACTTGTAACTACCTGTGTATCAGTGATAGAAAAATTTATTC
>CAJVWU010000020.1 GCA_913009755.1 uncultured Bacteroidia bacterium
TAACCTTTGTAACCGGTTCCACCATCACGGTGAACTGGAACATGGCCCCGCCATTGATGGTCATCACACCGGCCATCCTGGAAGAGACGATGAACCCCAACGAGTGGCGCAGTGTACCGATCACCATCACCAACGGCCCCACCGGCGGCCCGTTGCACTGGTCAGCCGAGATCGTATTCGGCCCACCGCCACCGGCAGCAGGCAATTCCATCAGTTTGCCGCCGTTTGAAGGTGAAATTGCACCTGCTTTGGCTACTACCGACAATATTGCTGCTTTGGCCCCACAGGGATATGGTGAAGCAGGAAAGAATGTACAAAACGATGGAAGCCGCGGTATAATGGCATTCGGATATGAAGCCGTTAATGGCGGCTCTTATAATTTTGATATTGACGACCTTTCCGGAAAGACCCAGGTAGGAGGCGCAGCCCCCGGCGGGGATTTCTTCGGCGGCATGGTGTTCAACATGGATGATGAAAACGAATGCTTCGGTGCCACTTTCTATGGCGCCCAATTGTATTCAATAGACCGCTCTGCCGGGACTTATTCCTTGATTGGTAGTCTTGGTGGCGGGGTTGTTCAGCCGTCAGGCATGACTGTTGACCCCACCGACGGCACCTTTTATCTATCTACTACCAGTAACCTTTATACGGTTGATGTTACCACCGGAGCAGCCACCAATGTGGGTTCTTTCGGGATCGGCGGCAACCTGATGATTGCCATAGCGTGTGACGGTAATGGCGACTTGTGGGGTTATGACATTAATGCCCACAACTGGTACTCTATTGATAAAACTACAGGTACGGCTACAGTTGTCGGGAGCATTGGGTTCAATGCCCTTTATGCTCAATCCATGCTCTACGACCAGGACGGCGACCGCGTGGTTATGGCTGCTTTCAATGTAAGTAATTACTATGCAGAGATCCGTGAAGTGGATGTCACCACCGGATCGAGTACGATATTAAGTTCAGAGTATTTTGTTGAGATGACCGGATCGGCCGCACCTGTTACCAATGCAGGCGGTGGCTGGTTAGACCTGTCCGCCTTTGAAGGCGACGTACCCTCAGGGGAGTCGGACTTTGTAAACGCCTTGTTTGATGCCTCAGGCACGACAGCCGGCCAGGTATGGACGGCCGATGTAAACTTCACGGCCGAGCCCGATGTAAGCACGGCGAGTGTAGCCGTGAGCATGATTATTGCCGGCGACCCATTGGTACCGGTTGACAACTTTGCTGCTCAGTTGACCAACGCCGTAACGGGCCAGGTTGACATGAGCTGGTCGTTTGCGAGCAAGGACATCACGTTCCAGTACTTTTTGATACGCCGCGACGGCTCACCGATAGCGAACACGCAGAACATGAGCTACACGGACTTTCTGCCGACTTACGGCACGTATAACTATACGGTCTCGGCGGTATATGCCGAAGGCGAGTCCACGCCGGCAGGCCCGGTGGAAGTGATATGGCTGATCCCCGAGCTTTGCTGGACACCGAACCCGGTTTACGGGGAAGTATGGACAGGCACCCAGGAGACCTTTCCTGTGACGCTGGAGAACTGTGGACAGGGGATGTTGTCGTTTGAGTTCACGGGCTTTGACGACCCCACGTTCAGCAACGGTTTTGTCACGTCAGTTGACCCTTATTCAGGCGTCATTGCCGAAGGCGAGAGCATGACGGTAAACGTCACCTTTGATGCCACGGGGTACAGTGCAGGCACGTATGATCTGGATTTGGACATGGCCACCAACGAGCTGCCGCCGGACGATGCACGGCTGATCCCGTGTGAGATGATGGCCTACACCCCGGCAACACTATACGGCGTGGTCACGGATTGTGACGATGGCTTCCCGGTAAGCAACGTAACGGTGACGGCCGTCAACACGGCCACCAGCGATGTTTACACAGATGAGACCGATGCGACGGGGAATTATGAATTTAATGTTGACGAAGGGACTTATGACATTAACTTTTTCAAGCTGAGCTACCTGCCCACTGACGTAAACGACATCTATGCCCCGGCCGGGGTCATGACGGAAGTCAATGCCTGTGTGGTAGAGAACCCGTATCCGGTACAGTGGGTTGTGGCCGATCCCAACGAGGCGGACAATGCCTGTATGGTGACCTGGTCATTGCCGATGGGCCCCTACGAGATCATTTATGACGACGGGAGTGCAGAGAACTATTTTGCCTGGGTACAGGCCGGCGGCGCAGTGGCCGTTAAGTTCACCCCGGCAGGTTATCCTGCCAGTGTGGTCGGCGGGCGTTTATATGTGGGCGACGGCAGTTACCCGGAAGGGGCCAGCTTCATAGGCTCACCGATGGCCGTTGGCATCATGGACGATGACGGCCCAGGCGGCATGCCCGGCACGATCATGGATTCAGTGATGGTGACTGTTGACAACTACGGATGGGTAACCTTCACGCTGAACGGTACGAGCTTTAACGACGGCAACTTCTACATCGTGATGTGGCAGTTGACCATTCCGCCGTTCTCACCGCCGATAGGTGTAGATGAGCAGAACCCTGTTGTTTACCGTTCCTACACGAAACAGGCCGGTGGCGAATGGCAGAATTCAGCCTATAACGACTTCATGATCCGCGCGACAGTATTTGGCCCGGGCGACAATGTGGTAGCCGCGATGGCCGAAGGCCCGAGGGTCATACCACCCAAGCCCACCGACGGGGCACACATTTCGGCAAAGATGCCGATGGCCTTGCCGGGAACTGTCAAGGGCGGCACCTTCAGGCCGGTAGCTTCTTCAGAGGCCGACCGTGACCTGACCAAATACAAGGTAGCCTTTGTTGACGGTTTTGACCCGAATGCAGGGGAGACCCCGCAGGACGGCACGCGGACCTTCCTTGGCAATACCACGCACAATTATTACAACGACAACAGTGCATGGCCTGCAGCCGATCCCGGTTTCTATGCCTATGCGGTACAAGCCATCTACACCACCCAGAAGTCCATCTGGGCCTACTCCAACGTAGCGGCCCACAAGCTGGACAGGGTGGTGACGGTGAATGTAAGCCAGTGCGACGGCAATGAGCCTTCGGGTGCCAGTGTGATGTTGCAGGGCTATGATTACCCGTACCAGGTTTTGGTACAGATCACCCCTGCCTCGGGCACAGTCGAGTTCGACAGTGTGATCATGGGGATGTACAACCTGTCGGTGAACAAGCTGGGCTACCAGTCGTGGGACGACCCGAACTTCCTTGTCAGCGGAGTCAAGAACGTAGATGTCACCCTGCAGGAGAACACCTATCCACCGCGCAACCTGTATGTTGACCCGTTGACCTCAGTGGCCACCTGGGACGAGCCTTTGTACCTCCAGGTACCGATGCAGGGCTTCGAGAGTGAGCCGTTCCCGCCAGATGGCTGGACAAGTCTGACCAGCGGAATTGGCTGGGAGCGGACACAGGACGGCAGCAGTACATGGTGGACCGTACCCGCCCCGCCTCCGGAGAGCGGAGACTGGTACATCGTGGCCAACGACGACCAGGTATGGTGGAACAACGGCTGCTGTGACTACATGATCACCCCGGAATGCGATCTGCGCGAGACCAGTGATTACGTACTTCATTTTTTGAGTTACTATGACGGTGCTTACGGGGAGAAGGCCACGGTAGAATATTCAGTTGACAACGGGGCTACCTGGGAGACATTGATTGAGCTTGACCCGTCGTTCAGTTGGGAAGAGTACAATTACGATCTGTCCGCGCTGTCCGGTCCCGGCGGGCTGGCCTCGGTATGGTTTGCCTTCCACGCCGATGACGGCGGTTACTGGGCATCCGGTTGGGCAGTTGACAACATTGAGGTCGGCGACGGCCCGGTCAACATCCAGGGCTATTATGTTTATCTGGATGACGGCTTTGTTGCACAGACCGACAAAGACACCCGTACCTACACCTATGGAGACCTGCAATATGGCACGACCTATACCGCAGCAGTGGCCGCCCTGTACGGATGTAACCTTTCCGACAAGATTTATTACACGTTCACCTCCGGGTATTTATATCCCCCGAGGAACCTGTATGACGAATATTTATACGGCACCAACGAAGTACCGTTGTTCTGGAACCCGCCGATGACAGGCGATGGTGTTCCGATGAACGTATCAGCATTTCTGGATGGATCGGATGACTATGCAACACTTGCTGCACAGTATAACATTCCACAGGTAAGTGCTGAGAACTCGACGGGTCTTGCCCCTGTTGGCTCCCCCGTATTTGACATCAACAACCCGGTTCCGTTGAACATGTTAGACGGGAACCTTTCTTACGGGTATATGGCCTATGATCCGGGTGGTGGCCCCACGGGCCTGGCCGAGATCATGCTGGACGATCCGAACAGCGTAAGTGTCTTCGGGCCTTCAGCTTCCAATTTTGTTGCTGCTGCTGACTGGGTTGACGGTGAATATTACGGATGTATTTACGGAGGCACGCTGGTAAAATACGATTTTGACAACAATGCATGGGTCACCATAGGGACGACCGGTGATTTTGTGGGCATGGCTTATGTAAACAGCGAGTCAACCATGTATGGCCTTGATTTCGGGGGTACGCTTTATACCGTTGACCTCACCACAGGGGCCACGACCACGATAGGTGCCGGCCAGGCCAACATGATCACGATGGCCTGTGACAATGACGGGAACCTGTACGGAGTTGACCTTGGCACAGACACCTGGGGACAGATTGACAAGACGAGCGGTGCATGGACTTCGATCGGGTCCATTGGGTTTGACTGCAGTTATGCACAGGATGCCGGCCTTGACCGTGCGAGCAACACCATTTTCTGGGCCGCTTATGATGTATCTGCCGGGGGCAAGCTCTGTATTCTTGATCCTGCCACAGGAGATGTAACACTTGTTGGCGGCTTCCCGAGCGGGGCAGAGATTTCCGGTTTTGCCGTACCATCATCAAGCAGTGGTAACAACGGCGGTGTCGTTCCTGACGGGCTGACATCGTTCAACATATATCGTGACGGGACCTTTGTGGGGAGTGTAGCTTACGACGACGAGACCACCGAAGATTCATTGTTCTTTGCTGACAACAATGTGATGCCGGGCACCCATTATTACGGGGTAACCGCCTTGTACGACCTGAGTGTTTATGGTTTCCCGGGCCAGACCGGTGAATCACAGCCTGACGGGCCTGACACGGTGAATGTGGTATGGGGCTATGACCTTCCGTTCACGGAGTCCTGGGGCCAGGGCAGTTTTGACTACAACGGATGGACGACAACGGCCTCCAACTGGGTCATTTCGAGCCAGAATGGTGACCCGGCCCCCTCTGCCCAGTTTAACTGGGATCCTGATCCGGGCGCAGACTACTCGGTATCACTGGTCAGTCCGCCATTGAATGCGGACATGCTGACCGAAGGGGACATTTGGTTAGACTTCGGGTACTATTTGGAAGACCGCAACGCTACGGGAGCAGAGAAGCTGGACGTAGAGGTTTACAACGGGCAGGACTGGACGCAGGTAGCCGAATACAGCAACACGAACAGTTTTGACTGGACGCCGCAGCACCTGAAGATCACCCAGTATGCCATGAGCCGTGTCTTCCAGGTACGTTTCACGGCAACAGGGGCCAATTCATTTGATATTGTACGCTGGAATGTTGACAACATCGAAGTGTACCGCACCTGCGGGGCACCGAGTGAGCTGGAGGGTGAATATGTATGGAACGACCTGGACGATCTGGGAGCCCAGCTCAACTGGGTAGCCCCCGAGCTTCCCGCACCTCCGGCAGGATGGATCGAATGGGATGACGGGACCAATTTCTCAGGCATAGGCCTGACCGATGGGGGCACCTTCTCGGTAGCTGCCCGTTGGGATGCCGGCGGATTGCCGCCAGAGCTCACAGGCACCTCCATAACGAAGGTCAAGTTCTTCCCGCAGGATGCCGGGGCCGAATCCTTTACAGTTAAAATATGGGAAGGGGCCAATGCATCCACGCTGCTGGCTTCACAGGAAGTCACCAACCCGGTTATCGGGGCATGGAACGAAATCGTCCTTGACACCCCGGTACCTTACGATGACACACAGGAACTGTGGGTTGGTTATACGGTTAACAATCAGGCGGCAGGCACATTCCCTGCGGGGACCGATGCCGGTCCTGCAATAGCAGGCTATGGTGACAAGATCACCACAGACGGGGTAACCTGGGGCAACCTGAGCGACTTCGGGCTGGACTACAACTGGAACCTGGCCGCCTATCTGGAGATGCCGACAGGGGCAAGCATAGAGATCACCCCGTTGGTAGACCGTACAGACTATGGCAAGAGCGTATCTGACTTCAGCCAGGGCGAAGTACACGAAAACGGCATTGCCAACGGCAACCAGTCAGGCCGTGACTTCACCGGGTTCAACATTTACAGGCAAGGCCCTGATGAGACCGATTACACCCTGATAGACTTTGTACCTTACGTAGAAGGCCAGACGGGTTACAGCTACTATGACTCGATGCCCTATCCGAATCACCTATATCACTACACGGTATGTTACCAGGTAACCTCGGTATGGGAAGGCGAAACAGATTACTGTGAATCACAGCCCGCACCGGCCAAGGTGATACCGATAGACGACTATGTATGTGTTGATATCACCTCGATAGACAACCCGCTGGCAGGGGAAGTAACGGCCTTGTACCCGAACCCGGCCAGGGACAGGGTGAACATCACCTCTTCGCAGGCGATGAGCCACATCACGATAGTGAACTATGTAGGCCAGGTAGTGTATGATGCAGAGATCACCGATCAGAACGCCCTGACCCTGAACACAGGGAGTTATGATGCCGGGATGTATGTCGTACGCATCACCACCAGCAACGGGGTAGTTACCAAGCGCATGACCATAACCAAATAGGTAAAGGGCAGCGGTAACTACATACCGGGAACAATAACAGGGGGCAGCTTTATGGCTGCCCCTTTTTTTGTATGTTGAAAGATAAGATTTGCGTTTGATACCAATTTAACATCAAAATATGCCAATCGGGATTTTCATGTATAAATTGATAATGTCAACCTATATTTAAAGCGCTATAAAAACGTAGTGAATTTATGACGCTTCCGGGGCTTCGGGACCAAATAACAATCGGTATAACGCCTCAAAAAGAATGAGTAGGCAATCTGTCGGTTAACTGTTGATTTTTACCTTTGCATAAACATTTTATCAACTTGATCTCGGTAATCAATATCAGTAAAGAGTTTGGAGGCGAATCCCTGTTTGCAAATTTCACCTTTAACATTAATCCGAAAGAACGTATCGGCCTTGCCGGAAATAACGGTACCGGAAAAACCACATTACTCCGGATCATTATGTCAGAAACAGAACCCGATACGGGTGAAGTCGTCATTCCACGGGATATCACACTGGGATACCTGCCCCAGGAGAAAAAGATCAATAGCCGGGCCAATGTGCTGGATGAAACGTTGCGGGCATTTGATTTTCTTGAAAAATTAAAGAAAAAACTAAAAAACATACAATCTGAAATTGAAATCAGGAATGATTATGGCTCCAGGCTGTATCACCGTCTGTTGGAAGAACAGTCTGGTATAATGGAACAGTTAAGGTTAGCGGAACCTGAAAAATTACGGGGAAATGCTGAAAAAATATTAACCGGGCTGGGATTTGATCCGGATGATTTTCAAAAACCGGTCAGCCAGTTAAGCTTTGGCTGGCAAATGCGTGTTGAACTCGCCAAATTGCTTTTGCTTAATCCTGATCTGCTTATGCTGGATGAGCCTACCAATCATCTTGATATCGAATCCATTCAGTGGCTTGAAGATTTCCTGGCTACTTACTCCGGAACGGTTTTAATGGTATCGCACGACCGAACCTTGCTCGATCATCTTACAACCCGCACGATAGAGATAAGCAACGGCAAACTTTACGATTATAAAGTTCCCTATTCACAATATATCCGGCTCAGGGAAGAACGCCTTGAGCAACAGATTGCCGCTTTTAACAACCAACAGAGGCAAATACGGCAAATTGAATATTTTATTGAAAGGTTCAGGTATAAAAGCACCAAAGCACGGCAGGTTCAGTCCAGAGTAAAACATCTTGAAAAGATGGAAAAGATAGAAGTGGAAGAAGTGAACAATGAAGCCATTCATTTTACTTTTCCCCCTGCCCCACATAGTGGCAAGATAACCGTTTCGGGCAAATCGGTCAGCAAACATTACGGTGAAGTTGAAGTGCTTGACGCGATAGACTTTGAAATCCTTAAAGGTGAGAAAATTGCTTTTGTGGGAAGAAACGGGGAAGGAAAAACAACACTGGCGCGGATCATTGCCCGGCAGGTTTCGCATCAGGGAAAACTCAACATGGGCTACCATGTTGTAACCGGATATTATTCTCAGGATCAATGGGAAATGCTTGATCCGTCAAAAACCGTCTTTGAAACCCTGGATGATGTGGCTGTGGGGGAAATACGTAAGAAACTGCAAACTATTCTTGGGTCTTTTCTTTTTCAGGGTGAGGACATTAACAAAAAAGTGAAAGTGCTGTCAGGAGGAGAAAAGTCACGGCTTGCTTTGGCTAAACTGCTGTTAACTCCCAGCAACCTGCTGTTGCTGGACGAGCCGACAAACCATCTCGATATCCTCTCAAAAGATATCCTGAAAAATGCCTTACTGCAATACAACGGAACCCTGATCATCGTTTCGCACGACCGGGATTTTTTGCAGGGGCTGACAACAAGGCTCTACGAATTCAGGAATAAAAAAATAAAAGAATTCAGGGGGGATATTTTTGATTTTCTTGAAAAAAGGAAAATAGATAACCTGGCTGAACTGGAACATAAAAATAGCAGACAAAAGAAAAATAAGGGGGCCGGAAGTAAGCAAAAATGGGAACAAAAGAAAGAAAAGGAACGCAGGATAAGAAAAACGGAAAATGCCATTGCGAAACTTGAAGAAAAAATTGCCCAAATGGAAAGCCGGTTGAAAGCGGTTAATGAAAAGCTTTCTAATCCTGAAAAATACAAAGATGAAATCAAATCGGGCGCACTTTATGTTCAACACGATTCCATTGCAAAAGAGATTGAAGATCATCTCGGGGAATGGGAGGTTCAGCATGGAAAACTGGAAGATTTGCAAAATGAATAGAATAAATACACGGGAAACAATACCGGCAGATGGAAATTCATAATCTGTCGGTCTTTCAGCCCTTTTTGATCTCCTTTTTTATTACACAGGGTTACATTTCATTCCGCGCAGTGTATCAACTGATCGTCTTTCAGACGATGGATCCAGCGAACCAAAAAGTTGTTGGTGAAGACACCAACAACGGGATAAGAAAAAGGATCACGTTGATAAAATGATGTTTAACCCACATCGAGGGCTCAGGCTTGCAATTATTCCGTATTTTTGTTTATGAACCAATACAAAGGGATGCTTGTAAAAACTTATGGCAGTGCCATTCACGGTGTTGATGCCAATTTGATCACCATTGAAGTGAATGTGAGCAAAGGCAAGAACTTCTATCTCACGGGATTGCCTGACAATGCCATTAAAGAAAGTCATCACCGCCTTGTGGCGGTTTTAAACAATACGGGTTATAAGTGGCCCGGCAAACGGGTGGTGGTCAACATGGCACCAGCAGATATCAAAAAAGAAGGCTCGTCCTATGATTTACCAATTGCCATCGGTTTGCTGGCAGCCTCGGGGCAAATGAATGAGGAGCACGTAAGTGAATACATGATGATGGGAGAACTATCACTGGATGGCAGCCTGAACCCCATCAGGGGGGCATTGCCCGTTGCGCTGAAAGCCAAAGAAGAAGGGTTTAAAGGATTGATCGTACCACAGCAAAATGCATCTGAGGCCGCCATTGTGGAAGGCATTGATGTATTTGGGTTCGGGCATATCCGCGAAGTGATTGAACTGTTTGAAGGAGATATCGTTCCTGAAATAACGGTCGTGAATGTGGAAGAGGTATTGTCACAAAACCTGGATAGCTATCCTTTTGATTTTGAAGATGTAAAAGGTCAGGAAAACATTAAAAGGGCGATGGAGATTGCCGCAGCCGGTGGCCATAATGTGATCATGATCGGTCCTCCGGGCTCAGGAAAAACCATGCTGGCCAAACGGTTACCTTCAATCTTGCCACCCATGGCACTTGGCGAGGCCCTGGAAACAACAAAAATACATTCGGTTGCCGGCTTAATGAATGGAGAAACAGCATTGATCACGGCCCGGCCTTTCCGTTCGCCTCATCACACCATCAGCGATGCCGGACTGGTGGGTGGCGGTACTTATCCGCAGCCGGGCGAAATATCGCTGGCGCAGAATGGCGTTTTATTCCTTGATGAGTTACCCGAATTTAAACGATCGGTACTGGAGGTGATGCGGCAACCCATGGAAGACCGGGTGGTTACCATATCCAGGGCACGTATTTCGGTGGAATATCCGGCCAGTTTTATGCTTGTAGCGGCGATGAACCCTTGTCCCTGTGGCTATTACAACCATCCCACCAAGGAATGTGTATGTTCGCCCGGAGCTGTAAAAAACTACCTGAACCGGATTTCGGGTCCTCTGATGGATCGGATTGATTTGCATGTTGAAGTTACACCTGTCCCGTTTACCGATCTTTCGGAAGCGCCCCCGGGTGAAAAAAGCAAAAATGTCAGGGAAAGGGTAGTTAGAGCCAGAAAAATACAGGAAGACCGGTTCAGGGATCGAAAAAAAATATTTGCCAATGCCCAGATGACAAGCAAAGACCTTGAATTATATTGTGAATTGACTGAGCAGGGTAAGAGATTGTTAAAAAATGCCATGGAAAAATTAAGCCTTTCTGCCAGAGCTTATGACCGGATACTCAAAGTGGCACGGACCATTGCCGACCTGGAAGGAGCGGAAAATATTCAACCCGAACATTTGGCCGAGGCTATTCAGTACAGAAGCCTTGACCGCGAAAGCTGGGGATCGTAAAAAAATGAAATTTCAGTATCGCGCTTTTTTTATTGCTGTTCATATTGCACAGCGAAAAGAAATAAAGAAAAAATGAAAAAAATTAAAGCATCTGTTGAAGAGCTAAACAAGCTGAACAAGGGTACCATGATGGAAATGCTTCATATTGAATATCTTGAAGCGGATGATGGCTATTTCAAAGCACGTATGCCGGTCAACGAAAGGACAAAACAGCCAGCGGGCATTCTGCATGGAGGGGCTACCCTTGCACTGGCTGAAACCATTGCCGGGCTGGGTTCGGCCATTATTGTTGATTTGAATCAATATGAAGTGCGCGGTTCACAGGTCAGCGCTAACCATGTGGGTACGGCACACTCGGGATGGGTTTATGCCGAGGCCCGTCTTATCCATCGTGGCCGAAATACGCATGTCTGGAATATTGACATTAAAGACGAAGATGGCCGGATGGTTTCTACATGCCGTATAACAAACTTCATTATCAGGAAAGATAATTAGTGCCCTGTTTTCTTGTTGTTAAAGAACAAACCGGCTTTGATTTCATCCTTCAGGAAGCCTTCGTCATCATAATCATCATCCTTGTCAATAATATCAGTTGCTTCCTGAAGGATGAAATCAATAGCAATGATAATCAAATGCAAGATTTTGAAGGCTTTAGCCATTAATCAAAAAGAAAGAGGGAAAATTAATGGCTAAAGCCGTTTTTCTCCTGAACAGCGATCCCTGCCCGGGTTCCGATAGCTATCGGGACGGGGCAAAATACATCTCCAACCAAAACTTAGGAACTAATCAGGTTCAATTGTTAATGCCAGATAATAGGCACCGGCAATGGCTTCCTGTGCTTTTCCCGGTTTCGCAGCATCACCAACAATATAGAGTGGTACTTTTCCGGCCAGTTTGGCTTTAAGTTCATCCACCGGTTTCATGCCCGTTGCCATCACAATTTTATCAATACCTTCTAAAGTACTTGTTTCCCCCTTTTTTTCAATGGTAACGCGCGCACCGTTTATTTCAACGACTTTAGTGTTCAGGTGAATGGGGATGTTTTTCTGGTTCAGTTTCTGAAGTGTAAGTTTCTTTTCCAGCATTTCCATGCCCCGTGCTATTTCGTCCAGCATTTCCACAATGATCACTTTGTTGTTCAGGTCAACCAGTTTGCTGGCCATCTCGATACCGATCAATCCTCCGCCAACAACAAGGATGGTTTGATCTTCAGGCAGGTTGTTTTCTTCAAGAAAATCGGCCCAGTAATACGTTTTTAAACCTTTTATCGGAGGTACGACAGGGACGGAACCGGTAGCAATGATTACTCCATCATAGCCTTTTCCCACCAGATTTTCAACTTTGGCTTTTTCGTGTTTCACCTCAATGCCGGCGTCGCGGATTTCATTTTTAAAATAATCCACGATCTCTTTCAGGCTTTCTTTTTTAGGTGGCAACCAGGCCAGGTTAAATTGTCCTCCCAACCTGTCTTTCTCAAAAAGGGTTACCTGGTGTCCCCGTTTTTTCAACGAGATGGATGCCTGCATCCCGGCCAGTCCGCCGCCGGCTACAGCAATATGTTTTTTCTTTGTTATCGGTTGCAACGGGTTTTCCCCTTCGTGCCCGACAATTGGATTGACCACACAACCGAGGCCGGCTCCGCTTTTTACCCCACCGAGGCATCCTTCGGAACAGGCAGGGCACGGCCGGATGTTTCCCTCAACAAGGTGCAGGTATTTACCTGTAAAACCGGGATCGGCAACCAATGCCCTTCCCAATCCGATGTAATCAGCATGGTATTCATTCAGCAGGAAGTCAACATCCTTTGCAGAGTTTATCCTGCCCACAAAGACGACCGGCATACCCACTTCTTTTTTCAGGCGGGCTGCCATTTCCCATGTCTTTCCTTTGGGGACAAACATGTGCTGGAAAAACCACAGCGGCGTTGAACAGGCTGTTCCTGCCGTGACATGAATGGCGGCAACCCCTTTCTTTTTAAGGATCTTTGCAAACCTGATCATGTCTTCAAGGTGAAAACCGTTGGGGGTCATTTCGTCGCCGCTGATGCGGGCGATGATTGGAATGTGGATAGCTTTTTGGACATTTTCCAGAATTTCCAGCGGAAATTTAATCCTGTTTTCAAAACTTCCCCCGTATTCATCTTGCCGGGTATTTACTGCAGGTGAAATAAATTGTGCCATCAGATAGCCGTGGCCGAATTGCAGCTCAATGATATCGAAGCCGGCTTTTTCGGCACGGCGGGCTGCATCCTGAAAAAGTGAAATAACCTGTAACCTATCCGCACGGTCCATGGCTTTGGGAACAGCACCCCTGTTTTCGCAAGCTGTGTCAACCGAAGATAAAAAATAATTACCCGGCAGTTTCGGATTGGCCATTCTGCCGGGATGGTTCAGGTGGGCAATGGCTTTGGCCCCATTATCGTGAACGCTGTTGTTGAGAACAATCAGTCCTTCAATTTTATCGTCATCATCAATACCCAGTTGAGTGGGCAGTTCACGTAATCCTTTATCCAGATATAAAGGCTCGTAAGTAACAGCACCCATGTTTTTTGAACGTACATCGTAAAAATTAAGGTGCCTTTGATTTACCTTTCCGTTACCTGTGGTGTAACCCAGTTTGACCGGGGCAAAGATGAACGGGTTTTTAAGAGATAACATGGTTTTATTTTTTAGGTTAAACATTTGGGTTTTATTGTTCGATTGTTTTATCCCCGCCCTAAAGGACGGGGTAACAGATTTGTTTCAGAATCTTGATTTCGCTTTCAGTTTCTCCGCCCTTTAGGGTGCGGTTTAATCCTGTATGCTTTTTTCTCCCCAACTCCTAACCCTTCTTATACGCTTTCAGTAAACGGGCATATTTTTTGAAATACAAATTTTCCTCAAACTGATCAAATCCGAAAGTTTTCAATATCTCTTTCCAGTTGCGTTCCACATAATCAAAAGCATATTTGCATTCAATTTTTTTAAAGATAAAACGATGATGGGCCGGCATTTCAGCCAGCTTAAATTCACCAAAATCAAGTATGAAAAAAATCCCGTCAGGTTTTAAATGGCCCCAAACATTTTTAATCACCGTTTGCCTTACCTCATGAGGAAAGCCGTGGATGACAAAGCTGATAAATATTTTATCGAATTTTTTATTCAGGTCAAAGGGCTGGTCAATACGCCGGAGGATGAATGTTGCTCGTTTATCATTTTTGAATTTGTTTCGGAACTGTTCTCCCATTATGTCAGAAACATCCATTCCTGTAACGGTTCCCTTGTTAGAGAGATAATCCAGCATTAAAGCGGCGTTTCGGCCTGTTCCACAACCCAGGTCGAGGATGTCATCATCAGGTTGGATATCCATACTACGGATTGCTTTTCGGATAAATCCACGGTAAAGGCCGAAGGAAGCAGTGTTAATGATCCAGTCATAATTTTTTAATGTGAAGGGAGATAATTCCACTCCCGAATCCGGATATATTTTTTTCATTTCTTACAATTAAGTTTGTGAATAAAAAACAAAGATGAAAAAACAATAAGAATATAAAGAATAAAAAACGGTTGAAAACCATAATGTTTTATTAACCAACCCCCAAACAGGGGGAAAAGGGCAGGCAGCATGTTCCCGGCCCCTGCGATGCCGGTATATAATGCCCGGTTTTCGGTGCCTGACACTTCAAGCAATACGCCATTCATGGTGATGCCGTAAATGGCAAAAACGATACCTCCCACAAAAAATAACATATAAAATGGCGGCAAACCCGGAGAAAAAAGAAGGATAATGGGGATGATAAAAGTTAGAAATACATTGCTGTAAAGGAGATAGCGGTATTTGTATTTTCCTGACAAAGCAAACAGCAACAATCCTGTGGCTACACTCCCGATAACTTTATAAAGCAGAAAAGAACCCGTATCGGCACTTTGTGTCTGGAAATTTTCTTTGGCATACAAAATAACAAAGGGCAGCAAAGTAATGCTGATTCCCTGGGTATTGATAAATCCCAGGAAATAGCCCAGCCTGCCGTTTTGTTTCAATTCGCCCCGGATCAATTGTAAAAAATGCTTCGGGTTTTTTACGGTCAGTTTTGAAGGGATGACTTCTTTCAGGTTCCAAAAACCAAGGGAAGCAATGAACAACGCGGCAAACCCGATGAAGAACATATAGGAATAGTTAACAGGATAACCGGTGATGGTCAACACTCTTTTAGCCAGCAAAGCCGATATAAATAAAATGGCCCCGGTAATCACCTGTTTTACAGAAAAGAAAGGCTTCCGCGACTTCATATTGATTGATTTGCCCAGTATGTCGGTATAACTGATATTGGCAAAAGCCCCGCCCAGTGAGAAAACCGTAATCACAATAAAGATCAGCCATAGTGCATATCTGCCGTGCATTTGTGTTGAATAAAAAAGAATTATACTTAAAGCAAGCAGCGAAACAATACGCGAATTGATACCAATCAGCAGGAATGGTTTTTTAAAGGAATAGTTGCTGATAAACGGGGCAAAGAACAATTGGGTAATGCTGGATCCGCCAAGCATGATGGCTGTCATAATGCCGATCTGAACGGCTTTTCCCCCCGCATCAACCAACATGGCCGGGATTACCGTGTCCACATCAATAAAATTACGGGCAAAAGCAAGAAACCCCGCATGCCAGATCAGCGAATAAAAATTCCGGTTTGATATTTTCTGTGTCAGTATCATAGAATTAGCTACATGACTGCAATATTTTCATGGGTTTATATTTTTGTTTGTTAACCGATGGGTTAACCCGTCGGTTATTATAATTATTTCGTTGTGCCTGCGCACCGAAGTGCTTCGGTACACAGGTGTTTGTCGTAACCCGGACATGGATACCCCGTTCAGCAGCAACATTGATCATGGCTTTCGAGGGATCAACCCCTTCTTTTATGCCCATGGGTTCGGCAAACCTTCCGGTGCCAACGCCTATTTCAACGCCTTTTCCGTTTTCGGGAACCAGTTGTTTAAGTGCCAGCAATTCGGATTGAAAAACATAATAATGATCCGCAAACCACTGTTCGTAGATATCAGTATATCGATCAAATGGTTCTGTTTTAGCCATAATTTTATTGTTTCATTTTACCTTTTCAACTTCGGTATATTCGGTTTCAGCAATACTTTCCCATATTTGATGTATCATTTTTGAAATGTTGGAATAGGGCTGATATTCCACAATGGTTTTGGCTTGCAACATGGCTTCAACCATAACCGTATCAAAAGGGATTTTTACCAAAAGCGGGATCGAGTTTTCATGTAAGTATTTTTCTATTTCACCAGTTACCTGATCATTGATGTCGTATTTATTGATAACGGCAAAAATATCAATATTAAAGTTTCCGGCCAGCTCAATCAGCCGTCCGGCATCATGCAATCCTGATTTTGTGGGCTCTATCACCATCAATACTTTGTGGGTCCCTGTCAGAGCCGATATGACCGGGCATCCTATTCCGGGGGGGCCGTCGGTGATGATGAATTTTGCTCCCGTATTTTGGGCAATCTCCCTTGTTTTTTTTCTGACTTCGGTTACCAGTTTTCCGGAGTTTTGCTCACCTGCCCCCATTTTGGCATGTACCAGTGTGCCAAACCGGCTGTTGGAAACATACCAGAAATTGTTGTTGTTCCTCTCCGAGCGTATGGCTTGTTCCGGGCAGATTCGTTCACATAACCGGCAGCCTTCACAGTCAAAAGGGTTGATTTCAAGCCCGCCGGAAGGTTTGTAATGGATGGCATCAAACCGGCAGTATTCCACACATAGGCTACAGTGTGTACACAGCTCATCGTCAATGATGGCTACCCAGTTGCTTTCAAGCCGGTGTTCTTCAAGAATATCAGGCTTTAAGATCAGATGCAGGTCGGCGGCATCCACGTCCGCATCACAAAATACGGCATCACGTGCCACCGATGCCAGGGCGGCAGCGATGGTCGTTTTTCCGGTACCCCCTTTCCCGCTCAACAAGGTGATCTCATGCATAATGGCCGGTCTTTTCAATTATTTCAATAATGATATTTTGATAGAGGTCTTCAATTTCTTTGGGAATTTGTTTTAACAAGGCTCCCCGGGCATAAACGGATGCATACGCTTTGTTGAAAGGGATCTCTCCGATGATTTCAATATTTTCCTTGTCCAGGTAATCATATAAATCCCGGTTACCCAATCCGGCTTTGTTTACAATTACCCCAAAAGATTTTCCCAGTTCCCTTAATAAATCAACGGTAAGCTTCAGGTCATTCAGTCCGAAAGGTGTGGGTTCGGTAACCAAAATAACGTAATCGGCATCCGCGGTGGTGGTAACTACCGGGCAACTGGTGCCGGGAGGGGAGTCGTATAAAATTATTTCTGCCTCGTTGACCGGTTGCTTTTTCAGTGTTTTTATCAAAAGCGTTTGCATTGCTGACCCGATTTTCAAGCTGCCTACCAGCAAATGGGCTTTGCCGTCAATAGTATGCGACCTGATCTTTCCGATGGAATAGGGCTTTTCGGTAATGGCCTCATCACGGCAGGCGACAAGGCAGGCACCGCAGGAATGACAAAGGCCTGGGTTTATTTCAGCAAACTGTACCAGTGGTATCACCACAATAGCATTGAACTCGCAATATTCGACGCATCTTCTGCAAAAGGTACATTTGTCAGTGTTGATTTCGGGGATGAGCTGATTTGCATCTTTTTCATCAACCGGGGTTGCATCCGGAAAAAAGATAAGGTCATTGGGTTCTTCCACATCACAGTCAACCAGTAACACATGGTTTGTCCGGAACTGGCGGATAAAATGAAACAGGTTGACCGCTACGGTTGTCTTTCCTGTTCCCCCTTTACCACTGGCTATGGCAATTTTAACGGGCATGCTAATGGTCACATTTATTTTGGTCAATAACCAGTTTTTCGTTGATGTAATCATTTACCAGTTCATGGGCATTTTTTGGTAATGCCCCGATATGAACTTTAATATTATTTACTTTAAAGATATCAACGGCCTGTTGCCCGATACCGCCCACAATGATATCTGTTGCGCCTTCATCGGCAAGCCATCGCGGCAACAGACCGGGTTGATGCGGTGGGGCATCCAGTATTGTGTCCGAAACAATTTTGTTGTCTTCAACAGCCACAAGTGCAAATTGTTTGCTGTGGCCAAAGTGATTGTTTAAAATTCCGTTTTCAACGGGTATGGCAAATATTTTCATGGTTTTATCTTTTATAGCCCCACGCTAAAGGGCGGGGTGTATCTCTCTTTTTCTTTTTTATACAAACAAGGCCGTCTCAAAATCGGACTTCCTGTTTTTCCTGGGATATCCGTTTTTTTGAGATAGCCTCATTGATCAATTAAAGGGAAAAATTAACGATGCCACCAACCAAATCCACGTCCTCTGCCCCGGCCTCTTCCATATCCAAATCCAAATCCTCTTCCGCGGGGATAATCCGTTTCAGGAGACTGAGGATTGGTTTTCAGCTCGTCATCTTTGCATTTCCCTAAACCTCTTCCGGTACGGGGACCTTCACCCCGTGGTCCGGTTCCATCAAATCCTGGCATAATAAACCTCCTTTCATTTATTGTATTGAATCAATAATTTCTTTTACCGATCTTTTATCATCCGGCAAGATCACCATTTGAATGTTAAACTTTTCCAGCAGGTCTTTGGCTTTGGGGCCAAAATCCCCTGAAATAACTTTTTGTGCTTCCAGTTCAACCATTTTTTCAGCGGTTTTTACACCTGCCCCGCTATTGGCTGCTGTGTTTGGATTTTGATAAAACTTTGTCTCTTTTGTGTTTTCGTCATAAAGACAAAAATATTTTGCCCGTCCAAAACGCAGGTCAAATGTTGAACTTAATTGGTTTCCTGTTGATGTGATTACTGTTTTCATTATTTTGATTTATTTCTTAATGGTTCGATTTCCGTTGATTTACACATCGGGCAATGGCCGTTTGTGCCTCTGGCCGGAAAGGTAAACCTGGCATTGCAATGTTTGCATACAAACCAGTCTTTTTCGAGGTATGCATTACCAAACACCGTTATGATCTCTTTGGACTCAACCAGGGCATGGGCAATTTTCCGCCGTGCACTTTCATAAATTCGTGCAAAAGTTGCACGCGATACCCCCATCAGTTCCGATGCTCCCTGGTGATTCATCAGATCGTAATCAGCAAGTTTTATGGCTTCGTATTCTTCGTACAACAGTTCCACCTTACTGCGGTTCCTTCCGGGATGGCCATAGGGTCTGAATCCCCTGAATTTAGGGGGCTCCACAACTCTCCGTAATCTTCTTCTTCTGGGCATCCCAATTAAATAATTTGCAAAATTAATGAGAATATTCTCAATATGAGAATATTTTTTAATAAAAAATTCATTATGCATAATATTATATTCCTATCGGACACTGGTTATAATCTTTGTAATTATACCGATTAATGATTGTCGTCGTCCGTTCAGGCAGGCTCCATTTCGCTTTGATTTTTGGTTGGTAACACCATCAGGCAAAATCATCTGTCAAGTTACACGAAGGATGAATCGGGCTACAACCCTTTATTTTAAAAAGTTTCGCCTATTTTTCATATTCATTATTGGCATTTTGTTATTTTTAAACCGCGTGTTTTACTGGAATTCCCGTATATAAAATACGATTATCACGTCTTAAATAATATCATTAAAAAAAATTAATCAGATAATATTGAAGAATGAATTGAAACAATTTTTTAATATTGTACAATCATTTTAGTAAAATATTGAATAAATTAAGCAGCAATAAGCAGATAGGGTTAATAATAGTCATTGGGCTTATTATCAGGATTGTAGCTTTGCCATTCGTCCATACGACCAATGCTGATGCTGTAAGCCGGATCATTATTGCTTATTAGTGGTTGCAAAACCCTTACTTTACAATATCAGATGTTTGGCTCCCGCTGCATCATTATCTGAATGCCTTTATAATTTGGGTTTCCGGAGGAGACCTGATATATTCGTTGAAAATTTTACAAATTTTATTTGCGGTTGCTACTGCTATACCTCTGTACAAATTCACTTTAAATGAATTCAAATCAACGGAAGGGGCTTTTTTTGTTTCTCTCACATACCTTTTTATACCCATTGTGGTAAGGAATAGTTTTCAAGTGTTGTCAGGCATTCCATCTGCTTTTTTTATTGCAGCATCCATGTATTTTTTATCGCAGGGTAAAAAGCTTGATAAACCAATTAAATATGGGGTTCTTGCAGGATTATCTATGACTATTGCAGGAGGTATCAGATATGAAGCATGGCTGCTCATCGCTGTTTTTACGCTTGTTTTGCTATTGCAAAAGCAATGGAAGATGGTTCTTTTTTTCTGGGTTTTTGCTATGATATTCCCATTTTTTTGGATGACAGGAGGTTATATTGTACATGGCGATCTGTTCTATGGTTCACATGGTGCCTATTGATGGAACATTACGATGATGGGGGGTAATGATAATTTTAACTGGAGAATGCTGTGTTGGAGATTAGTGTATTTTCCCATAACTTATGGCATTTTGATGACACCGTTAATTACGATAGCAACTTTGTATTATACAATAAAATCAGTTAAAAAAAGGGAACCGGAAATGAGCATAATTTGGTGGTTATTACCATTTGTAGTTTTAATGATAGCCTTCATTTATAAAGCTGTTAACGGAACCTTATTGCTTCAACCCAGGTTTGTTATTTTACTTTTAATAACTTCAATACCTTTTTATGCACTTGTATTTATGAATAAGGACCATTTAAAAGCAAAAAAAATTATTGCCTGGGCTATTATTATATTGATTTTACCATATTCCTATCTCGGAGCGAGGAATATTCAGGCATTTCCAAGAATAAAAGATAAAACAACATTAGATTTGCTCAAGATCATTCATAATGAAGTTGATAAAAATGGTACGCAATCATTGATTCTCGACTTTATTGGCTGGGATAATACTTATTTTATCTGGTTAAGATCGGGTGTTGCACCTGATAATATTTTTATTGTAAACGGTGCAAAATATGGAAAAGTTAATGCCAGCGAACTGGCTAAAAAAATCGAAAAAAATAAAACAGGAATTATAGTAAAGAAAAATGAGTCAAAAATGGATGAATATTTTCATTTTTTAAACGATACAGTTCTTGAAGTACGAAAAGTTGCAAATTATTTATATTTGAAACCAATAATCATAAACAGTCGAATTACTTTATATAAATATAAATCAGGGGATAAAGCACCATTGATTTTTTATAGTGACAGGAAGCTGTTAAAAGTGAATGAAAATGCAATCCATCAAATTGAAGAAAGAATTAAAGCTAATACGCAACAGTATAATTCGATGATTCATGAAGCAGAAATAAGAGGTATTGAAATTGACACATTGATCCGTATCAGCGCAATCAATTTATATAAACAGAAACTAAAAAAAACTCATTAGATTCTTCCTTCTCTTTTTGTCAATTAAATCAATTTAATCAACGATAAGTCTCGTAACAAATATTCTTTTTTTTGTTTTTACACGGATGAAATACAAACCGGCGGGCAGGCCATCAATATCCAGCATGTCTTTTTGTGACCTGACAGGTTGATTGAGCACAGTCCTTCCATGGATATCAAAAACCCTAACATGTTCCATTTCATCTCCTTCAAAGGTAACCATATCATGAGCAGGGTTGGGGTAAATGTTTATCTGTGGAATAGATTTCGATAGTCTGTATTGTGTGGAATTGATGTGGTCTCCGGGAACTTTCATACGCTGAAACCAGATATTGAGCTTGCCGTTTCGTGTGTCGCCCCAAACTGAATATAACGTGTCATTTCTCAGTTTTACACACATAAAATCGTTTCCCGAACTGGACAATACGTCATCATATTCTACCAATGTATCCGATATCCTGAAGTTTGGTGAAAATGTTGCCGAATCTTTTTTGCGATAAGCCCCCCAGATTTCACAGGCTGTTTCATATCCTGTTCCTTCCGCGTTTCTCCGGTCGCGCCAGTTGACGATCAAATTTCCGTCATTATCAAAATCGGCCCAAACCAAATCCTGCATTTTTCCATTTCCCTGTTCATCGTCATTTACCCTGACCGCTTCGGTCCAGCTTATGCCTTCATCAAAACTTTCAACAATAAAAATATCCATATCGCCATAAGTTGATGCAAGGGAGCAAAACAAAAGGTGACCGGGATCGGAAGGGTCGGTAACCAGTTGATAGCCCTTTTTTGCCAGGGGACCGTCTGCCGGCTTGGTAATTTTCATGACTTCATGGTAAACAAAAGAATTGCCGCCGTCGTCAGATGTGGTCAGTAATAGCCGGGCATAAACACTTTGTGAAAGAAGGTAACTGGGGTAAACACAAAAAAATGTTCCGTTATCCGAAACGGCAGGCGTTGCCATGGGGCTGTCAATCAAATTGCCTACAAGCCAGCCGGTGGTATCAATATATTTCCATGCATCCCATTTACTTCCGCCATCGGTTGACCTGATAAGATAAGGCCGGTTGGGTGGAGGAATCCAGGGGGCAGGCTTGGTGGTTATATAAATTGTCCCCTGGTTTTTACTCTGAAAGGTATTTATGGCGATCCATGGCCTGTCAACAGGCCTTTTTGAACCATCGGCATAAGCGTCAATTACCTCCGAAGGGTTTCCCCACGAGAGGCCGCCATCTGAAGACTTTACAATATATACAGCTCCTGAATCAGGGTTTTTCCGGTAATCAACATAAGAAAGGAATAAATTCCCCGCAGCATCAAATACCATGGAAGGGTCAGCGGACTGAAAGGTTAGTGAGAAGTGGGGTATTGATACTGGTTCGGTCCATGTTGTTCCCCGGTCGAAGCTTGCCCGCGTCCTGATTACAATCTGTTGTTGCCATTGCCAGCTCATCCAGGCCACAACCATATTTTGCGGATTAACCGGGTTGATGGCCAGGTAGGGTTCACCATCAAAAACATTTCCGTCGGACAGGTTTTGGTTTTGGCTGAAAGCAATTCCCGGCAGGAAAAATACCAGCAGTAAAATCATGTTCTTGATTATGGACAATTCAGCCATATTTGTCGTAAGTCTTTTCGGTAACCCATTATTATTCAACATCAAAAAACTCTTTCGGGAACAGGGTCAACATTTTATCTTCGTGTTTTTTTAACAGATGTCTTAAACGGTTCAACTCATTTTGCATTGTTGTTAATTTTTCGCGCATTCCGATAATTATCTCTATCCCTTCTTTATTAACGCCGAGTTCCCTGTGCAGCCGGATTGCCCTTTCGTACTTTTCCATGTCATCGCTGTATATGCAGGATATGTTTTCCGTTTGCCTGATCTCGATCAGTCCGAAGTCGGCAAACTCCCTGATCAGGGTAACCGATACCTGGTGAAAGTCGGCAAATTGCTGAAGGGTAATATATTTTCGTGTAGTAGCCATGGCATTTTATTTTGATCTGATTTTTGACAATTCTTTTATCAATTCCTTTTCTTTGTCCGTAAGGTTTGTAGGTAATTTCACATTGATACGGGCGTACATGTCCCCGAAATGGCCTTTTTTTCGATAGACGGGGAACCCTTTGCCTTTCAACCGGAGTGTGGTGCCGTTTTGGGTTTCGGGTTTTATTTTGACCTTCACGTTTCCGGCCAGTGTATTCACGATAGTAGTACCGCCAAGCAAAGCCGTGTAGAGCTCCACATCATGGTTTATATACAGGTCGTTTCCTTTCCGTTCAAACACCGGGTCGGTGTCAACCAGTACCGTAATGAACAGGTCACCGTTTTGGCCTCCGTTCATTCCCGCCCCCCCTTTTCCTTTCAGCCTGATGACCTGTCCGTCTTTAATACCTGCCGGAATGGTTATACGTATATTTTTCCCATTTACTGTAAGTGTATGTTTTGAATCGGTATAGGCCGCTCTTAAGGGCAAATGCATTTCCGCTGTATAATCCTGTCCTTTCATCGAACGGCTGCGACGTTGACTGAACCCGCTGCTGCCAAATCCGCCGCCAAACATGGACTGGAAGAAATCCGAGAAATCACCCATGTCGAAATCGGGGGCACCTGAAGTCTGATATTGTCTTTGTTGCTTGAACCCGCCGGTTTTGTTCCATGCCTCATGTTGCTCATCGCTTACTTTGGACCAGTCCATCCCGTAAGCATCGTATTTTTTTCGCTTGGCCGGATCGCTCAATACCTCGTTGGCTTCGTTAAGCTCTTTGAATTTTTGCTCCGCTTCTTTGTTGTCCGGGTTTACATCGGGATGGTACTTCCGTGCCAGTTTGCGGTAAGCTTTTTTTATTTCGGCTTCCGTGGCATTTTTGCTCACACCAAGTATTTTATAATAATCTTTATACTTCATATTTGTTTTCAAATTGAAGTGCGAAGTTAGGAAAAATCAAATTCAGGAAATGCGGTTTTCAGATGCTGATACCGTTGATCAGGGGTGATATTTTTTTTTTGATTGACGCAGATTTTCGCTGATTGGTTATGATTTGTGTTTTTGACGCAGATTTTCGCTGATTGGTTATGATTTGTGTTTTTGACGCAGATTTTCGCTGATTGGTTATGATTTGTGTTTTTGACGCAGATTTTCGCTGATTGGTTATGATCGTATTATGCCAGTGGATAAATTCCGTAGCCGGTATTCATTCTAACCCTTCGGGTTGAAGGGATAAAAAAAAAGAAAAAGCATCAATAGCTTTCACACAATTCAAAAAGTTTTTCTACTTGTTCTTTGTTTTGTCCGAAAGGACAAGTGGTTAGGTGGCGGTGCTCGAAATATTTTCCCGTGATGCCTTTTACTTCGGGAGAGGTTGCCAGCCATTCCGGAGTGTCAGCTCCCTGTTCGGGCGTTTCGTGCCCGCCGAAACCCAGGTTGTTTGATAGTGTTGATCTGACATCTCCCGGATGACAAGCATTAACAGTTATATTAAAGGGTTTTAACCGTTCTGCAAAAGCAACGGTCAGCATTCTGTTGGCTTGTTTGCTTTGACGATAAGCTGTATTGTTGTTATAATGCCTTTTAATAAATTCGGGGTCATCAGGATTCAGGTCACCTGCCCAGTAAGAAGCCACATTGACAATCCTTGCCTGCAAAGCTTTTTTTAAATGGGGTGTAAAAAATTTCATCATCCAGAAATAACCCAACACATTGGTTGCCCACTGCATTTCAATACCTTCGGCAGTTTCTTCCCGCCTTCGTGGTGTTGCCCCTGCAACATTGATCAGGACATGCAACGGATACTGCCAGTTATCTGCCGCAGCTTTAATGTCTGCCTTGCGTGAAAGGTCGGTAATAAGATAAGAAATATTCTCGTTGCCGGTAATCCTGATCAGTCCGGCAACAGTTTGCCTGGCTTTGGTTTCGTTGCGGGCGGGGATAATCACTTCGAATCCCGGCTTTTCGGCAAAATATTTTGCAATGGCTTTGCCGATGGCACCCGTACCACCTGTGACAAGTGCTGTTTTCAAATTCTTCATAACGGCTTTAGCTTTTTCTGTTTCAACGCCTAAATTATTAATTTTACATTATCAATTCAAGCCTTATGAAAATCCTTTTCAACAACAAGTTTTTTGAACACAATACAAAAAGCAAAGCCGAAGGGCCTTACCGGATCAATGAGTTTAAAGACATAGAAGATACGTTTGTTGACGGTGAACAATGGATCATGCTGGTTCATCCTGAAAAATACAAAGAGAAGATAAAAAAGGCCTGTTTCGATAGTGAGGTAATTGCTGAGGTAGAGCTTACCCCGTCCAGTTGGGAAGCCGCCTGCCTTTCGGTTGGCCTGACGGTAAAAGCCTCCGAAAATGGTGATTTTGCAACTGTTCGGCCTCCCGGTCATCATGCCGGTTTTGAACGGCCTGCCGGATTTTGCCTGTTCAACAACATCGCCATTGCCGCACAAAAACTGGTCAACGAAGGCAAAAGAATTTTTATCCTTGACATTGACGGCCACCACGGCGACGGCACACAAAATATTTTTTACAAAAGCAACAAGGTGTTCTACTGTTCGGTCCACCAGGAATATGCTTATCCTTTTACCGGATTTCCTACCGAAACCGGTGAAGGGGAGGGGAAAGGATACACACTTAATTTTCCGCTGGAGTCGGGAAAAGGTGATGTTGATTTGCTGGACAAGATTGATAAAGCCATTGTCAGGGCTCGCGAATTTCAACCGGATGTGATTGGTGTGTCGGTAGGTTATGACGGATACGAAAAAGACCGGTTATTGCAATTGAACTTCACTCCAAAAGCGTACTATGAATGCGCATTCAGGTTAAAGAAAAATTTCAGGAAAATCCCGGTTTTTGCGGTTCTGGAAGGCGGCTACCATTATGATGTGCGGCAGTTGACCGATGCTTTTGTGGAAGGGGTCAATAACGGGGGCAAACCACCGAGGATGAAATATAATGAGGACATGGCTATTGGTTAGGCGGTTAACCAATATAAACATTCCCCCCGTGCGGAAGGGATTTTAAATTGTAGTTTGTTTTAATTCCACGAATGTTTAACAGGCCTGTCAGTTCCCAAACTTAATGATCAGCCCGCCGTTAAAATCACCCTGAACAAGCGGTGCATAACTGTTTATACTCAGGCCGGAGCCGCCTGTCCCCGCATAAAAACCAACGCCACCAAAAAACATTGGCAACATGAAACGTCCGCGAAGCATAATGCCAACATGGTCTGAGAACATGAACTTGACACCCAAACCGGCAGTAATTGAAAACAAGACCTTGTCCTGATAATCAGCAAAATCAAACCAGGTGGCGCCCAATGAAAATGAGCCAAAGGGAACCACTTTGGGGTTGTTCTGTGTAAATGCTTTTACTGTACCTATCTGAAAGTAATTGGTGCTCATTGTCGTCTGTTTGTCCTTAAAATCAGGATAACCGGAGTAAGCCGTAAATTTTCCTTCACTATCCATTCGGGTATAATTGATTTCCAGATCAGCTACGTGGCGAATAGGAACAAGAATGGATAAACCATAATCCATGCCATCGGTTATCTTGTATTTACCTTCGTAAAAATTAACGCTACCCCCAAACATATATCCGGCAAACGGCACGATTTCAATACCTTGCCCGGAGAGCAAAACAGGAAATATCAATGTTAATAAAATAAGTTTAATCCTTTTCATGATTTTTTTCTTTTACATTTCTGCAAAAAAACAAAATTCGCCGGACTTTGAGTAATTATTTGAAATTCAAAGGCAGAAACCTGCATCCATGAAACAAATCAAAAACACATCAAAACTATCTGACAACCATTTTCCTGGTTTCCACCCACTGTCCCGATTTCAGCGAATAAAAATACAGACCGGGTGTACAACCTGCCATATTCAGACTAACCTGATGTTTTCCTGTTGTTTGGTTCGGTAGAACACGTTGCAAAGCCACTTTACCCGTACAATCGTAAACCTTCAAAACCACTTCCCCCGGCGCATCCAAACGGTAACTAATTGTGGTTTTCAACCGGAACGGATTGGGTTGATTTTGATTGATATGCAGAGGGCTGTTTGATTTTTGTTCCCTTATTCCGGTGGGGACAATTCCGATTATCGAAAGGAAAGCATCGGAAAAATTCCCTTCATTAAAGGTTTGATCATAAGCATCGGCAGTTACCGGAAAGTTAAATGACCTGGTCATTCCCGACATAACGACTTGCCCATTTTGCTTTTTTGCAATGCCATATCCAACATCATCGAAGCTGCCGCCCAGATAAGTGGAATAATCCAAACTGTTTCCGGGAAAATTAAACCTTGTCAGAAAAGCGTCCATATTGCCGATGGCTTCCTGGTTTACAGCACCGGGGGTTGTCGGGAAATTCTGTGAGCTTGTATAACCGGAAATATATAATTTTCCAGATCCGTCATATAAAACAGCAGCTACTTCTTCTTCGAAAGAACCGCCAAAATATGAACTGTATTTCAGATTATCGGTCCCGGCTTTTCCGTCAGGTTTCAGTACCGCCACAAAAGCATCCTGATAAATCCCCTGCCGCTGACTGCTGAATGCGTCAGGTGTTACAGGAAAATCATCAGAATAGGTGCTCCCGGCAACCATGATAGCGTGGTTTGAATTTACCGCTACACCTGAGGCTGCATCTGTTGAAGTTCCCCCAAGGTAGGTACTGTAATTTAACTTGTTCCCATTGAATTTGGCTACAAAAGCATCTTCATTGGAATCGCTTCCGTCACCCAGTTGACCATCATACGCATCTTCCGTTACGGGAAAGTCGGATGAGGTTGTTTGGCCGGTAAGATAATATATCGCCGGGTTGACCGGGTCAAGAGCAATGCCGTTTACCTGATCATCACCCCAGCCGCCGAAATAGGAGGAATAAACCATCCCGCCGCCGGTATTCATCTCAAAAACAAAACCGTCATACATGGGGTATCCTCCCCCGAAGGTGTTATCATAAGCATTTCCTGTAACCGGGAAATCGTCAGCATTGGTAAATCCTCCTATAAAAATATTATCGCCAACAGCCATTCCGGTAGGCTTATCAAAACCAAATCCCCCCACATAAGTTGAAAAACCAAGATTTTGACCGTTACTGCTCAGTGAAGTTACAAAAACATCCCCGCTCAGGTGGTTTTCATTCTGGAAAGCCCCGTCGGTGATTGGAAAATCCTCGGAAAATGCCACCCCGGTGACAAAGATTTTTCCATCGCTGTATGCAAGTGCGAAGGCTTCGTCCGAATAGGTTCCCCCCAGAAAGGTTGAAAAAACCAGATTTTGGCCATCAGGCGAAAAGCCACTGATAAAAGCATCATCGGCACCGCTTAAATCCTTCTGGTATGCGCCTGTCGTTGTCGGAAAGTCCGTTGACCACGTATATCCGGCTATATAAATCTCATCATTTCCGCCCAGCACCACATCGCGGGCCACATCATGGGAAATTCCACCGAGATAGGTTGAATAAACCAACGGGTCAATGCGCAACGGTTTTGTTTTATCGTAATTTCCAAGTTCAAATCCGGCAATACCATCCGCAACTTTGATATGGCAATCTGTTTTATCATTGCCCTGGAACGCATGAATGTCACCCTGGATTTTGTCGCCGACGGAAGTTTTGATCATCAGGTTACCGTTTTCAACATCAACGCCATCGGCACCGTCAAATGAAAGCCTGATTTGTTGGGGATCGGCACCGGGTTTAAGCAAAAAGTCATAGCGCAGGTTTCCATTGTCAGCATAGAGTTCCACATCAATGCCCGGATAAACTTCCTCCAGGGTAAGCTTCTTGTATAAAGGTACTCCGGTAGCCCACTGTGACGGATTGTTGCTCAGAAAATAATTGTAATAACTTTTCTGCTGATCCTTTGCCTGGATATTTTCAACCGTAACGCCGTGGCCGAATGTCATAGCCACAACATGGCCTTTTATGCTTCCATTCAAATGGTTGCTTTCACGATTGTTTGTCAGGTTATTCCCGTTCCCTGAGGGGATAATCCGGTAATAATCATAAATAAGTCCACGGTTGGTAACCCAGACATTAACTCTGTTTGTTTTTGCCAGAAAACGGACCTGCGCAGGCCACTGGCCCTGGTTTGCAATAAAAGATACCTGATTATTATTAACAGGGATATTTACATCTCCTGCCCGGCCAAATGCAATAAAACCTGCCAGAATCAAAACAAAAAATAAAAGTTTTTTCATGATGATATACTTTTTCATTAATAATAAGATTGATGCCTGTAAGCACTAAATATTTAACCTGTTATTACAGTCTTTACAAATAACAACTTTCGTTTGTGTTGTACGGAATTCATCGAATTAAAGTTTCTGCATCTTAAAAAACCGAATTGTCAAATAAAATTCGCTATTTAAAAGAAAAGTTAATGCGGGTTTGTTAAAAAATTATCAACAGTCATTTTTCTCCTGATTTTCCCCTGATTGTTGTACTCAAAAGTTTTGAGAAAAATAATTTTTTTAGGCACTTCGTATCCGGATAAACTGTTTTTAACTTGCTGCCATAAAGCATTTTCCACTGATTGTTCCGCGGCATCTTTTTCGATGAACAGGACAAGTTTTTCACCCAGTTTTTCGTCGGGGATGCCAGCCATAAAGAATTCTTTTTCAACCAGCCCGGAGAGTTTTTGTTCGATTTCTTCAGGAAAAAGTTTAACCCCGCCGCTGATGATTACGTTGTCATACCGGCCCATAATTTTGAAATCACCTTTTTTGTTAAAAGTGACCAAATCATTGGTTACAAGATTTTGAACCCCGATGTGCAGCGCAGTAATTATCATGCAGCCCCGTTCATCTTTTTGCAATTCAACGCCGGGCAAGGGTTTGTACCATCCTGAAGAATCCGGGCCGTTCAATTTACGAAGAGCAATATGGCTGATGGTTTCGGTCATGCCATAAGTCTGCCAGATGTTGTTTCCGGCTGTTTTTAATTTTTCTTCCAGTGATTTGTCAAGAAAAGAACCGCCGATGATTAGCGTATCCGTTTTTTCAAGTTTTAACAAGCCATTGCCGGAGTTCGTAATCTCTGCTACCTGGAGCGGGACCATGGCGGCAAATCTCATGCTGTGGAATTTATTCAAATCGGGCGTTGAAGAAGGTTCGGTAAAAAAAAGATTCAGTCTTCCTGTTAAAGCCCTGACAATCATCATTATACCGGCAATATACTTCACCGGAAGGCACAGCAGTGCCGTATCGCCGTGTTTTAAATCAAAAAAATCAAGGGTAAGTTGTGCACTGGCACGGATATGTTTTTTCGATAACTTTATTTTTTTCGGTTTACCAGTCGAACCGGAAGTCTGCACTTCCACATAATCCTCCGGGGAAAACCACTCCATGATAAATTTCCAGATTTCCCTTTGCCAGTCCGGTGTATCCGGCAAAGGAATTTTTTCTGCACAAAAAGACAGCAGCCCTTCTTTATTGAAAGGATGGCCTTCAAGCAGGAATATTTGTTCATACTCATTCATGAAAAATATGGCTTAAGTTCCATTTTTTTTCCGGGTCATACCAAAGTGCAGCATTCCGGATATACAAAGGTGAAGGGATATTGTCCGAAAACACCTGACCCGTTCCCAGCCCTTGTGGCATGGGATTATCCAGTGTAAATGCCCATTGTGCTATGGCATTCAACCCGATGTTACCCTCAAGTGCCGAAGTCACCCACCATCCAATGCTTCGTTTTTCTGCTTCGGCAATAAAGATTTCACTTTCCCGGAAACCACCCAACAGCCCGGGCTTTACAATAATGTATTGGGGCCGGATGGTCTCAAGCATCTTGATAATCTTATTTTTGTCGCTGATACCGATCAGTTCTTCATCCAGCGCAATGGGCAAAGGTGTGGTTTCGCAAAGTTTTGCCAACTCTTCCCATTGGCCGGCCCTGATAGGTTGCTCGATGGAATGCAGGCCAATTTTGTCAAGCCGTTTTAGCTTTTCCGGAGCTTCCTCAGGTGAAAAAGCCCCGTTGGCATCCACGCGCAACTCCAGTTCGTTTTCATTAAAATCCGTGCGGATCAACTTCAAGAGTTTCAATTCATCTTCAAAATTGATTGCTCCGATCTTCAGTTTAATGCACCGGAAACCCGCATTTATCTTTTCAATGATCTGTTTCCGCATAAAGTCGTAACTACCCATCCATACCAGCCCATTGATAGGGATCCCGGATATGTTTTCAGTAAAACCGGAAGGGAAAAGCAACCGTCTGCCCCCGGTCTCAATATCCTTCAGTGCAGTTTCAAGTCCAAACCGGATAGCCGGGAAATCTGTCAGTCCTTCATTTAGCCAATAAGAGTAATTGTTGATATCAGAAATTACTTTTTTGAGTTTATTTTCAAAACCAGGAAGATCATCAATGCTCAACCCGGTGATGATGCTGCATTCACCTACACCTTTTATTCCAGGGTTTTCGGAATCGTAAATTACAAGGTACCAGGAGTTTTTCCCGGTCAAAATACCACGTGAAGTGCCGGAGGGCTGTTTGAAGTGCAATCTGTGTTTTACGAAAGATCCGGTAAGCATTTCTGTTTTTTTGTAAAAATAGTAATTCCCTCTTTTCAGATTTTTTTAGAAGATTCTTTTTTTATTTATCTAATTTATTACTTTTAGCTCCTTGGAAAATAAACCGATTTAAAAAATGATGGCACGAAGGTCACAGGAACACAAGACATATTTCAAGATAATGCTTGAGGGTAAAGATATTCCGGGTTTTATTAAAGTGAGCGGCCTTTCCTCACAAATCAATATTAACGAAGAAGTTAAGGATGGTTTATCTGTTATTGAAAAGAGCCCCGGAAACTCCACATGCGGAAATGTTACCTTGTTTAAAAAACGGACACGTGAACAATCTTTTTGGAACTGGCTGAAAGAAATACAGTCTGGCAAACTGGTAAAAAGGGATATCTCAATTGAACTCAATTATAAAAACCGATCTCTCCGCGGCTGGAAACTCATCAATTGCTGGCCTGTCAGGTGGTCTATTTCGGACATATCGGATAAGGTGCTGGATACCATTGAAGAAATTGAACTGGTGGTTGAAAAGATTGAACTTCTCTGATTATTGATTTACGCAGAAAAACGCAGATAAAAATATCTCAATCTTTCAAAAGGAGGAAAGCCTCCTGCACCTGACGGATATCTTGAACACCAGCCACAGACTTTATCCACTGGCATAATACGATCATAACCAATCAGCGAAGATCAGCGTCAACTCAAAAAAACCATAATCAATCCGCGAAATCAGCGTCAAAAAAAATCACAAGATCATCCCCACCCCGAAAAGAATGGAAAACAACAAAGTGGCCAGGGCTGATTCTTTCAGATACGGGTCAAGGTGTTTTTGATCCTGCTGATTAAATATCCCTATTAAATCTTTTATGAATAAAGGTACGGTAATCAGGAACAATAAATTCAAGGGCGAAGAATAATTCAGGGTAACATAAATTGAAGCTGTTGCCAGTGCGACCCCAATCAACAGCAAATGATAAATCTTTGCTTTATGAATTCCCAACTTTGAAGCCAGTGTATGTTTACCCGAACGGATATCATTGTCAATATCCCGCATATTGTTCAGGTTGAGCATACCGGTACTCATCAAACCGACTGAAATTGCCGGCAAAAATATTTCCCAATTAAAATGCAGGGTGTTCAAATAATAAGTGCCGAACACGCCGGCCAGGCCGAAAAAGATAAAAACAAACAGGTCACCCAATCCCGAATAACCATAAGCATTTTTTCCAATCGTATATTTAATTGCCGCGGCAATGGCAGCCAACCCCAAAAAGAAAAAAACCAGGGCTGTCCCGATCTTTTCGCCAAAAGCGGCATATAAAAGCCAGACTCCTGAAAGCAGTGACAACGAAGCAAAAATAATCACCGCTTTTTTCATTTGTTTGTGACTGATCTCGCCACCCTGGACTGTGCGTGTGGGGCCCAGCCGACCTTCGTTGTCCGTGCCTTTCACCGAGTCGCCATAATCGTTGGCAAGGTTAGAGAGTACCTGTAGCAAGATCGTTGTAACGGCTGCCAGAATAATGACCATCCAACGGTACGTTCCGTCATGTATTGCCAGCAAACTGCCCATAATGATGCTTGCCATCGCCAGTGGCAGTGTCCGCAAACGGAAAGCTTTGATCCAGGAATTTAATTTGGTCATTGTGATTGGTTAATGGTTGAATCGGTTAATTGGTCATTGGCGCATAGGGTGATTTAACTGACTCTATTCATTAATCCCCACCCTGAAGGGCGGGGCAATTGATGGAGAATCTTATTTTTATTACCTCTATGGGAATTTCGGGAACTTATGAAAATCGGGATCGCGTTTTTCGAGAAAAGCCTGTTTCCCTTCCTGTGCTTCATCCATCATGTAGTACATCAGCGTGGCATTGCCTGCAAATTCCTGCAAGCCGATCTGTCCGTCAAGTTCGGCATTCAGACCCAGCTTGATCATCCGCAAGGCCATGGGGCTGCGTTTGTGCATAGTCAGGCACCAGTCCACCGTTTCATCTTCCAGCTTATTAAATGGCACAACCTTGTTCACCATTCCCATTTCCAGTGCTTCCAGCGCGGTATATTGTTTGTTTAGGAACCAAATCTCGCGGGCTTTTTTCTGACCTACAATACTTGCCAGGTAAGACGAACCTAACCCCGCATCAAAGCTGCCCACTTTGGGGCCTGTCTGTCCGAAGATGGCATTTTCAGAGGCAATACTCAGGTCGCAGACCACGTGCAGTACGTGGCCGCCGCCAATAGCATAACCGTTCACCATGGCCACCACCGGTTTGGGCATTGATCTGATCTTGCGCTGCACATCCAGTACATTCAGGCGCGGAACGCCGTCTTTACCAATGTATCCTCCACGGCCTTTTACGTTCTGGTCGCCGCCGCTGCAAAAGGCTTTGTCACCTTCACCGGTAAGGATAATGGTGTAAATGGCCTGGTCTTCACGCAGTATGTCCATTGCCACCGACATCTCCGTGGTTGTCGTTGGCGTAAAAGCATTGTAATATTTTGGCCTGTTGATGGTTATTTTGCCAATGTGGCTCCAGCGTTCCAGTTTGATCTCTTCAAACTCCCGGATGGGTTTCCAGTCTCTTTTACTCATGTTAAATGATTTTTTATTTAAGGTAACGAAAGTATAAAATTATGTGGTTTCCCGTTTTTTTGATTCATGCCTTTATTATAGTACACCGCCAATAAGAACATGATTTTTAAAAGATAATGACATGTATTTCCGTGAACCACTTGTCAAAGCAAAACGGGTTAAACGCTATAAACGTTTTCTTGCAGATGTGGAACTGGAAGACGGTTCTATGGTTACGGCACACTATACCAATTCAGGCTCAATGAAAACCTGTCTTGAGGCCGGTGTTGAAATTATCCCTGTGCAGGCCAGAGTAAATCCAGAAAAGATTGAAATTGTTAAGGAATTGCCTTTTGAGATTTGATATTCTTTCGATGCGTCATTTCTTTTCGTCCACCGATAAATCATTGGGCTATTGTTCGTGTGCCCCTTCGGGACAGGGGTTTTTCCCGAAGGGAAAGAGGGGATCTCCGGGTGTTTCTTTTTTTCCTCCGCCGTTGGTGTCCTCCAACAGCCATAATCAACTGTCCTGGCCTCAGGTTGAAAAAGACCATGCGGGAAGCAACTGAAAGGTTAATCTGTTATATCCTCAGGTTAATATCGCTAATGACCGTATCCCCTTTTATCAGGGTTTTCAGCATCACACGGGTTGCCAAATCCGGTTTTTCGCTTAACAACAGTGGAGTGATGATACGGACTGCGGCTTTCACCATGCCGTAAGTATCGCCTATTTCTTTAATGCCGGCTGATTTTAATTTATTCTTTGTGCCATAGCTTGCCAACCCGATAAAATGTTTTTTTAGCAATTTCTTGTCCTTGTTTATCCCGGCAAGGATGGCGATAGGTTCATCGGCATATTTCCCTCCCCGGTTGACGTATTCAAAAAAGGCCACCCGCAAACCGGGATTATTGACAACTCCGTAAAGGCCATCGGCAAGGATGTTGATGGTCTGGTTGCCCAGGTGACGGGTGTCGTAAAACTTCTTTACAGCGGTATTTATTTGTTTTCGGTTCTGAAAATCTTTTATCGCCAGCAGGTTATCCCCCAGGTTTTTCACGTCTGCAAATGCAGCTGTCATTCCACCCCCTGTCAGGGGATGCCGCATATTTAACGAATCGCCCAACAATACAGCCCCCATTTTTAAGACCGGTGATGCCGGCAGGCGATGGTTTGGGAACATCTTGAAATTCCCTTCTTCCACAGCATTCAAAAATGCCGGCTTCACCTGTTGCGGCATGGGCGGCAGGAAGGTTTCTGTCAGGTATTTTTTTAATCCGGTATCTAATTTTGGTGGTTTCTCTCCAGGAAAATCAATCAACACACGCGTAAAGTCTGACGTAACCGGATACAAAACAAAGGGGGAGTGATTGCCCATGACCAAATGCCCGTGGCCGGGATAGGGAAGGATACAATCTTTTAAAAGAATACCGAGAAAAAAACCAGTCACTTTATTATCGGGTTTCGATAGTTTGTCCCTGAACTTAGAGAGGGCACCATCAGAAACAATAGTCAGCGGAGCATGGATAGTTTCTTCTTTTTCCGCCCCTTTGGCAAGAAACCTTACGCCTTGTATATCATCATTTTTTTCAGGCAATTCAGTAACCCTGCCTTCAATTACTGTAACATTTGACAACGAAAGGATGTATTTTCGCATGTTCCGGACAAACTTTCCGTTGCGGAAGCCATAGCCTGTGGGTTCCCCGTTTTGATGCGGGTAAGGGATCACAAAATCCTTCCCGTCAAGGATGATATCATAACCTGTAACCGGTTGTGCATCTATATCATCCAAAAAAAACTTCAGTCCCATCTTTTGCAGATATTGCACCCCGCCGGGTTGTAATAACTCGCCGATTATCACATCCCTTTCTTTCAGGTTCCGCTCAACAATGGCAACCCTTTTGCCATGTTTGCCAAGATAAGCTGCCATTGTAGCACCCGCTACTCCCGCACCAACTATGCAAACATCATACGGTTTGTTATTGTTTAATTGGTTATGTTCCATGATGAAATGATAATTAGAGGTTATTTGGCGTTAATTGCTTAAGCAGGTTCTCCTTCATCTGACCTTAGACTAAAAATAGCTTTTTATGTTATCAAGTACTTTTTTTGTTTCTTGATAAGAAGGTATGCCGGATTTGTTTTTCTTTTCAATTTGCCGGATGCTCTTTTCAAAATATTTAGTCACATCTTTCAGGTTGATGGAATACATCATCAGCTTTGCGGCCAGTCCTTTCCTTACTTTTACAACACCCGTTAAAACTTTCGGATTGTTATACAATTTTGCCAATGTGGCAATGGCCATGACCTGCGGCACGGCAATAAAACCGAATATTTTTTCGTCCTTAACGCTGCTCATGTATGTTAAACAATCGGGCACATGCCTGAGCGCATCGGCAATGATATGGTTCAGACAGGCCAGCGATTCAGGGTCTTTATTGTTTTGTGCTAAATATTCAAGGTTATTTACATGTTGTCCCCATATTTCCTTTGGCCAGAATGTCCTGTCAGAATAAAGGTCTTCATGGTAATCACGGATGATATTTGTTTTCTGAAGGAACAGGCCCATCGAATTGGATATTTCATCTTTAACCTTCAAATCCAACGCATCCGGGTTGTTCGAAATAAATAACCTCGTCAACCCGATACCAACCAAACCGGCAACATAATGGCAGTAACGGTTAAAATCATCCATCGTTAATATCTCCTTCTGTGCAAATTCAGCCATTCCTTCACCCATGCGTCTGGAGATGTCCGTAATGATTTCCTGATCATCTTTGCTGAGCAGAGTAAAAGTTCTGTAAACTTTCGGATAATTTTCAAGCAGGACTTCATAATCCTTGTTATCCCCAACACCTGAAAGGCTAAAATTTTGGTTGTTGCTGATTTTATAAAAATCAACCAACAGGGGTAGTTTCTTTTCAAGCGGGAAATTCATGTCATCTTCAATGGTATCCAATGCCCTGAGCACAAGATAAAAAATACCGATTGTGTCTTTCAAACCATCAGGCAGTTGCTGGATTACGGCAGAAAAAGAACGGGAAACTTTTCCCAGGGCGGCATAGCAAAATGCTTTGTCATTCAGGGAAGTTGCAAGCTTTTCAAGGGATTCTTTTGGAGGGGCATAGGCATGCCCTTTGATCTTAAGTTTAAGTAAAGCCTTAATTTCAATTGGCCGTAATGCAGATTTATAGAGAGTAAGCAGCATGCCTTAAAAAAAACGACAAATCTATTATAAAATATGAAAAAGCAAGGTTAAAAAAATTCTTAAAAACTGCTGGAAGAAAAACCGGACATCCATGCATCGGATAATAATATTGGTTAATAATCATCCTTGTTCAATTGTTCGAGGGTTCAATTACCTGAATACCCTGTTTTCCCTTCCTTCCCGGCCTCAAATAAACATTGCCTAATATTTCTTTCCTTTGCACACAATTTGAAAATCACGATTGATGGAAACATTTGATATCATTATTGCAGGGGCGGGACCGGCAGGATTGACAGCAGCCATTGAACTGGCTAATGATTATAAGATATTACTTCTTGAAAAAAATAAACCCGGAACCACAACAGCTACCTGGTACAGCTATGCTGACCGGGCCAGGGAATATGGTCTTGAGGATGCAGTTGCCATCAGAACCGATTATATTAAATTTACTTCACCAAGCCAGACACATTATATGCGTGATGATTGTGTGATTTTCGATCACAACAAGGTGCTGTCCATCTGGTTGGAAAAAGCGGTTTCGCTGGGAGTGGATATCCGGCAGGAGGAATTTACAGGATATGAATATGCTGACAGGGGTGTTGTTGTGAAAACCGGAGATAACGAATATTTCGCCCCCCTGCTTATTGATGCCATGGGTATCAACTCGCCAATTATCAGGCAAAACAAACTGATAAAAAGAAAGGATGCCTGGGTAATTTACGGGGCAAGGATAAAAAATAAAACGCCGGGGAAAGCTTACCAACTGGAGTATTACCCGTTAAATGATGAAGCAAATACTTATGTCGGCATTCATCCGATCAGCAATGAAGAAACCAATATTTACGTTTTTAAAGGTCAAAAAAACACGCTCGGCAATCCGGATGAAATGAAAGAAATATTTGAAAAGGTCCTGAATGAAACCAATCCGGGGGCTGAAAAACTTGAAACCCTGTCCGGGAGCATCGTTTCGGGTTTGTTGCATAAATATGCACTCGACAACATTGTATTTTTCGGATCATCGGGCATGCTGAATCCTGATGGATGTGGCATGGGGTTTAATGAAATCCTGAAACAACACAAGATTTTTGCGCAAGAGGTTAAAAAATGCTATCAATCCAACCGGTTTGATCAGCGATCGCTGAATAAAATTTCTGATAAAATACGCAACCAGGAAGTCATTTATTTTCAAAAGATCATCGGTGCTTTTTCACTTTATTTTATCAAAAGTGCCGGCAAATGGGATGGGGGCGTAAAATGGCTGAATGCCATGGGTGAAGACAGCAAACAATGGATGCGAAATGAAATGGACCTGGAATGGCTGAAAAAAGCCAACCTGCGCCTGCACAGCACCATACCTGTTGCCGAAACCCTTAAAATGATCCCCCTGAACGAATTACCGTTTATCATGGGTCAGTTGATCAGGTTTGCCAATAAAGCCGTTGTATCAAAAATAAAACAAGGTGTAAAGTTGCCCGAATTTAAGAAACCGAAGCCCGAATCCGGAAGTGGTAAGAAAAATGGAGAATAAAACCCGGAAAGAGCAAAAACATTTTTGGAACACCTGGAAACTCAAAACCAACCGGGGACGGCAATGGTGGGAATTTGAACTGCCTGAAGAACTCAATGGAGTTATTGATAAGGAAAGCGACTGGGCAAATCCCAAAGGCAAAACCTTTCTGGAACAAATGGCCAAAGCCTTTTATTTTGACAAAAAACGAAATCCCAATTCAGGCGACAAGGTCTATCGCAGCCAGGCAGAAAAGAATTTAACTTTGGAACCCGAAAACAAAATCCCCTCCGGGCTGAAAACCGATTTAGCACGTCAGGCATTCAAAGCAAGCCGAAAGGGTTTTGCATATTACGAAACTTTGCAGACCGAAGCCGGCAACTGGCCCGGCGATTACGGCGGGCCCATGTTTTTGATGCCCGGACTCATCATTGTATCTTACATCACAAACACCCCTTTTGAAGCACCGGTGAAAATTCTGATGCAGCAATATATGCTCAATCATCAAAATGAAGATGGTGGATGGGGATTGCATATTGAAGGCGATTCAACCCTGTTTGGTACCGTATTGCAATACGCAAGTCTGCGCCTGCTGGGTGTGGAAAAACAAGAAGCCCACCTTATCAAAGCACGTGAATGGATCCTGAAAAACGGCGGGGCTACCGGAATTCCGCCCTGGGGAAAATTTTATTTGTCGGTGCCGGGATTGTACGAATGGGAGGGCAATGACAGCCTGCTACCCGAATTGTGGGTCCTGCCCAGATGGTTGCCTTTTCATCCCGGCAGGTACTGGCCTCACAGCCGGATGGTTTTTTTGCCCATGTCTTATGCTTACGGTCATCGGATTACTGCGCCTGTCAACCCTTTGATATCAGCTATTCGGGAAGAAATTTATGTTGAGCCTTACGATCAGATCAACTGGAAAAAGGCCAGGAAACTTTGTGCCGTACCCGATCGTTATCAACCACTTTCAAAACTGTATAAGGTGTCCAGTGCGATAGCCAATTTTTATGAAAAGAACCATTTGAAATCCGTTCGAAAAAAAGCGCTGGAATTTATTGGTAATTATATTGATGCGGAAGACAAACAGACCCGGTACATCAACATCGGCCCGGTAAACCAGGTGCTCAATTCGCTTTGCGTGTGGCACAACCACGGCAAAGATTCAGAAGAATTCCAACAGCATGTTGAGCGTTGGAAAGATTACCTGTGGGTAGCAGAGGACGGTATAAAGATGAACGGCTACAACGGCTCACAACTCTGGGACACGGTTTTTGCCGCCCGGGCGCTGCTCGAATCCGGGCTGGAAAATGAATTCCCCGGGCTCACCCGGAAAATGTATGATTTTATTGATGATTCCCAGATTAAAACCAACCCTTTTGAATACAAAAAATATTTCCGTGACCGGACAGTCGGTGCCTGGCCTTTTTCCACCCGCGACCACGGCTGGACCATTACCGACTGTACCGGAGAAGGCGTGAAAACTTCACTCATGCTGAATGAAACCTGGCCTGTAAAAGCAAAAGGGAAACCTCCGGTTAACCGGGAAAGATTGAAACCCTCAGTTGACCTTTTACTTGCGTTGCAAAACCATGAGGGCGGCTGGGCATCTTATGAAAATATCCGCGGGCCGGGATGGCTGGAAAAGCTGAACCCTTCCCGCATTTTCGGGAACATCATGATTGAATACAACTACGTGGAATGTTCTTCGGCAGTGATGCAGGGCCTTAAAAAATTCAGCATTACTTTTCCCGGCTACCGGAAAGAAGATATTGAAAGATCAATAAACCAGGGGCTTCGTTTCATCAAGTCAAAACAGTACGAAGATGGCTCCTGGTACGGATCGTGGGGTGTTTGTTTTATTTACGGAACCTGGTTTGGCATCGAAGGGCTGGTGACCGGCGGGGAGAATCCTTTCGGCCAAGATCCGGTTTCGGAACCTGTAAAAAAAGCCTGTGAATTTCTGATAAGCAAACAGCGTGAAGACGGAAGCTGGGGCGAGTCGTTCCACTCATGCGTTGAAAAAAAATACATTGAACATGAACAAGGACAGGTGATCAATACCGCCTGGGCATTGCTGGGACTGATGGCTGCCCAATATCCTGACAAAGAACCCGTTGAAAGGGGAATTACTTACCTGATAAAAAAGCAGGATGCCAACGGTGACTGGGAACAGGAAGGTATTTCCGGCGTGTTCAATGGCAACTGCATGGAGGTTTACACTTCATACCGCAATGTGTTTCCTTTGTGGGCTCTGGGGCGGTTTGTGAACAATTATAAACCGGATAGAACCTGATCAATGTTTGCGTTGATAAACCATCTCCGCCAGTTCCAGCAACGGTTTCCCGGATTCTTCTTCAAGGCTTAAGGCATTGAGTGATTCCAGTGCTTTCCCGTATAATTCTTCCATTTTTGAGAAGGTCTGCCCTTTCACATCAAGACGGTCATACAGGGCAAGCATGTTGCTGATTTTTACCTGCTCGTCTTTCTCCTCAAACAATTCAAATATTCTTTTCCGTTCGGAATCCCCGGTATTTTTCAGGGCGGTGATCAGCAGGTAAGTTTTTTTGTTTTGAACAATATCGCCTCCAATCCGTTTACCGAACGTTTCCCCATCGCCATAAGTATCCAGGTAATCATCTTTGATTTGAAAGGCCAGGCCCAGGTTCAGCCCGAAATCATAAATATGTTTTTTGTCGGCTTCGGAAGCCCCTCCTATGATGGCGCCAAGCTGAACGCTGGCAGCCAGCAATACCGAAGTTTTATATTTAATCATCATCATATAGTCCTTTTCGGAAACTTCGGGGATGACTTCAAAATCCACATCGTACTGCTCCCCTTCAATCACCTGGGAAGTGGCTTTGTTAAATACTTTGAGTAGTTCACCCAGTATTTTTTCCGGCCCTTTGCCTAATAGAAAAAAAGCATGCAGCAACATGGCATCACCGGTCAGGATGGCTTTGTTCAGCCCAAACACTTTGTGGACCGTAGGTTGTCCGCGGCGTTTATCGGCTTTATCAATAATGTCATCGTGTACCAGGCTGAAATTGTGATAAATTTCAACGGCGCCTGCAGGCCCAAGCGCCTCAGCGATATTACCATTGAAAGCCTGGCAGGCAGTAAGCAACAACAGTGGCCTGATGCGTTTTCCCCTGATATGCATGATGTGCCGGGCAGGTTCGAGTAAAACCTCCGGGAAACCGTTAAATGTCTGCGTTTCCAGATAGTCCTCAAATTGTGCGAGTAGTTGTTGGTAGATAAATTTTGTTTTGTTCATTTCGTTTAATCGGGTGTTGTTATATAATTGAATTTTCCAGTGACTCTTTCCATGTCTGTACGAACCCTGGAAGGTCCTTTCCTTCCGTAATTTATATTACAGACGATGTACGAGTGTTATTTTTTCATCTTTTAATTCTTGTTTTGCCAAATCGAAATCAGGCGTAAAGCCAAGTACCATTCCGCCTCCACCTGATCCACAAAGTTTAAGGCTGTATTTCCCCGATTCAATGCCTTTTTCCCAAAGTGGACGGATTGATGGTGGAATCATCGGGTTAAAGTTTTTTAATTGAAAGTCAGACAGCAATTGCAGGCTCCGGTTTAACAAATCAACCCGGTTATCGCAATAGGCTTTGATGCAGGCATTGACAAGGGGATTATAATCTTTTTTGATCTTTTCAAGATATTGTTCATCCCTGCAACGATCAATAAACAAGTCAACCAGGGGTTGTGTTTCGCCCGGCGAACCGCTGTCAATCAAAAAGACCGCCCCCGGTTTTTCATCTGTCCGTTGTGGCAATTCAGTCATTTTAATTTTGTTTTTACTCTCAATCAATACCGGTTTTTTCAGGTAACAGATTAACGGGTCCAGACCGGAACTTTTTCCGTGAAAACAGGATTCCATTTGTGCCAGGAAATCTTTCAACTCAATGATCTGCCTTGAATCTGTCATCTCATCGAAAAAAAAGTTGCCATAAGCAGCATACACCGCAGCCACAAGTGCCCCCGAACTGCCAAGCCCGTAGCTCTGCGGAATATCACTTTGGAAAACAAGGCCGCCGGCAATATCTTTTTTAAGCCTTTCAATATCAATGGAAAACCGTCCGGAAGGCTCAATGAGCATATTTTCAAGATAATTGGCAAATTTATCCAGATGAAGATTTGAGGTTTTCCCGGATTCTGCAACCTGCCGGTCCGGTTTTTGAACAAGCTTTCCGCTGAGCCTTTTGAACGGTATGCTCAATGCCATGGAGCCCGCCATGAGGCTGTATTCACCAAAAAGCAAGATTTTCGAATAAAATAACTGATTTGTGTCTTGTTTCATAAAGTGGGCAAATATATTTAAAAAGTATGTTTGCTGTAAAACAGAAATAAACGGCTCAGCTCAGTTTCAAGTATTCCTTCTGCCGGCAAATTAAAGTCTATCCGTTTTTTTATCAGGGATGTTCAAAACAGCACATTAGTTTTCAGCGCTTTAAAATAATCTTTCAATATCCGGGCATTGGTATCGGATGGGGTGAATATTTCAAGTATTGCCGGGCGGGTCATTTTTGCATAAAAGTTGTTTAAAACTTTGGCTAATTCTTTTTCGTTTGAAGCCTTGAAATAGTTGACATCAAAAGTTTCGGCAATTTTATCAGCCCGCCAGTTGTGTTTGGCTGAAAAGAATTTTTCAAGGAGCGGACTTGTATCGGGGCCGTGAATAAACCGGAAAATCCCCCCTCCACCATTGTTGATGACGATTATTTTCAGGTTGGGTGTAAGATTGTGGTTCATCAGGGCATTGGAATCATACAGAAAACCCAGATCACCCGTGATGATGGTATTGATCTTTTCGCTTGTGAAAGCCGCACCGGCTGCCGTTGAAACCTGGCCGTCAATGCCGCTTACCCCGCGGTTGGAATGATAAATAAATTTTGCGCTGCTGCCAAACAACTGTGAATACCTTACCGGTGTACTGTTTCCCAGATGAAGTATGGAGTCACCGGGGATATCCGAAAACAACCGCTCAAAAACACGCAAATCCGACCAGGGTATCTTTTCCAGATAAGTTACTCCGATCTTTTTCACTTTCTCAAGACGGACGGCCCAGATTTTTGCATACATACTTTCAACATTTGCAATGCTGCCAGCCATCAACCGAAAGAACTCAGCCGGTTTTAAAGGAACAACACCGGTCAGGCTGAACCAGGTATCCCTTTGTTCACCCGATGCGGAAATATGCCAGTGGTCTTTGGGTGGGTTCAGCCGCAGGTATCTTTTGATCATCTTAGAAACCACTTGTCCGCCAAAACTGACAACAAGGCCGGGTTGAAATTTTTTTGCTTCTTCATCCCCAATGGTAGAAACCACATTATCAATGCAATCCATAAAACGGGGATCATGAAGATTGGAAGTGGTTTCAGTCAGGATCACCACATTATCCAGTTTTGACAGGGCGGCCAACCGGCTGTTCAGTAAAGGGTCAGGTTGCATCTGTCCTGCCACAATCAAAATCCTTTCGGAAACATTCCATCGTTCTGCAAAACCTTCAATCAATTCTTTAGCTATTGGTTCAGGTTTTTTAACCGTTGAAATTATCCGGCCTTCAACTGTATCATCCGAAGTGCCGTAAAGCGGTTCCCTCAACGGGATATTGATGTGCACCGGCCCCGGTTCGGGGAAAAGCGTCAGGTCAATGGCCCGGTTGATCATTTCTTCGGCAATCTGAAAAGTCGCCGGATCGTCAACAACACAGGGTAGTTCAAAACTTTCTTTAACATAATTCCGGTAAACATCTTTTTGGCGGATGGTCTGTCCGTCACCAACTTCAATCAGTTCTGGCGGCCGGTCTGCCGTTAAAACGAGCAATGGTATTTTTTGATAATATGCTTCCGCAATGGCCGGGGCATAATTCAAAGCGGCCGTCCCCGACGTGCAGGTCACCGCTACGGTTTTTCCGGTCTGCCTGGCCATGCCGAGGGCAAAATATCCGGCACTTCTTTCGTCCACAACGCTGAGTGCCCTGATGCCGGGATGGTTGGCAAAGGCAATGATGACCGGTGCATTTCTTGAGCCCGGCGAGATAACAATATCGGAGAGTCCTTTTTTAACGAAAAGGTCTGCCAGCAGGCTGACGTTTTTTTTGTCGGAAGTCATGCGGCAAAGTTCACAATTTTTCCACAACCGTCAAAAGGGTTTGTGATTTAGAGACGGTTTCTTCCCATTCCGCTTCGGGATCGGAATCGGTGGTTATACCTCCTCCCACATAAAGGTTTAGTTCATCATCCCCCATTTCGGCGCAACGGAGGTTAACAAACAGATGTGAATGCCCGTTCAAATTCCATGGTCCCAGAAATCCGGTATAAAACCTGCGTTCGTGTTTTTCCACTTTTTTTATCAGATCAAAAGCGGCAGTTTTGGGATAACCGCAAACAGCAGGCGTAGGGTGCAATGCTTTTATCAGCTTGCCGGCTTTACCGTTTAATGCTTTGGGATTAAAAAGAAATGAAGTCTTCAGGTGCACCAGGTTTCCGGCCATGATGGTTGCCGGCCCCTTTTCCAGATATTTGATGCCATTGTCCTCCAGTACCTCTTTAACAAAATCCGTTACAATCTGCTGCTCATTGATTTCCTTTTTTGTCCACTTGATATCCTGCATTGGGCGGGTTCCGGCAAGAGCCACTGTTTCGGCTGTCTTTTCCGTTACGTTCAACAATGTTTCAGGGGTGGCACCGGCCCAGATCCCCTGTCCGGGAAGGTTAAACAGGTAAACAAAGGCTTCACGGTATTTTTTCAGCAAGGCCAAAAAAAAACCGATGGGTTGAAAACCGGGGATGTGTGGAAGGTTGATCATCCGCGAAAGCACAATCTTTTCCAGTACATCATCATCCAGCATTTTAACAAGAAAAGCTGCACGGCTAAGGTATTCTTCTTTCGACATCTCATGGTTGGCAATGGAAAAGCTATTGGTTTTTCCGTCAGGCAGGTTGACCAAACGGTCAAGATTGACGGACTCCCCGTTTTCGGTAACGACCAGATCAGGCCTGATAAGGTTCATTTTTCCATCGTCGGCGCTGTCGAAGGGTGCAATAAAAAAACCGGAATGCCCGTCCATTTCCGTGATGTCCACTTGCCCGGTATCCCCGTCCGGTTGCATAATTACATGAACATCCTGTTTTTTGCCGGGCAAACAGTAAGCGATAAAAGGGATATCCTTTTCAAGACCCATCCGGATGGCATTTGTGATTTGTTCCATAATTTATGGTTTATTCAGGTACAAGATAAGCGAAATTAAACTTTAAAAGAAAATACAGAGGAATCAGCAGGATAAAAAATGAAGAAAAATTTCTGAAAAGCAACTGAACAGTGCAGACACCCAAAAGATCACCCTTTCGGATCCCGGCCGGCATGGCTTTCTCTGATTTTTTCACTTTGACTAACACTTTATGGTTGATTGTACCCTTGAAGCGACGGACCACCTTTTTTATCGTGAACCTGAATATTTTTGATTCATTATTGTACCTTTGCATATCACAATCAAGCAGGGATGGTTAAAATTTCGGGAGAAGGGTTAGCACTGCCAGATTATGACGACATCCTTTCTGCTGACCAATAATCCTGAAATAATTACAAGCAAATGAATTATGCATTGGTAACGGGAGGATCGGGAGGCATTGGCAGTGCAATTTGCATCAGGCTTGCCCAAATGGGTTATCATGTATTGGTTCATTACCATTCCAACAAAGAAGCAGCCGGAAACACTTTATCGGTTATCCGCGAACAGGGCGGCTCAGGCGAGATCGTTCAATTTAATGTTACCGATCATGTTGCCGTTAAGACGGTATTACAGAAATGGAAAGAAGATCATGAAAATGAATACATTTCCGTTTTGGTCAACAACGCCGGTTTTTCAAAAGACACTTTAATGGTATGGATGAAACATGAAGAATGGTCGAGTGTGATTGATGCCAATTTGAATAGTTTTTTCAATGTTACGACACCCTTGCTACAGGATATGGTGGTGAACAAATTTGGCAGGATCATCAACGTGGTTTCGTTGTCAGGCATAAAAGGGTTGCCCGGCCAGGCCAATTACTCGGCAGCCAAAGCCGGGGTCATCGGTGCCAGCAAAGCCCTTGCCCAGGAAGTAGGGAAAAAGAAGATAACTGTAAATGCGGTAGCCCCGGGTTACATCCGAACCGAAATGACCAAAGACCTGGATGAAAAAGAATTGAGAAAGCTAATCCCCGCCAACCGTTTCGGCACCCCCGAAGAAGTGGCCGAAGTCGTCGGGTTCCTGGCATCCAAAGGCGCATCTTACATCAACGGCGAAGTGATCCATGTGAACGGGGGACTTTATACATAAAACCCTTATTTTTGCTCGTTTAAACGGAAAGCCACACAAAATTATAACCGCAGAATGAACAGAGTTGTCATTACCGGGATGGGTATCTATTCCACCCTCGGAAAAAACCTGGAAGAGGTCAGGGGTTCGCTTTATCAAGGGAAGTCAGGTATTGTTTATGACCCGGTGCGGGAAGCCCTGGGATTCCGCTCCATGCTTACCGGTGCTATTGAACGGCCCAATTTAAAAGGTGTACTTCCGCGAAGGATGCGTGTTGGTCTGCCCGAACAGGGTGAATATGCTTATCTGGCCACAATGGAAGCCATTCGCAATGCAAAAATTGACGATGATTTTTTAAGCAACCACGAGGTGGGCATTCTCTATGGCAACGACAGTTCTTCTGCAGCGGTTGTTGAAGCCGCTGATATTTTGAGGGAGAAAAAAAACACCATGCTCATTGGCTCGGGATCCATCTTTCAGTCAATGAACTCAACGATCTCGATGAACCTCTCTGTTATCCTGAAACTGAGAGGTATCAACCTGACCATAAGCGGGGCCTGTGCCAGTGGCTCTCATGCCATCGGGTTGGGTTACCTGATGATAAAACAGGGTTTGCAACAAACCATCATCTGTGGCGGGGCCCAGGAGATTAATGTCTTTGCCACCGGGAGTTTTGATGCGTTGGCCGCTTTTTCAGTTCGTAACAACGAACCCACTAAGGCAAGTCGCCCTTTTGATCGTGACCGCGACGGGCTCGTGCCGAGCGGTGGTGGGGCAACGGTAATCATCGAGAGTTATGAATCGGCGGTAAAACGGGGAGCCCCCATCCTGGCTGAGGTTCTGGGGTATGGTTTTTCTTCAAATGGCGAACATATTTCAGTGCCCAATGTTGACGGGCCTGTGAAATCATTGCAAATGGCGTTAAAAGATTCCGGTTTAAAATCTACCGATATCCAATACCTGAATGCCCACGCCACTTCCACGTCCGTTGGCGATTCCAATGAGGCAAAAGCCATTCACCATGTTTTCGGAACCAAAACCGTTCCTGTCAGTTCAACCAAATCAATGACCGGACATGAAATGTGGATGGGTGGCGCCAGCGAAGTGATCTATTCCCTGCTGATGGCTCAACATGATTTTATCGCCCCGAATATCAATTTTGAAAATCCTGATGAGCACTCGGCCAAACTGAATATCATCAGTAAAACAACGAAACATAAAATTGAAACTTTCCTTTCCAATTCATTCGGTTTTGGCGGGACAAATTCTTCATTGATCGTGAAAAAGCTTTCATGACGATTTTACGCGGAGACACCAAAGCATAAATGAGAATATTCATTGAGATTCAGTGATATAGCTTTTTGGTATTGCGGCTTTGTTTTACCATAATTCTGCTGAAAGGGAGAATAATAAAGAAAAAAATTTGGAATTTAACCCACATTGCAGCCAAAATCACTAAATATCAAAAAAATCGGTTAATAACCCTGCAAGTTTTCAACAAATGATTTATGACTGATTTTTAAACACGTCTATTCCAAGCAGTTGCGTTTTTGCAATTTTTCATATAGCAAATGTAGTGGTACCTGAAGGCTTGGCAGGGAACAAGTTATGGCCTAAACTTGCACTATGTTTGTAAAGCCGTTATCAAAATATAACAAGACGACCAAAGAGCGGTACAGACTCTATCAACTCTGCGAGAGTTACCGGCTTGACGGCAGGGTACGTCACCGTGTTATCATCGGCTTGGGGAAACTGGAAGATCTGCCCACCAATGAACAAAAGATACGGCTGGGCAAACGTATCGAAGAGATGGTTCAGGGAAAGATGCGTTTGTCGCTTGAGAAGCTGGATGAGCAAGTGGAGCGATTGGCACAGTATTTTTACAATGAGATACGAAAAAAGCGGCGCTATGATGTAAAGACAAATGGGCCTGACTGGCAAATGTCTCGTCCTGATTTTAGGTTACACTTTTTAGTTCTTAATCCTGTTTCAAATTTACACTTTATTTTTAATCCTAAATACGGTTTACTGTTTTTTAAATCTCTCTTTTTAGTTTTCCGGACCTAAAATGAGCTTCTATTGGGGTTAAATAGTCAATGCTGCCATGTGGATATTTCGGTTCTAACAGTGCCACCCATTTCGGTTTATTAGTGCCAGGCATTTCGGAGTATCAGTGCCACTTATTTCGGTTCTAACAGTGCCACTTTAAAAGATCAGGTAACTTGCCTGTCTCA